>NZ_JAUSZL010000002.1:1220219-1525274 GCF_030817535.1 Streptomyces sp. V3I8 | reverse complement strand
GAGCCGCTCCTCGTGCATGATGCGGTGCTTGCCCGCGGACTCCTGGGCCGCGCGTCTGCGCGCCCCCATCACGATCTTCGGCTCGCGTTTCTGCTCGAACATCTTCTGCCCGTACCGCTTGCGCCGGGCCAGCTTGACCTGCGCGTCGGCCAGTTCGCGCTTCTGCTTCTTCAGGTCGGACCCGGCGACCCGCACCATGCGCTCGGCTGCCTCCTGCTCGGTGGCCAGGGCCTCCTCGTAGGCCGAGTGGTTGCCGCCGTACCAGGTGATCCCACCGGAACGCAGGTCGGCGATCTGGTCGACCAGGTCGAGGAGTTCGCGGTCGTGGCTGACCACGACCAGAATGCCGGAATAGGCCTCGACGGCCGCGTACAGCCGCCGGCGCGCGTACAGGTCGAGGTTGTTGGTGGGCTCGTCCAGCAGGAGCACGTCGGGCCGGCGCAGCAGCAGCGCGGCCAGGCGCAGCAGGACCGACTCGCCGCCCGAGACCTCGCCGATGGTGCGGTCGAGGCCGATGTGACCGAGGCCGAGTTCGCCGAGCGTCGCCACGGCACGCTCCTCGACGTCCCAGTCGTCGCCCACGACGTCGAAGTGCGACCCGGACACGTCGCCCGCCTCGATGGCGTGCAGCGCGGCCCGCTTCGCGGCGATGTCCAGGACCTCGTCGACGCGGAGCGCGGTGTCGAGGGTGACGTTCTGCGGCAGCCGGCCGACCTCGCCCGTGACGCGGACGGTGCCCTCGGAGGGGGTGAGTTCCCCCGCGATGAGCTTCAGCAGGGTCGACTTGCCCGAGCCGTTGACGCCGACGAGCCCGGTCCTGCCGGGGCCGAAGGCGACCTGGAGGTCCTCGAACACGAGGGTGCCGTCGGGCCAGGAGAAGGAGAGGGAGGTGCAGGTGAGGGAAGTGGGGGCATGAGACATACAGGCCTCGCGATGCTGGATGCGGTCAGGGCGACACGTATCGAGACACCGGAAGGCGGCGACGGCCGGAAGGACGGAACCCTTCGGGACATCCGCGGAGTGCGGGGCACGGGAGAAGCCCTGTTCCGCCGGACGGCTCGGAGCCGAGGTCGCACGCTGCGCACACACGGGACGTGGGTGACGCGGTGTCTCGTGACCTCAGACGAGCAACGTCCTTCTCCATTCGGCGACAACAGGGCGATCAACACGGTAGGAGGGGGCCGAACCACTGTCAACGAATTAAATGACCCCACCCCACTTTTGACCTCGGCCTCGACCCCGGTCCGGCTCCCATCCCCGACCACCTGAAGGAGACTCCGTGCCCAACGGCCCGCTCTCGCTGCCCGCCCGTCTCTACCTGCTGGCCTGGGACACCACGAAAGGCAAGGTCACCGGTGCTTCCCAGGTTCCGCACCTGGTCCGCGCCGGTGCCCTCACCGAGCTGGCGCAGCGCGGGCTGCTGGCCGACGCGGACGGCGTCGCCGTGCCCACCGACCCCGACGGCCGCACCGGGGACCCGGTCCTCGACGGCCTCCTGGAACTCGTCGAGGAGTCCCTCCCGCACAAGTGGAAGACCTGGGTGAGCCTGCGGGCCCGCATCACGCTGGACGCGGTGGAGGCGCAGCTCGCCGCGGACGGCTATCTGCGCGCCGAGAAGACGCGCGTGCTCGGTGTCTTCCCGTCCGTGGAGTACGAGATCGACCGGGTCGCCGTGGTGGACAAGCTGCGCGAGGAGGCACGCCTGGTGCTGGAAGGACCGGTACCGGTCGACGAGGTGTCCCCGCGGGACGCGGCGCTCGTCGCCCTGGCGGCCGCGGCCGAGGTGCGCACGCTGGTGCCGGGCAGGGAGTTCCGGCAGTACGAGGCCCGGACCGCGGCCCTGGCCGAACGCGGCGGGACGACGACGCCGATGCTGAAGCAGGCGGTCCAGGACATCCTCTCGGCGGTGGCCGGGACGGCGCCCCCCGGGGTGCCGGGGCACTGAGCGGCGCGGCCCACCGGAAGGGGCGCCGGGTCCGGCGGGGTCCGTCCGGTGTCCACGCACGTGTCGGATTCCTGCCAGCGGGCAGCCCTGCCCGGTGGTTGGCTCCTGCGCATGAGCAGACTTCTCGAGCAGGCCCTGGAGTTCCGCGCGCTGCACGTCGCCGGACGGCCCCTTGTCCTCGCCAACGCCTGGGACACCGCGAGTGCCCGGCTCGTCGAGGCGGCGGGTGCCCGCGCCGTCGCGACCACCAGCGCGGGCCTCGCCTGGGACCTCGGCGCCGCGGACGGCGACCGGCTCGACCGGGACACGGCCCTCGCGGCTGTCGCACGGATCGCCGCCGCGGTCCGCGTACCCGTCAGCGCGGACATCGAGACCGGGTACGCCGGGGACGCCGGGGGTGTCGGTGAGACGGTCCGCGCGGTACTCGCGGCCGGCGTCGTGGGCGTGAACATCGAGGACGCCCTCCACGAGCCGCACCCGTCCCCGGAAAGCGGCGAGCCGCTGCGGCCGATCGCCGAGCAGGCCGCGCGGATCGCGGCGGCCCGCGCCGCCGCCGACTCGGCCGGGGTGCCGCTGTTCGTCAACGCCCGTGTCGACACGTACCTGCGGGGCGCCGGAAGCCTGTCCGCCACCCTGGAGCGCGCGGCCGCATTCCTGGCCGCCGGTGCCGACGGCGTCTTCGTACCCGGCGTGGTGGACCCGGTCACCGTCAAGGCCCTGGCCGAGGGCGTGGACGGCCCGCTCAACGTGATGGCGGGGCCCGGCGCCCCGTCCGTCACGGAGCTGTCCTCGCTGGGGGTCGCCCGGATCAGCGTGGGGTCGGGCATCGCGCAGGCGGCGCACGCACTGGTCCGCCGTGCCACGCGGGAGCTGCTGGACACGGGGACGTACGGAGCGCTGGCCGACGGCCTCGACCACGGGGAACTCAACGCCCTCCTCGGCGGGGCGGGCTGACCGCACACCACCTGCCGGGACGCTTCTGTCGGGGCGCCTGCGCCGGGACACCTCCGCCCGTGCGCCGGAAACTTGTGCGCCGGAAACCCGTGGGCCGGAAAGCCGTCAGCAGGAGTCGCGCAGCAGTTCGGCGAGCCCGTGGTCCAGGTCCTGGTGCAGATGCTCCAGACCGACCGGGACCAGTTCCGTCGAGCTGTCCAGGAAGTGCCGCAGTTCGCCCGCGCGCACGTGGATCACGGCGGTGCCCTCCGGGGCGTGGAACTCCAGGACGATGCGGTCGTACCCGTACGGCCGCACCCGTACGTCCCCGTGCCCCACCTCCTCCTCCAGGCCCGCGGCGAGCAGCTCACGGGCGAAGGTCCAGCACACCTCCACGCCTTCGAGCGTGGACGGGGCCGGGAAGGACATGCGGACGGCGAAGGGATCGTGGGGGTCGTAGCCGAGGGTCGCGGGAATGCTCGGCATCCGCGGCGCGGCGGCGACGAGGCGGGCCTCTACGGGCTGCTCGATAACGGTGGACAACGCCTTGCTCCCTTGTGACGTGCGGACGAACTGCGGACGGATGAGCCGGGCACTTGTAAGGACGTCGGAACCGGCCGATCCGTGCCTGTGAAAACGTATGAACTCCAAGTGACCTCCGTCACCGCCTTTCAATCACGGGAGTGATCGCTGATTTCCGGGTGATCGCCCGGGACCCCTGGGACCTCTGGACGCGACCGGGGGAGTGGGCTAGCTTCGCCCGCCATGAGGGGCTTGGGGAAGACGCGAGGCAGGACACGTACGAAATTCATGAGGCGCGTGGTGACGGCGGGGGTGTGCGGGGCGGCGTTCGCGGCCGTGCTTACCGCACCGGCGCAGGCGGACGGACCGGCGGCCCACGGGCCGGCCGGCGGGAAACCGGCGCACTGGGAACCGAGGGCCACCGGTACGGACGCGCGCTTCCGCGGCCTGTCCGCCGTCAGCCGGAACACCGCCTGGCTGGCCGGATCCAAGGGCACCGTCCTGCGCACCGCCGACGGCGGCGCGCACTGGCGGAACGTGTCGCCGCCCGGGGCCGCCGGACTGGAGTTCCGTGATGTCGAGGCCTTCGACGGCAGGCGCGCCGTGGTGCTGGCCATCGGTGAGGGCGAGGCCTCCAGGATCCTGCGGACCGAGGACGGCGGCGCCACCTGGACCGAGTCGTTCCGCAACACCGACGCCAAGGCCTTCTACGACTGCATGACCTTCCTCGACCGGCGCCACGGACTGGCGATGAGCGACCCGGTGGACGGGAAGTTCCGCATCCTGTCGACCGGCGACGGCGGCCGCTCCTGGAAGGTGCTGCCCAGCGCCGGGATGCCCGCCGCCCTGGAGGGCGAGGCGGGTTTCGCGGCCGGTGGGCAGTGTCTGGTCGGTTCGGGGCCGCGGGACGTGTGGCTGGCCACGGGCGGCGCGGCACGCGCGCGTGTGCTGCACTCCGCCGACCGCGGCCGCACCTGGACCGCCACCGACAGCCCCCTCCCGGCGGGCGACCCGGCACGCGGCGTCTTCGCCCTCGCCTTCCGCGACCGCACGCACGGCATCGCGGTCGGCGGCGACTACCGCGCCGACCAGGCCTCGCCGAAGGCGGCAGCGGTCAGCGGCGACGGCGGCCGCACCTGGACCGCGGCCACCACGCCGCCGCCCGCGTACCGCTCCGGCGTCACCTGGCTCCCGCGCAGCCGCACCTCCGCCCTCGCGGTCGGTCCCACCGGCACCGACCTCACCACGGACGGCGGCCGCACCTGGCGCACGCTGGACACCGGCTCGTACGACACCGTGGACTGCGCCCCCGACCTGGCCTGCTGGGCCTCGGGCGAGAAGGGCCGGGTGGCCCGCCTGGAACGCTGACGGGGCTTCGGCCGGCACCCGGGGCGGCCGGCCCCGCCACCGGCCGTCCCGGCGTCGGCCCGGGCTCGACGCCACCACGACCGAGGGCGAGAACATGACTGAGGGCACCGTGACGACCGTACGCATTCCCGTGGACTGGCCCGCCACCGAGGAGCGGGCCCTGGCCGTGCAGGACGGGCTGCGGGGGCGGGTGGTCCTCGACGAGCCGGGGCCGGCGCCGGGAACCGGCCGGGTGACCGGCGTCGACGTGGCGTACGACGACGAGCGCGACGTCGTCGTGGCCGCGGCCGTCGTGCTCGACGCGGCGACCCTCGACGTGGTCGCCGAGTCCACGGCCGTCGGCCGGGTGCCGTTCCCGTACGTCCCGGGACTGCTCGCCTTCCGGGAGCTCCCGGCCGTCCTGGCCGCCCTCGAAGCGCTGCCGTGCGCCCCGGGTCTGGTGGTCTGCGACGGCTACGGCCTCGCCCACCCCCGCCGCTTCGGCCTGGCGAGCCACCTCGGCGTCCTCACCGGCCTCCCGACGATCGGGGTCGCCAAGAACCCGTTCACCTTCACCCACGAGGAGCCGGACGCCGCGCGGTTCCTCCGCACCGCTGCTCGCGGGCGAGGAGGAGGTCGGCCGCGCGCTGCGCACCCGGGCGGGGACCAGACCGGTGTTCGTCTCGGTCGGCCACCGGGTGACCCTGGACACCGCCTGCGCCCACACCCTCCACCTCGCGCCGCGCTTCCGCCTGCCCGAGACGACCCGGCACGCCGACGCGCTGTGCCGCCGGGCGCTGCGGGGGACGACGGCATGAGTGCGTTCTGAGTACGCGTCCTGAGTACCCGTACGGATGCCTGACCCCACCATGATCGGCAGGCTGGGCGCATGACGACACACCGCGCCCCGAAGCCCGCCGCCGGCCCCGCCCGGCCCGCCGAACGGACCGTGATGGCGGGACTGGTCCTCGCGGTCGTGGTGGGCGTCGCCTGGACGGTGGGCATGGTCTGCACGGTCATCGGGTGGTAGCCGTGGCCCTGAGCAGCTCCTCGCGGGAGATGACGTCGGAGCCGGTGGCCGGCACCGTGCAGGCGTAGGCCCCGGCGACCGCGCCGAAGAGGCCGCAGCGCCCGGGCGGTTCGCCCGTCAGCCGCCCGAAGAGGTAGCCCGCCGCGAAGGCGTCCCCGGCCCCGTTGGAGTCCACGACGGGCGCGGGCGGTGCGACGGCCGGGATGTGCGTCAGCTCGCCGTCGAGCAGCTGGTACGCGCCCTCGGCCCCCGCGGTGGCGACGACGACCTCGGCCCGGCCCCGGTCGGCGATCCGCCGCATGGTCCCCTCCGGGTCCGCCAGCGCGGTCGTCGACAGGAAGACGACGTCGGCCTCGTACGCGAACCGCTCGTGGTAGGCCTGCGTCCCGTCCCAGTTGTGCAGGTCGGTCGAGACGGTCACCCCCGTCTCCCGCAGGACCGGCAGGGCGTGCGCGCAGGGCCGGCTGATGGAGACGTGGGCGTGCCGGCTCACCGAGGCGAGCGCCCGTACGGTCCGCGGGGGCAGCCGGTCGTCGTCGTGCCCGCGCGTGCTGTCGTACAGCGACAGCCGCCGCCCGTCCGGCCCGACGAGGTTCACCGCCCGCTTGGTGCCGGCCGGCTGCGGGACCTCGGTGAGCGCGACCCCCCGGTCCCGGTGCAGCGCCCGGACCAGATCGCCGTGGTGATCGGCGCCGAGCATGTCGAGGTGGTGCGTACGCAGCCCGAGCGCGTGCGTCCCGAGCGCGACGAAGTCCCCGGTCTGCCCGGCCCGCGTCTCGATGGACGGCACCATACGGCTGTCCGCGTAGGGCAGGGGCAGTTCGGACACGTACACGATGGTGTCGACCCCGGCCCCGCCGAGGACGAGTACGTCGATCCCGGAACCCAAGGATGCTCCCGTGTGATGAGAGGGCGCCGGACGGGCGGCCCTTCCTGCCGCGCCTTCCGTGGCGCGCGGAGCGCTACCGCGTGGCCGCGACCCGGAAACGGATCCCCGCCCCCCGCAGCCGCTCGATGAGCGCATCTCCCAGGGCGACGGTTGTCGTCACCTGCCCCGACGTGGAGGGGAGCTCGTCGAGGGCGAGACACAACGCCGACTCGGCCAGCATCTTGGCGGTGTCCCCGTACCCCGGATCCCCGCCGGCCACCTCGGTGAAGACCCGCTTGCCGCCCCCCTCCCCGATGAACCGCACGGAGAACCAGCTGCCCGCCCGCTTCTCCTCGTCCGGTCCGTCGCCCGGCTTCAGGCGGTCCGACAGCCACCGCCGCACGGCGGGCACCTGCGCCGCCGCGATGAGCGTCCCGGCTCCCAGCACCCCGCCGACGGCGGACGGCAGCGTCCCGACCGCCGCGTAGTGCCGGTAGCGGAAGTCGGGCCCGTACCGTTCCAGCGCCCGCGCGGACCGCCGCACGATCTGCGCGTCGACGGTGGGCAGCGGCAGGGCCCACGCGCCCAGCTCGCCCACGTAGCGCGGGGCGCCCGTCGGCGCGTACGCCCGGCGCCCGACCAGCCGCGGCTCGTGCCGCCCGCGGTCGCGCGCCGCGGCCGCCATGTGCCGCCCGCGCGCGAACTGACCCAGGGCGGAGGCGAAGGTGCCGCCCGAGAACGTCGCCCCGACCCGTACGAACCCGTCCACGGTCAGCGGCACGCCCTCGGGGAGCTGCCGCACGGTGAACCATGCGCCCAGGTCGTGCGGGACCGAGTCGAAGCCGGCCGCGTGCACCAGCCGGGCGCCGGTCTCCCGCGCGCGTGCGTCGTGCCGTACGTACATGAGGTCCACGAACTCGGGCTCGCCGCAGAGGTCCAGGTAGTCGGTGCCCGCCTCCGCGCAGGCGGCGACCAGCCCCTCGCCGTACTGCAGGTAGGGGCCGACCGTCGTGGCCACCACGCGCGCGTGCTCCGCGACGTCCCGCAGGGAGGCCGGATCGGTGACGTCGGCCCGCAGCAGCGGCAGCTCCGCGCAGCGCGGGTCGATCGCCGTCAAGCGGTCCCGCAGCCGCTCCAGCCTCCCGGTGTCGCGGGCCGCGACCGCCCAGCGCAGCCCCTGGGGGGCGTGGGCGGCGAGGTACTCCGCGGTGAGTGTCCCGACGAACCCCGTGGCTCCGAAGAGCACGATGTCGTACGTGCGTTCCGTACCGTCCTGCCTGCTCATGGCACCTCTCCGCCGTTCAGCCCGCGCCGTTGCCGGTGGCCGAGGCTAGCGTGAGGCGCGGAGAACCGGACCGGTATCCCGGCGAAAAGGCCGCAAGCCCTCCAGAATTGACTGAGCGCTTGCTCGCCGAGGGCTTGTGCGGAGCGGGACGCGTTCTTAACATCACTGATGTTACATCAGTTGTGTCACAGTGCTGGGGGCTTGATGGCAGCGGCGGGAACGGCAGGGCACGGCCCGCTGACCGGGGTGCGCGTGGTCGAGCTGGCGGGCATCGGACCCGGTCCGTTCGCCGCCATGCTCCTCGCCGACCTGGGCGCCGACGTCGTCCGCGTGGACCGGCCCGGCGGCGGGGGGCTCGGGATCGACCCCGCGTACGACATCACCAACCGCAACAAGCGCTCGGTGGTCGTCGACCTCAAGGCACCCGACGGGGCCGAGCGGGTCCTCGGCCTGGCCGGGCGCGCCGACGTCCTCGTCGAGGGCTACCGTCCGGGCGTCGCCGAACGCCTGGGCGTGGGGCCGGCGGCCTGCCACGCCCGCAACCCCGGGCTCGTCTACGGCCGGATGACCGGCTGGGGCCAGGACGGGCCGCTCGCCCCGCGCGCCGGCCACGACATCGCGTACATCGCGCTGACCGGCACCCTCGGCATGATCGGTGCCCCGGACGCGCCCCCGGCCGTCCCCGCCAATCTCCTCGGGGACTACGCGGGCGGCTCGCTGTACCTCGTCGTCGGCGTCCTCGCCGCCCTCCACCACGCGCGCGCGGGCGGCGCCGGTCAGGTCGTGGACGCGGCGATCGTGGACGGCACCGCCCACCTCTCCTCGATGATCCACGGCATGCTGGCCGCCGGCGGCTGGCACGACCGGCGCGGCGCCAACCTCCTGGACGGCGGCTGCCCCTACTACGGCACGTACCGGACGGCCGACGGCCGGTACATGGCGGTCGGCGCGCTGGAGGAGCGGTTCTACGACGAGTTCACCGAACTGCTCGGCCTCGGGGAGCACGCCTCGGCGCGCAAGGACCTCTCCCGCTGGGGCGAGCTGCGCGAGGCGGTCGCGGCCCGCTTCGGGACCCGTACGCGCGACGAGTGGACCGCGGTCTTCGACGGGTCCGACGCGTGCGTGGCGCCCGTGCTCTCGCTGCGCGAGGCACCGCACCACCCGCACCTCGCGGCCCGCGGCACCTTCACCGAACACGGCGGCATCACCCAGCCCGCCCCCGCGCCCCGCTTCTCCGCCACCCCTACCACCGTCCGCGGGGGACCGGCGCGGCCGGGCGGCGACACCGCGGACGTGGCCCGCGACTGGGACGTACCGGATCTCCTGCAGGGCCTCCCCGAACCGAAGGGCACCCCCGAATGAAGCGGCAGATCTTCACGCCCGAGCACGAGGCGTTCCGCGAGACCGTCCGCACCTTCCTCGCCAAGGAGGTGCTGCCGCACCACGAGCAGTGGGAGAAGGACGGCATCGTCTCGCGCGAGGCCTGGCTCGCGGCCGGCCGGCAGGGGCTGCTCGGCCTCGCCGTCCCCGAGGAGTACGGGGGCGGCGGCGACACCGACTTCCGCTACAGCGCCGTACTCGCCGAGGAGTTCACGCGCGCGGGCGCCGCCGGGCTCGCGCTCGGGCTGCACAACGACGTCATCGGGCCCTATCTGACGGGCCTCGGCACCGAGGAGCAGAAGCGGCGCTGGCTGCCCGGCTTCTGCGACGGCTCCCTGATCACCGCCATCGCCATGACCGAGCCCGGCGCCGGCTCCGACCTCCAGGGCATCAGGACGCACGCCGAGGACCGGGGCGACCACTGGCTGCTCAACGGCTCCAAGACGTTCATCTCCAACGGCATCCTGGCCGACCTGGTGATCGTCGTCGCCAGGACCACCCCCGAGGGCGGCGCGAAGGGGCTCTCCCTGCTGGTCGTCGAGCGCGGCGCGCAGGGGTTCGAGCGCGGCCGCAACCTCGACAAGATCGGCCAGAAGGCGCAGGACACCGCGGAACTGTTCTTCCACGACGTACGCGTCCCGAAGGAGAACCTGCTCGGCGAGCCGAACGGCGCCTTCCTGCACCTGATGACGAACCTCGCGCAGGAACGGCTGGGCATCGCCGTGGCGGGGATCGCCGCCGCCGAGCACCTGCTGGAGATCACCACCGACTACGTCAAGGAGCGCGAGGCCTTCGGGCGCCCGCTGGCCAGGCTCCAGCACATCCGCTTCGAGGTGGCCGAGATGGCCACCGAGTGCGCCGTCACCCGGACGTTCATCGACCGCTGCATCGTCGACCACACGGCGGGTGAACTCGATGCGGTGCACGCCTCGATGGCCAAGTGGTGGGCCACCGAACTGCAGAAACGCGTCGCGGACCGCTGCCTGCAACTGCACGGCGGCTACGGCTACATGACGGAGTACCGCGTTGCCAAGGCCTTCACCGACGGCCGCATCCAGACCATCTACGGCGGGACGACCGAGATCATGAAGGAGATCATCGGCCGTTCCCTGCTCGGCTGACCGCCCCGCTCTCCCGGGCTCTCCCCGAAAGGCTCACGAGTGACCACCGAAGCGTACGTGTACGACGCGATCCGCACCCCGCGCGGCCGCGGCAAGGCGACCGGCGCCCTGCACGGCACCAAGCCCGTCGACCTGGTCGTGGGGCTCATCCACGAGATCCGGGACCGCTTCCCGGGGCTCGACCCGGCCGCGATCGACGACGTCGTGCTCGGTGTCGTCGGACCGGTCGGCGACCAGGGATCCGACATCGCCCGCATCGCGGCCCTCGCCGCCGGCCTGCCGGACACCGTGGCCGGCGTCCAGGAGAACCGCTTCTGCGCGTCGGGTCTGGAAGCCGTCAACCTGGCCGCGATGAAGGTCCGTTCGGGCTGGGAGGACCTCGTCCTCGCGGGCGGCGTCGAGTCGATGTCCCGGGTGCCGATGGGCTCCGACGGCGGCGCCTGGTTCGCCGACCCGATGACCAACCTGGCCACCGACTTCGTACCGCAGGGCATCGGCGCCGACCTCATCGCCACCGTCGAGGGCTTCTCCCGCCGCGACGTCGACGAGTACGCGGCGCTGTCGCAGGAGCGTGCCGCCGAGGCCGCGAAGGACGGCCGCTTCGACAGGTCCGTCGTGCCCGTCAAGGACCGCAACGGGCTCGTCGTCCTCGACCACGACGAGCACCCGCGCCCCGGCACCACGGCCGACTCCCTGGCCCGGCTCAAGCCGTCGTTCGCGGACATCGGCGAGCTGGGCGGCTTCGACGCCGTGGCGCTGCAGAAGTACCACTGGGTGGAGAGGATCGACCACGTCCACCACGCGGGCAACTCCTCCGGGATCGTGGACGGCGCCTCGCTGGTCGCCGTCGGGTCCAAGGAGGTCGGCGAGCGCTACGGGATCACCCCGCGCGCGCGGATCGTCTCCGCGGCCGTCTCCGGCTCCGAGCCGACCATCATGCTGACCGGGCCCGCGCCCGCCACCCGCAAGGCACTCGCCAAGGCCGGCCTGACCATCGACGACATCGACCTCGTCGAGATCAACGAGGCCTTCGCCGCGGTCGTCCTGCGCTTCGCCCGGGACATGGGCCTGTCCCTCGACAAGGTCAACGTCAACGGCGGCGCCATCGCGCTGGGCCACCCGCTCGGCGCGACCGGCGCGATGATCCTCGGCACGCTCGTCGACGAACTGGAGCGCCGGGACAAGCGGTTCGGCCTCGCCACGCTGTGCGTGGGCGGCGGCATGGGCATCGCGACGATCGTCGAGCGCCTGTAACCCGCCGGTGGACAACCGGCCCCCGCACATCCCGGACTTCCGCGGCCCCCGGACCTCTACGGAGAACCCCCTCATGACCGAGAGCACCACCATCCGCTGGGAACAGGACGAGACCGGTGTCGTCACCCTGGTCCTCGACGACCCCGACCAGTCCGCGAACACCATGAACCAGGCGTTCAGGCAGTCGCTCACCGCGGTCGCCGACCGCCTGGAGGCGGCGGTCCAGGCCGACCCGCGGTCCGTGCGCGGTGTCATCCTCACCTCCGCCAAGAAGACCTTCTTCGCGGGCGGCGACCTGCGCGACCTCATCCGGGTCACGCCGGAGACGGCCGGGCAGCTCTTCGACGGCGGCCTCGCCGTCAAGCGCGACCTGCGCCGCATCGAGACCCTCGGCAAGCCCGTCGTCGCCGCCATGAACGGCGCGGCCCTGGGCGGCGGCTACGAACTGGCGCTGGCCTGCCACCACCGGATCGCTCTCGACGCGCCCGGCTCCAGGATCGGCTGCCCCGAGGTCACCCTCGGCCTGCTGCCCGGAGGCGGCGGCGTCGTCAGGACCGTACGCCTCCTCGGCATCGCCGACGCGCTCCTCAAGGTCCTCCTCCAGGGCACCCGGTACAGCCCGCGACGCGCCCTGGAGAACGGCCTCGTCCACGAAGTGGCGGCCACCCGGGAGGAGATGCTCGCCAAGGCCCACGCCTTCATCGACGCCAACCCCGAGTCGTCCCAGCCCTGGGACGAGCCCGGTTACCGCATTCCCGGCGGCACCCCGTCCAGCCCCCGGTTCGCGGCGAACCTGCCCGCCTTCCCGGCCAACCTGCGCAAGCAGACGAACGGCGCGCCCTACCCGGCGCCGCGCAACATCCTCGCGGCCGCCGTGGAGGGCTCCCAGGTCGACTTCGAGACCGCGCAGGTCATCGAGGCGCGCTACTTCGTGGAGCTGGCCGCGGGCCAGACCTCCAAGAACATGATCCAGGCCTTCTTCTTCGACCTCCAGGCCGTCAACTCCGGGGCCAACCGCCCCCAGGACGTCGCGCCCCGCCAGGTCCGCAGGGTCGCCGTCCTGGGCGCCGGGATGATGGGCGCCGGCATCGCGTACGCGTGCGCCCGCGCCGGTATCGACGTCGTCCTCAAGGACGTGTCCGCCGAGGCCGCCGCCAAGGGCAGAGGCTACTCCGAGAAGCTCTGCGCCAAGGCCGTCTCCCGCGGCCGTACGAGCCGGGAGAAGGCCGACGCGCTCCTCGCCCGCATCACGCCCACCGCCGACCCGAACGACCTCGCGGGCTGCGACGCCGTGATCGAGGCCGTCTTCGAGGACCCGGCGCTCAAGCACAAGGTGTTCCAGGAGATCCAGCACGTCGTCGAGCCGGACGCGCTGCTGTGCTCCAACACCTCGACCCTGCCGATCACCGTGCTGGCCGAAGGCGTCGAGCGGCAGACGGACTTCGTCGGACTGCACTTCTTCTCGCCCGTCGACAAGATGCCGCTCGTCGAGATCATCAAGGGCGGGCGCACCGGCGACGAGGCCCTGGCGCGCGCCTTCGACCTCGTACGGCAGATCGACAAGACCCCGATCGTCGTCAACGACTCGCGCGGCTTCTTCACCTCCCGCGTCATCGGGCACTTCATCGACGAGGGTGTGGCGATGGTCGGCGAGGGCATCGAGCCCGCCTCCGTCGAGCAGGCCGCCGCCCAGGCCGGCTACCCGGCCAAGGTGCTCTCCCTGATGGACGAGCTGACGCTCACCCTGCCGCGGAGGATCCGCGCCGAGTCGAGGCGGGCCGTCGAGGAGGCGGGCGGCACCTGGACGACCCACCCCGCCGAGACCGTCGTCGACCGCATGGTCGACGAGTTCGGGCGCACCGGCCGCAGCGGCGGCGCCGGATTCTACGAGTACGGGGAGGACGGCAGGCGCGCCGGGCTGTGGCCGGGACTGCGGGAGCACTTCACCCGCCCGGGCACGGAGATCCCCTTCGAGGACATGCAGGAGCGCATGCTGTTCTCCGAGGCGCTGGACACCGTCCGGCTCCTGGAGGAGGGCGTCCTGACGTCGGTCGCCGACGCCAACATCGGGTCGATCCTCGGCATCGGCTTCCCCGGCTGGACGGGCGGCGTCCTGCAGTACATCAACGGGTACGGCGAGGGCGGCGGGCCCGCCGCGTTCGTGGCCCGCGCGCGGGAGCTCGCCGAGCGCTACGGGGAGCGGTTCGCGCCGCCCGCCCTGCTCGTGGAGAAGGCGGAGCGGGGCGAGCGGTTCAGCGACCGCTGACCTCGCGCCGTTCGGCTGCGGCGGCGCCGCAGCCGAACACGCCCCCCCACCGCACCGGCAGGTGTACCGCTCAGTGGTACGCCGGACTTGCCCCCGTGGGGACGGCTCCCGGACGCTGACCGGCGTCCGGTCCCCGTCCCCACGAGGAGCACACGATGGGCCGCCGCCCCGCCTCCGCCCTGCTCGACATCCTGCGCGGCGAGGGCGTGGACCGCGGCTTCGGCAACCCCGGTACCACCGAACTGCCGTTCCTGGCCGCCCTCGTGGACGCCGAAGCGGCCCCTGAGTACGTCCTGGGCGTCGGCCTCGACGCGGGTACGGACGACAGGGATGCCGCTGAACGCGGCGGCGTCCGGATTGGACCCGACCGCCCGCGCCCGCGCCCCGAAACGGGTCCGGGTGAGCACCACCGTGAGGCCGCCCGCGACCGCCGGCAGCACCCACAGCGCGAACGGCACCCCGCCCGCGTCGCCGCCGGCGAGGGTGAAGAACGAGTCGTCCAGCGGCAGGTCGGTGATCTGCTTCCCGTCGGCGAGCGCCAGCCCGACACCCCGGAACAGCAGCGCGCCGACGACCAGGCACATCGCGTAACCGCCGCCGACCGACAGGTCGACTTCGCGCATGGCCAGCGCGAAGACCATGCCGCACGCCATGAGCGAGATGTAGACGGAGTTGTGCGCGGTGGTGAGCAGGACGCCGAGCTCGTCGGGGAGCCGTCCGGGGGAGAGGCGGCCCGCCCGCCACCGGCCCCGTGGCGGCCCGGACCGTCGCCCGCCCCCGGCTCCGCCCGGTTCGCGGGCGCGCCCGGCGCCGTCCACGGCAGGGTCGGTCCCGGTCATCGGGCACGGCTCCCGAACGGGCTGGTGGCCAGGGGGTCCTGGCGGGGCCCCCGCAGCGTCGGCCCGCCGGGCGCGGGCGGCAACACGGACGTTCCGGCGAATGGAACAAGGCCCGGCGCGGGTCCGGCGGAGACCGGGCCGCGGGCCGTTCCGGAGACCGGAAACGCCCCTTGCCGCGCGTCCACCGGTTGCGCACACTCACCGCATGGAGACGCGTACCGCACTGGTGACCGGCGCGGCACAGGGCCTCGGACAGGAGTTCGCGGTCGCGCTCGCGGGCCGCGGGTACCGAGTGGCGGGACTCGACCTGGTTCCGCAGCGGAAGACGGCCGACCGCATCCTGGACTACGTGGAGCTGGTCGCCGACGCCACGGACGAGACGCAGATCCGCGGGGCGCTGGAGCGGGTGATCGACCGGTTCGGCACCCTGCACATCCTGGTCAACAACGCCGGCGTCTACCCCGAGACGTCCTTCGAGGACATCACGCCCGAGGAGTGGCGGCGGGTCATGCGCGTCAACCTGGAGGCGCCGTTCCTGATGACCCGCGCGGTACTGCCGCACCTGAAGGCGGCGGGCTGGGGCCGGATCGTGAACATCGCCTCGGCCGCCGCCCTCACGGCCCCGCCCACGATGGTGGCGTACACCGCCTCGAAGGCCGGACTGATCGGTTTCACCCGCGCACTGGCCTCGGCGCTCGGCCCGTACGACATCACCGTCAACGCGATCGCGCCGAGCATGGTCCGCACGGAGACCGCCGAACGCACGGTCGGCGCCGGCGGCGGCTTCGAACACGTCCGCGCGCAGCAGGCCGTGCCCAGGACCCAGGAGCCGCCCGACCTCGTCTCGACCCTCCTGTACGTGATCGACGAGGGCAGCGGTTTCCTGACCGGCCAGACACTCGACGTGGCAGGCGGCTCGGCCTACCCGTGAGGCACCACCGGCGGCTCACGGGCCCGTGAGCCACTCCCGCAGCTCTTCGTTCAAGGACCGCTGAAAGGTCGTCAGCAGGGCCTGCACCACCAGCGGTTGCATGGAGGCCGACAGATCCTTCACGGCCTCGACCGACTCGTGCCCGGACACCTCGTCCCGGAACAGCACGGAGAGTTCACGGGCCGCGGCGCGGGTGTGCTTCACCATCACCGTGCGCGCGGCGAGGATCGTCTCGTGCGCCATCGGCACGTCGAGCAGCTGCACGCCGAGCCGCAGCAGCCCCAGATCCACCCGGTACAGGTCCGGTCCGGCCGCCTCCCGCAGGACGCCCATCGCGGCGAGCCGGTCCAGGTCCCCCTCGCCGAGCGGCCGCCCCGCCCGGCGCTCCAGCTCGGCCCGGTCCATCTCCTGCGCGGCGTCGGGCGCCCAGGAGGCGACCACGGCCCGGTGGATGGCCAGGTCCTGGGCGCTGAGCCCGTCCGGCAACTGCTGCAGATAGCGCTCGATCCCGGCCAGCGTCATCCCCTGCCGCTGCAGCTCCTCGATGAGCGCGAGCCGCGACAGGTGGTCCTGGCCGTAGTGCCCCACACGCCGCGGCCCGATGACGGGCGGCGGCAACAGCCCCCTGGTGCTGTAGAACCGGACGGTCCGCACCGTCACACCGGCCCGCGCGGCCAGCTCGTCGACGGTGAGCGCCGCCCCCTCGATGTCCGTCGCCATGCCTGCTCCTCCGGTACCGGGCCCACCACCTGCTGCGGTGAAACAGTATTGCTGTCTCACCCGCCTTGTGAAAGATCCGGGGCGCAGCCCCCCTCCCCACACCCCCCGCGGAGCGAACGGCACCTTTCAAGCCACACCCGGGCCGAAGCCCGCCCACCCCGATGAGCCCTCTTTTGCACAGGACTTGACCGGAGTACCTTCCGCGCATGCGGACACCTGCGCGCCACCTGCGCCACCTCACCTGGAGATCGCTCGCGACGGCGGCCACCGCCGCCCTGATGGCCACGCTCCTCACCCCGGCCGCCGCCCACAGCGCTCCGCGGGAGAGCACCCCCGTCTACTCGTACGACACCGCGATCCGCGAGTCCGTCTGGGTGGACACCGCACTGGACGGCGACAGCGACGGGAAGAGCGACCGCGTCGCCGTCGACATCGTCCGCCCGCGCGAACCCGCCCGGCAGGGCCGCAGGATCCCCGTGATCATGGACGCCAGCCCGTACTACTCCTGCTGCGGCCGCGGCAACGAGAGCCAGCGCAAGACCTACGACGCCGACGGCGACGTCGTCCAGATGCCGCTGTACTACGACAACTACTTCGTGCCGCGCGGCTACGCCTTCGTGGCCGTCGACCTCGCCGGCACCAACCGCTCCGACGGCTGCGTGGACGTCGGCGGCCGCTCCGACGTCCGGTCGGCGAAGGCCGTCGTCGACTGGCTGAACGGCCGGGGCAAGGGCTACACCTCCCGTACGGGGAGCACGAAGGCCAGCGCCGGCGGCTGGACCAACGGCAGGACCGGCATGATCGGCAAGAGCTACGACGGCACCGTCGCCAACGGCGTCGCCGCCACCGGTGTCGAGGGCCTGGAGACGATCGTCCCGATCGCGGCCATCTCCTCCTGGTACGACTACTACTTCGCCCAGGGCGCCCCCCTCTACGACTCCGGCCCGGAGTGGCTGTCGGACTACGTCGAGAGCCCCGAGGCCCGCGCCAGGTGCGCCGCCGTCCAGCAGAGGATCGTCGACGGGGCCCCGCGCACCGGCGACCGGACGAAGTTCTGGACCGAGCGCGACTACGTGAAGGACGTCCGCAAGGTCGACGCCAGCGTCTTCGTCATCCACGGCATGCAGGACCTCAACGTCCGCCCCAAGCACTTCGGTCAGTGGTGGGACGGCCTCGCGAAGAACGGCGTCGACCGCAAGATCTGGCTGTCCCAGACCGGCCACGTCGACCCCTTCGACTTCCGCCGCGCCGAGTGGGCCGACACGCTGCACCGCTGGTTCGACCACGAACTCCTCGGCTACGACAACGGCGTCGACGACGAGCCGATGGCCGACATCGAGCGCGCCCCCGACCGGTGGGTCACCTCGGACGTCTGGCCGCCGCGCGCCACCGGCACCGTGACCCTGCGCCCGGACAGGGGCGAGCAGGCCGGCGTCGGCACCCTCGGACTGCGTACCGGATCGGGCACCGAGACCTTCACCGACGACCCGGGGCAGGACGAGAGCGACTGGGCCGCCGAGATCGACCGGTCCACGGCCGCCAAGGCCGGCTTCGTCACGAAGCCGCTCACCCGCGACGTCCGCCTGTCCGGCTCCTCGAAGGTGACCGTCACCGCCACGCCGACCACGTCGAGCGCCCACCTGTCCGCCGTCCTGGTCGACCTCGGCCCCGACATCGTCCGCGACTACGCCGCCGCAGGCGAGGGCATCACGACGCTCACCGAGCGCACCTGCTGGGGGCCGAGCACCACCGGCGACAGCTCCTGCTTCAGGGAGACCGCGGCCAGGACCACCGCCGTCGAGCACACGGTGTTCAGCCGGGGCTGGGCCGACCTCGGCAACCACTCCTCGGACCAGGGCGCTCCGCTCACCCCCGGCAAGCGGTACACCATCACCCTCGACCTGCACGCGAGCGACCACGTCGTCCCGAAGGGCCACCGGCTCGCGCTGATCGTCGCCGGCACCGACCGGGGCCTCATCGACCCGCCGTCGACCACCCCGACGCTCACGCTCGACCTGTCCCGCACCTCGGCCCGCGTGCCGCTCGTCGGAGGCACCGCCGCCTTCGCCCGCGCCACCTCGGGATCCTCGTACATCACGCCCGACGAGATCCTCGACGGCGTCGGCGCCCCCCGCGCCGCCCACCGCGTCCCCGGAGGCGATGGACGATGACACCCCGACGGACCGCAGCCCTCGCCCTGACGGCGGCCCTGCTCACCGCACCCCTCCTCGGCGCACCGGCCCACGCGGGCGACCATCCGCCGCGCACCGGATTCGAGCGGAGCGGCGGAGCCCGCTGGACCACCCAGCCCGAGGAGCAGACCTTCCTGACCGCCGTCGACCGGGCGAGCGGACGGGTGTCCCTCAGCCGGATCGGCACCACGAAACAGGACCGCCCCGTCCAGCTCGTACGGATCGGCGACCCGCACGCCGCCACCACCGTGCTGCTCGTCTGCAGCCAGCACGGCGACGAACCGTCCGGGCGCGAGGCCTGCCTCACCACCGTGCGCGACCTCGCGTTCGCCAGGGACGCGAGCACCCGCCGGTTCCTCGACCGCACCACGCTGCTCGTCGTGCCCACCGCCAACCCGGACGGCCGGGCCGCCGACACCCGCGGCAACAGCGACGGCACCGACATCAACCGCGACCACCTGGCACTGCGGACGGCCGAGGCCCGCGCCATGGCCGCGGTCGTGCGCGACCGCAAGCCCGACGTGGTCTACGACCTGCACGAGTACGGGGCCACACCGCCGTACTACGACAAGGACCTCTTCGACCTCTGGCCGCGCAACCCCAACACCGACGCGGCCGTCCACGACGAGGCCCAGGCCCTGTCGGAGGCGTACGTACGGCCCGCCGCGCGCGCCGCCGGCCACACGATCGGCACGTACGGCATCTGGACCGACCCGGTGACCGGCGACCCGGTCCGCCAGGTGGCGGGCGACGGCCAGGAGCGGATCCTGCGGAACATGTCCGGCGTCAAGCACGCCGTCGGACTGCTCATAGAGAGCCGCGTCGATCCCCTCACGGACGCCGAGAAAGCCGACGGGTCGCTCAACAACCGGCGCCGGGTCCACTCCCAACTGGCCGCACTGGGAGGCCTGTTCGACTTCACCGACGAGCGGCGCGGACGGATCGGGGCGGCCACGGCGGCGGCCCGGCTGGCCGGTTACCGGGACACCGGGCCGGTGTACACGGGAGGCGCCGACAACGACCCGGCCGAACCGTCCGAGACCATCGGGGACCCGCCCTGCGCCTACCGGCTGACGGCGGCCCAGTACGCGGACGTGCGGGACGAGCTGGCCCTGCACGGCGTCACGGCGCACCGGGACCCGGACGGTGCGGGCGCCGTCGTACCGCTGCGCCAGTCCCTGCGCGCCCTCGTCCCGCTGCTGCTGGACGAGCGCGCGCCGTACCACCTGACGGTCGCGGAGCCCGACACCCGCTGCTGAGACGGTTGGGATCGGCGGTACCTGTGGTAGGCCAAAGGCACACAACCAGGCAGGTGTGTCCGAACGCTTTCCGGGGAAGGTGCCGCCGATGACCGAAGATCTGAAGGACAGGGGAGGCCGGGGCGATCCGTCGGGCACCCCCGGTGGTTCGACCCGCCCCCAGACGGACCGCGTGGTGTTCGGCGTCACGGCCGTGCTCACCGTGGCTTTCGTGATCTGGGGGTCGGTGGCCACCGACTCCCTGGAGAGCGCCTCCTCGAGCATGCTCGGCGGCCTGATCCACAACGGCGGCTGGGCGTTCATGCTCGCCGCCTCGTGTTTCGTGGTCTTCGCGCTCTGGCTGGCCGTCAGCCGCTACGGAAGGATCCACCTCGGCGCGGAGGGCGAGGAGCCCGAGTTCCGCACCGTCTCCTGGGTGGCGATGATGTTCAGCGCCGGTATGGGCATCGGCCTGATGTTCTACGGCGTGAGCGAGCCCCTCTCGCACTACTCGACACCTCCGCCGGGCACCGCGCCCGCCGACTCCGCGGAACGCATGGAGACGGCGATGGCCACCACCCTCTTCCACTGGACGCTGCACCCCTGGGCGATCTACGCGGTGGTCGGCCTCGCCATCGCCTACAGCACCTACCGCAAGCGCCGCCGCCAGACCATCAGCGCGGTCTTCACCCCGCTCATCGGCGAGAAGCACGCGAACGGCTCGGCGGGCCGCGCCATCGACATCCTCGCCATCATCGCCACCATCTTCGGCTCGGCGGCCTCCCTGGGCCTCGGAGCCCTCCAGATCGGCTCCGGCTTCACGGAGCTGGACTGGATGGACAAGGTGAGCAACGGCCTGCTCGTCGCGATCATCGCCGTGCTGACCGTCGCGTTCGTCGCCTCGGCCGTCTCCGGTGTGGAGAAGGGCATCCAGTGGCTGTCCAACATCAACATGGTGCTGGCGCTGATCCTCGCCGTCTTCGTGTTCATCGCGGGCCCCACGATCATCGTCCTCGACCTGCTGCCCACCTCGATCTTCTCCTACCTCGGTGACCTGCCCCAGCTCGCAGGCCGCACCGAGGCCAGCGGCGGCAAGGGCGTCGCGGACTGGCTCGGCAGCTGGACCGTCTTCTACTGGGCGTGGTGGATCTCCTGGACGCCCTTCGTCGGCATGTTCATCGCCCGCATCAGCCGCGGCCGCACCATCCGTCAGTTCGTCGGCGGTGTCATCCTCGTGCCCAGCACGGTCAGCCTCGTCTGGTTCGCGATCTTCGGCGGTACGGCGATGAAACTGAAGGAGGGCGGCGCGCTCGCCGGTGAGTCGACCCCCGAGGGCCAGCTCTTCGGCGTCCTGCAGGAGTTCCCCATCGCGACGGTCACCAGCCTGCTCGTGATGATCCTCGTCGGCATCTTCTTCGTCTCCGGCGCCGACGCCGCCTCCATCGTGATGGGCACGCTCTCCCAGAAGGGCGCCCTCGAACCCGGCCGTTTCGTCGTCATCTTCTGGGGCGTGGTGACCGGAGCGGTCGCGGCCATCATGCTGCTCGTCGGCACGGAGGGCGACGCGCTCACCGGCCTGCAGAACCTCACGATCCTGGCTGCCGCACCCTTCGTCCTGGTGATGATCGGCATGTGCGTCGCCCTCATGCGCGACCTGCGCAGGGACCCGGTCATCGTCCGCAACGAGATGGGCTCGGAGGCAGTGGAACTCGCCGTCATCGAAGGCCACAGGAAGTACGACGGCGACTTCGAGATCCGAGTGGGCCCGGGCCCCGGCACGGAAACGAACGGCGACCCCCTGGGCCACGACCACAACTGACCACCGGAACAACGAGCCGGGGCGCCTCCTTCAAGAAGGGGGCGCCCCTCGGTTTCGAGTTTTCAGGGGCGCGGAGAAGCGCGCGACCAGCCACGGCGCACGCGCACCCGACCCACGACCTCAGGGGACGAGCCCCAGAACAACCTCCGCGCACCCCCAGGCCACGGTCACCCCGGCCCCGCCGTGCCCGTAGTTGTGCACCAGTACCCCGCCCCCGGCCCCGCCGGCCGAGGCATCCCGCTCAAGCCGCACGGCGGACCGCACCGGCCGCAGTCCCACCCGATGTCCGATCACCCGCGCCCCCGCCACCTCGGGCCGCAACACCGCGCACCGCTCCACGATCCCCGCCGCCACCGAAGGGTCCGCGGTCAACGACCAGGAGTCCGCCTCGGTGGTCCCGCCCAGCACCAGCCCGCCGGGCTGCGGAAAGAGATACGTCGTGGTCCCGGCCACCGCGTCCGTCGACACGACCCATGTCCGCACCCCCGGGTTCTCCACGACCACCAACTGCCCCCGTACGGCCCGGACCGCCGCGTCCCCCACCAGCTCCCGCGCCCCGATCCCCGTGCAGTTGACGACGGTTCCCGCCTCCGCCCGGGCCTCGGCGAGGTCCGTCACGGTGCGTGCCTCGACCACCCCGCCCGCCCGCAGGAACCGCGTCCGCAGCCACCCCAGATGCACCGGCATGTCGATCAGCGGCAGCCGCGCCCACAGCCCCGGCCCCGCGTACTCCTGCGCCGTGGACGCCCGCAGCCCCGGCAGCCGGGCCGCGGCCCACGCCCCCTGTTCGTCCAGCAGGGCCCCGCCCATTACGCCCTCGACCATGCGTACGCCCGTCTCGTCGGGCCGCTCCGCCAACTCCTCGTACACGGAAAGTGAGTGCAACGCCCACGCCCGCGCGAGATCCTGCGGCTCGACGGCGTACGGCCACCACAGCGCACCCGCAACGGCCGAGGTGGTCCGTTCGGCCGGCTCCCGCGTCCAGATCCGTACGCGCCTGCCGCTCCCGGCGAGGACGAAGGCCGTCGTGAGTCCTATGACCCCGCTGCCGACCACGATCACGTCACCGCTTCGATCCTCCGCCACGCGGGGACGTTAGCGGAATATGTCATGCCGTGCGCGGAGTCCGCCCGATCCGGGAATACTCACAGCATGTCTGCCGAGTACGCGACCTTCGGCCTGGCACCGGCGATGCGTGCCGGTGGGGTACTGGCCAACGGTGACTACCAAGCGCACCGGGACTTCGTGGACTTCATCGTCGACGGACGCCCGCTGCTGTACCAGCTCTCCGACCTCGACGCCGTGTCCCCCCTCGCCTCCGACGTACCGCCGGCGATCTTCACCGCCCAGGTACGCAGTCTGCTGCTGGAAGCCGATCCTCCGCTGGAGGGCGGCCGGTACGTCATCTACGGCTGCCCGGAGTGCGAGGACCTCGCCTGCGGCGCCGTGACCGCCGTGATCGACCGGCACGGCGACGACTTCGTGTGGCGCGACTTCGCCTGGCAGACCGACGAACTCCCCGACCTGGAACGCAACGGCTACCACGGTATCGGCCCCTTCCTCTTCCACGGCGACACCTACCGCGCAGCCCTGCGCTCCCTGCTCGCCGGCCCCACGGCGCTCACGGGCACCGGGGGCGAACGCCGCCGCGTCCTGCTCATCGGCGCCAGGGCGGCCGTCCTGGCCAAACTGGCCGCCGCCCTGCGCATCATCGGGATCGGCGCCGACATCACCCGGGACGCCGCCGGCATCCCCGCCGACGAACTGCGCACCTACGGCGCCGTCGCCTTCGGCCGCGGCGCCGGCGAGCAGGAACGTGCCGCCGTACGCCAGGCCTTCGACGACGCCGGGGTCGACGTCGCGTACGTCGAGGGGCTGGCCCCGATCGTCCCGCTCCTGGTCGCCCAGCTGGAGAACGCCCTGGACCGCAGCCCCCGGGAGCAGCGCCGGCTGACCCGGCTGGTCGCCGCCGACGGCGAGGCGGGCGTCGAGGTCACCTCCGCCTGCCGGGTCCGGTTGATCGCGTACCGTCTGGACCGCCTCTGCCGCACCCATGTGCACGAGGTCTTCGACGGCGTCCTGGAGGCGGGCCGCCACCGGCTCGCGCTGGACGAGAAGGCGACCAAGGGGGAGTCGTTCATCGTGGCGCGGACCTCCGGGAGCGTACTGGTGGAGGCGATGGCCCGCTGACGGCGCAGGGCGCCCGCCCGAGGGGCCCGTGTGCGGGGCGCGCACGGAACCCCGGCGCGGAGGCGGGGGCCCGGCGATTAGGATCGGCCCCCTGATGACTGCCACTCTCGTCGCCAAGAACCTCGCCGCCGGCCACGGCGACCGCACCCTCTTCGCCGAACTCGACCTCGTCGTCGCGCCCGGCGACGTGATCGGTCTCGTCGGTGCCAACGGCGCGGGCAAGTCCACCCTGCTCCGGATGCTCGCCGGGCTCGACAGGCCGGACGAGGGCGAGCTGCGGCTCTCCCCGCCCGCCGCGGCCGTCGGGCACCTGCCGCAGGAGCCGGAGCGCCGCCCCGGCGAGACCGTGGGGCAGTTCCTGGCGCGCCGCACCGGGGTGGCCGAGGCCCAGCGGGTGATGGACGAGGCCACCCAGGCACTCGTCGACGGAGCGCCGGGCGCGGACGACGCGTACGCGGACAGCCTGGAGCGCTGGCTCGCGCTCGGCGGCGCCGACCTCGACGAGCGGGCCGAGGAGGTCGCGGGCACGCTCGGCCTCGCCGTCGGCCTGGACCAGCCGATGACCTCGCTCTCCGGCGGCCAGGCGGCCCGCGCCGGACTCGCCTCGCTGCTCCTCTCCCGCTACGACGTCTTCCTGCTCGACGAGCCGACCAACGACCTCGACCTGGACGGCCTGGAGCGCCTCGAACGTTTCGTCTCAGGGCTGCGCGCGGGCACGGTCGTCGTCAGCCACGACCGCGAGTTCCTCACCCGCACGGTCACCAAGGTCCTCGAACTCGACCTGGCCCAGCAGCAGATCACCCTGTACGGCGGCGGCTACGAGGCCTATCTGGAGGAGCGGGACGTGGCCCGCCGGCACGCCCGCGAGGGCTTCGAGGAGTACGCCGACAAGCGGTCCGCGCTGGAGGGCCGCGCCCAGATGCAGCGCTCCTGGATGGACAAGGGCGTCAAGAACGCCCGCCGCAAGGCGAACAACGACAACGACAAGATCGGCCGCAAGTTCCGCAGCGAGGCCAGCGAGAAGCAGGCCGCGAAGGCCCGCCAGACGCAGCGCATGATCGAGCGGCTCGACGTGGTCGAGGAGCCGCGCAAGGAGTGGGAACTGCGGATGGAGATCGCGGCGGCCCCGCGGTCGGGTTCCGTGGTCGCCACCCTGCGCGACGCCGAGGTCCGGCGGGGCGGCTTCACCTTCGGGCCGGCCACGCTGCAGATCGACTGGGCGGACCGGGTGGCGGTCACCGGCGCGAACGGCGCGGGCAAGTCCACGCTGCTCGGCGCGCTGCTCGGCCGGATTCCCCTGGACTCGGGCCACGCCTCGCTCGGCTCGGGCGTGGTCGTCGGCGAGGTCGACCAGGCCCGCAAGCTCTTCCACGGCCCGGAGGCGCTGCTCGACGCGTTCTGCGCGGCCGTCCCCGACACCGAGCCGGCCGAGGTCCGTACGCTGCTGGCCAAGTTCGGCCTCAAGGCGGAACACGTCCTGCGTCCGGCGGCGAGCCTCTCCCCGGGCGAACGCACCCGATCGGCCCTGGCCCTCCTCCAGGGCCGCGGCGTCAACCTCCTGGTCCTCGACGAACCGACCAACCACCTGGACCTTCCGGCCATCGAGCAGCTGGAGTCGGCCCTCGACTCCTACCAGGGCACCCTGCTCCTGGTGACCCACGACCGCCGCATGCTGGACGCGGTCCACACGACCCGCCGCCTGGAGGTGGCGGCGGGCAAGGTGACGGAGCACTAGGCCTTCGACGGGGCGCGCCCCGTCAGGGGCGCGGGGAACTGCGCGGCAAGCCCCCACCGGGCCCGCACGTCACGACGGCGCGGACCCGGCAGCCCAGAACTCAGCCCCGCCCCTTACGCCCCTTCGGATCCGCAAGCCCCGCCCGCCGCAGGGCATCGGCCATCGCACTGTTCCCGGGCGCGGGCGCGGAGGCCTGACGCGACCCCCCACCCCCGCCTCCGCCGGCCCGCCCCCGCTGCTGAGGCGGCCGCCCGCCACCGCGCTGAGGGCGCCCGGAGCCACCCTCCTGCGCTGCCGCCGAGGCGTCGTCGTCCAACCGCAAGGTCAAAGAGATCCGCTTGCGCGGAATGTCGACCTCCATCACCTTCACCTTCACGATGTCCCCGGACTTCACCACGTCCCGCGGGTCCTTCACGAAGGTCTTCGACATCGCCGAGACATGCACCAGACCGTCCTGGTGCACCCCCACGTCCACGAAGGCCCCGAACGCCGCCACGTTCGTGACGACCCCTTCGAGGACCATCCCCGGCTCCAGGTCGGCGATCTTCTCGACGCCGTCCTTGAAGGTCGCCGTCTTGAAGGCGGGCCGCGGGTCGCGCCCCGGCTTCTCCAGCTCCCGCAGGATGTCCGTCACGGTCGGCAGACCGAACTTCTCGTCCACGAAGTCGGCCGGCCTCAGCGAGCGCAGCGCCGCCGTGTTGCCGATGAGCGAGCCGACCCCGCTCCCCGCCGTCCTCACCATCCGCCGGACCACGGGGTACGCCTCGGGGTGCACGCTCGACGCGTCCAGCGGGTCTTCGCCGCCGCGGATCCGCAGGAAGCCCGCGCACTGCTCGTACGCCTTGGGACCGAGCCTGGCGACCTTCTTCAGCGCCGTGCGCGACGTGAACGGTCCGTTCGCGTCGCGGTGCGCCACGATGTTCTCGGCGAGTCCGGAGGTGATGCCGGAGACCCGGGTCAGCAGGGGGGTGGACGCCGTGTTCACGTCCACGCCGACGCCGTTCACCGCGTCCTCGACGACCGCGTCGAGGGAGCGGGAGAGCTTCACCTCGGACAGGTCGTGCTGGTACTGGCCGACTCCGATCGACTTCGGGTCGATCTTCACCAGCTCGGCGAGCGGGTCCTGCAGGCGCCGCGCGATGGAGACGGCGCCACGCAGCGACACGTCCATGCCGGGCAGCTCCTGCGAGGCGAATGCCGACGCCGAGTACACGGACGCCCCGGCCTCGGACACCATCACCTTGGTGAGGTTCAACTCCGGGTGCTTGGCGATCAGTTCACCGGCGAGCTTGTCCGTCTCGCGGGACGCCGTGCCGTTGCCGATCGCGATCAGCTCGACCGCGTGCTCCCTGGCGAGGCGGGCGAGTCCGGCGATGGCCTCGTCCCACCTGTTGGCCGGGACGTGCGGGTGGATGACGTCGGTGGCGACGGCCTTGCCGGTGGCGTCGACCACGGCCACCTTCACCCCCGTACGGAACCCGGGGTCGAGGCCCAGCGTCGTGCGCGTGCCCGCCGGGGCGGCCAGCAGGAGGTCGCGCAGGTTCGTCGCGAAGACGTCGACCGCCTCGTCCTCGGCGGCCGTGCGCAGCCGCAGCCGCAGGTCGATGCCGAGGTGGACGAGCAGCCGGGTGCGCCAGGCCCAGCGGACCGTGTCCAGCAGCCACTTGTCGCCGGGGCGGCCCCGGTCGGCGATCCCGAAGCGGTGCGCGACGATCGGCTCGTACGAGGACGGGCCGGGCTGCTCGGAGGGCTCCTCGGGCTCCAGGACGAGGTCCAGGACATCCTCCTTCTCGCCGCGCAGCATGGCGAGGATCCGGTGCGAGGGCAGCTGCTTGAAGGGCTCGGCGAAGTCGAAGTAGTCGGCGAACTTGGCGCCCGCCTCCTCCTTGCCGGCCTTCACCCTGGCGGCCAGCCGGCCGCGCGCCCACATGCGCTCGCGCAGCTCGCCGATCAGGTCGGCGTCCTCCGAGAACCGCTCGGTGAGGATGGAGCGGGCGCCGTCCAGGGCGGCCTGCGGGTCGGCGACGCCCTTGCCGGCGTCGACGAAGGCGGCGGCCGCGGCGAGCGGGTCGACCGACGGGTCGCCGAGGAGTCCCTCGGCGAGCGGCTCCAGGCCCGCCTCGCGCGCGATCTGGGCCTTCGTACGCCGCTTCGGCTTGAACGGCAGGTAGATGTCCTCCAGCCGCGCCTTGGTCTGCGCGGTACGGATGCGCTGCGCCAGCTCCTCGGTGAGCCTGCCCTGCTCGCGCACCGAGTCGAGGATCGCCGAGCGCCGCTCCTCCAGCTCCCGCAGGTAACGCAGCCGCTCCTCGAGCGTGCGCAGCTGCGCGTCGTCGAGCATCTCGGTCGCTTCCTTGCGGTAGCGGGCGATGAAGGGCACCGTCGAGCCGCCGTCGAGCAAGTCGACGGCCGCCTTGACCTGCCGCTCCCGTACACCGAGTTCCTCGGCGATCCTGCTTTCGATGGACCCCACGAGGGGTGGCAGCTCTGTGGTCACGATTCCCGTACCGCCTTCTTCACTGAGGGTGCGCGGCAATTGTGGCAGGTGGCACCGACAGCGGGGGATCAAGGGCGGCGCGGACCGGCGGGAGCCGGGCACGCGGGGAACCGGGACACGGCCGCGGGCGGTCAGCCCCTGCCGAACGCGTCCCCGGGGAACGCGCCGGCCGTCAGCGCCCTCGTGACGAGCCCCTTGGCCAGTTCGGTGAGGCGTTCGACGCCCGCCGCGCCCAGATGCGCGTACGGGGCCGCGTCGAGGCGGTCCGTCGCGTCCTCGACCTCCTTGCGCAGGGCGGCGCCGTCCGGTGTCAGCTCGCCCCCGGCGTCGAGCAGTCCGCGTTCCCGCAGGCGTCCGGTGGCCGCCTCCCAGTCCGCGCGGTGCCAGCCCCGGGTGGACAGGACCCACTTCGGTGTCATGCCCTTGCCGGTGGCCGTGTGGGTCACCAGCGCCTCCACGGGGTCGAGTTCCGCGCCGAGCAGCACCGCGAGGTGCCCGTCGCCCCGGTGTTCGCGCAGCAGGGTGGCGGCGTGCCAGAGCGCGAGGTACGGCTCGGCGGGCACGGGCAGGTCCGCGTGGGCGGCGTACAGCGGGCGGGCGGTCCTGGTGCAGGCCTCGGTGGCCCGCAGCGCGAGCCGCGCCGCCTCGGCGACCTCCGCGGAGGCGAGCACCTCGTCCCCGAGCAGCCGCCGCAAGGTCGCGTCCACGGCACGCGCGCGTGCGGCGAGGACCGCCTCCGGGGAGGCGGCCCGCCACACCTCGGGCACGTGCCGCGCCACCAGGTCGTGCCGGAAGGTGTAGAACGTCGCCGTCACGGTGCCCGCGCCCACCGCCCCCATGGCCGCGGACCGCACCGCCAGGTAGGCGGCGCGGTCGTCCGTCACGCCGGCCCCGGCCAGCTCCCTGCCGAGGTCCGGCGAGAAGTAGTGGCAGGAGTGCAGCGGATTGAGCACGTTGTGGCACCGGCGTCCGGCACGCTCCGGCAGAACAGTCGTCATGCCCAGCACGTTACCGACTGGTCGGTACGCAGGGAACGGCGGGGAGTCCGCCCGGTCCCGTCGTTCCCGGTCCGGCCGCGTCATTTCCGCCCGGCCGCCGACGCCGTCCAGGTGAACCCGGGCGGCCGGCGCTCCAGGAAGGCGGCCACCCCCTCCGCCGTGTCGCCGCCCCTGGCCTGCTCCGCCCAGTACGCGTCCCGGTCGTCGCGGCCGTCCGCGAACTCCTTCGCCGCGGCCTGCGTCAGCTGCGAGCGGGAGACGAGGATCCGTGCGAACTCCGCGACCCGCCGGTCCAGCGCGCCACCGGGCAGCACCTCGTCCACCAGGCCGGTGCGCAGCGCGCGCGCCGCCTCGATCAGCTCGCCGGAGAACAGGAGGTACTTGGCGGTGGCGGGCCCCACGAGGGACACCAGCCGCCGGGTGGAGGAGGCCGCGTAGACGATGCCCAGCTTCGCCGGCGTGATCCCGAACGACGCCTCCTCGTCCGCGAACCGCAGGTCGCAGGCGGCCGCGAGCTGGCACCCGCCGCCCACGCAGTAGCCGCGCACCGCCGCGAGCGTCGGCCTGGGGAACGCGGCGAGCGCCTCCTCCGCCTCCACGGCCAGGCCCTGCGTCCGGCCGGCCGCCTCCCGCAGCGAGGAGATGTCCGCCCCGGCGCAGAACGTCCCGCCCTCCCCGGTCAGCACGAGCACCCGTACGGCGGGGTCGGCGGCCAGCGCGTCGAGCAGCGGCGGCAGCGCCCGCCACATGCGGGCCGTCATGGCGTTGCGCTTGGCCGGATGGTGGATGACGACGGTGGCGACCCCGTCGGCGACGCTGTGCAGCAGCTGCGGCTCCATGGCCGGATGCTATCCGTCCACCCCGCACGTACGATCAAGAAGGAGGCGGGTAGGCGTGAGGGCACGGGGCACGCAGACAGGTCCGAGGAGGCGCAGATGGCCAGGTTCAGACTCAGGTCCGCGGCCGAGCCCGCATCCGCGTCCGGACCCCCAAGGGACGAGACCGCGAAACTGAACCGCAGCTTCGGCTGGCTCGCCGCGCTCGGCGTGATCCTGGTGCTCGCGGGTCTGGTCGGCCTGATCTACACCGGGCTCGCCACGCTGACCTCGATGCTGCTGTTCGGCTGGCTCCTGCTGATCGGCGGCGTGGTCGGCCTGCTGCACGCGGTGCAGGCCCGTGCCTCGAACTTCTTCTGGCTCGGTGTCGTGGTCGCGGCCCTGAACATCGCGGCCGGCGTCGTGATCATCAGCAAGCCGGAGGCCGCCGCCGAGGCGCTGACCATGTTCGCCGCGCTGCTGTTCCTGACGGGCGGCGTCTTCCGGCTGGTCGGCAGCCTGGTGGTGCGCGGCCCCCAGTTCGGCTGGTCCCTCGTCCAGGGAGCCTTCGGCCTGCTGCTCGGCATCCTCGTGCTCGCGTCCTGGCCGAGCAGCAGCAAGTACGTCATCGGTACGTTCTTCTCGCTGGCGCTGCTCTTCGACGGGCTCGGCCTGATCGCGACCGGGTACGGCGGGCGCCGCATCGTCAGTCTCGTCTCGGACCAAACCCGTACAACCGGACAAATGCCGAACACGACACAGGGCGAACAGAAGTTGCCGCACGACTGACGGCGCTGAGCGCAAGTGATCAAATATCGCCGATAGTGGCTGACTTCTGTTCAGTCGTCCGGTAGTGAGCGGTGCGTTACCAACACTCGACGTGTGGTGACAATCGAGCGCAGGGGCGGCGACCGGACGATGGACGACCAGGGGCGGGGGGCCGGCCCGCGTCCCGAGAGCGGGGAGGCGCCCCCCGACGACAGACCGCCCGGACCGCTGCCGTACGAGGGGGTGTGGCGGTTCACCGCTCCGGCCGCCGACTCCTCGGTGCCGCAGGCCCGGCACGCGGTCCGCGACCTGCTGGCCCGCCAGGGCGTACCGGTGTCGGACGACATCGTCCAGGGGCTGCTGCTGATCGTCTCCGAGCTGGTGACCAACGCGGTCCGGCACGCGGCGGTCCTCTCCCCGGTGCTCGCCGTCGAGGTCGCCGTCGGCGCCGAGTGGGTGCGGGTCGCCGTCGAGGACGACCACCCCTACCGGCCGACCGCCCTGGAGGCCGACCACGGCCAGACCGGCGGCCGGGGCCTCCTGCTGGTCCGCGAGATCACCCGGGAGGCGGGCGGGGTGTGCGACGTGGAGCACACGGCGTCGGGAGGCAAAGTGATCTGGTCCGTCCTGCCCCTGACCGTCGCGCGAACGGTCTGAGGACCCATGGCCCGCAGCCGGTCTGCGGGCCCGTCGCAACCTGTCGTGGTCTGCCACGCAGCCTTTCCGCGCCCCTGACGGGACGCGGCTCGTCCCAGGTCACCGGCGTGCGCGGATCACCAGCCCGCGGCTTCCCCGGTCAGTTCCCGGATCGCGGGCCGGGCCGAGTCCAGCACGGTCATGAACCACGCCGAGAACGGATCCCCGGCATGCCGCTCGGCCAGCTCGGCCGCGCTCACGAAGGCCGTCGACCCGACCTCCTCGGGGTCCGGCCGCAGCGCCGACTGCACCATCCCCACGAAGAGGTGGTTGAACTCCTGCTCCACCAGCCCCGAGTCCGGGTCCGGGTGGTTGTAGCGGACCGTGCCCGCCTCGGCGAGCAGCGAGGGAGAGACCCCCAGCTCCTCGAACGTCCGGCGCGCGGCGGCCGCGAAGGGCGCCTCGCCGGGGTACGGATGACCGCAGCACGTGTTGGACCACACACCGGGGGAGTGGTACTTGCCCAGCGCCCGCTGCTGCAGCAACAGCCGGCCCCGCTCGTCGAAGAGGAAGACGGAGAACGCCCGGTGCAGCTGCCCGGGCGGCTGATGGGCCGTGAGCTTCTCCGCCGTACCGATCGTGGTGCCGTCCTCGTCGACCAGTTCGAGCAAGATGGCTTCAGCGGTGCCGTTCGACGAACTGTGCGTCGCGGTGGCAGGAGTGATCGGCATACCCATCCTTCGCATCGGTCTTCGAGCCCCAAGTCTGCCGTACCGGACCGGCACTCCCGGCATCACGCGGGGCCCCGCACGTCCGGTTCCGTCGCGCGGCCGAACCGGACGTGGCGCCCGGCCCCGGCCGGACGCCGCAAGGGCCCGGACATCTGATCGTCACCGACGCTACCGGCACGGAGCCGTCCGGAACGGCAGTCCTCGCCCTTTCACCCGTGCCGGGGAACCGGGCCGTACGCCGTGGCCCGCAGCCGGTGCGCCGCCCCCGCCGGCCGGCCTGCGCGACGGCGTCGGGCCTCCGCCACCGGGCGTACGCCCGCTCCTCACGCGTGGTGCAGCTGCCAGCCCCGCCAGGCCGACTCGACCATCTCGCGCACCCCGCGCCGCGCGCTCCAGCCCAGCTCCTTGGCGGCCAGCGCGGACGAGGCGACCGCGCGCGGGGCGTCACCCGGGCGGCGCGGCTCGACGAGAACCGGCCGGGTGTCACCGGTGACCTCGCCGATGAGCGTCATGAGTTCGCGCACCGAGGCCCCCTCGCCGCGGCCGATGTTCACCGTCAGGTCGCCCGGGACGTCCGTCGAGGCGAGCCGCCGGGCCGCCGCGAGGTGCGCCTCGGCGAGGTCCGCGACATGGATGTAGTCCCGCACGCACGTGCCGTCCGGCGTCGGATAGTCGTCGCCGAAGATCCGCGGGGGCTCGTCGCGCGTGAGCCGGTCGAAGACCATCGGCACCACGTTGAACACACCGGTGTCCGCCAGCTCGGGCGCCGCGGCGCCCGCCACGTTGAAGTAGCGCAGGCACACGGTCCCGATGCCGTGCGCGCGGCCCGCGGCCCGCACCAGCCACTCGCCGGCGAGCTTCGTCTCGCCGTAGGGACTCATCGGGGCGCAGGGGGTGTCCTCCGTGATGAGGTCCACGTCCGGGTTGCCGTAGACGGCCGCGGACGAGGAGAAGACGAAGCGCCGCACACCGGCCCCGGCGACCGCGTCCAGGAGCGTGGCGAGCCCGCCGACGTTCTCCTGGTAGTAGCGGGCGGGCTGGGCCACGGACTCGCCGACCTGCTTGCGTGCGGCCAGGTGCACCACACCCGTCACCGCGTGCTCGGCGAGGAGCCGCTTCAGCAACTCCCCGTCCAGCGACGAGCCCTGTACCAGGGGGATCCCGTCGGGCAGCCGCGCGGAGACCCCGGCCGAGAGGTCGTCGAGCGCGACCACGCGCTCCCCGGCCCCGGCCATGGCCCGCGCCACGTGCGCACCGATGTATCCAGCCCCACCTGTGATCAGCCATGTCATGGACGCTCACCCTATGCCGCGACGCCGCTTCCGCGGAGCTCGGGAGGCATGTCGTGAATTGCGCCTTATAGGCCGTGGTTTGTCGGCCGGGCCCCGGATCCACGATGATGATCGCGGCGGACACGCCGATCAGAACCCGTTGATCGGACCGTGAACGGGCGGTGAACGGCCGCTTCCCATCATCGGATAGCCTCTGCCGACATGCCGCCCGGCCCACCCGGCCCGGGGCGCCCCCCACCACGCACCTGCCCGGCGTCACGCACGCCGGAACCCAGAGGAGTGAGTTCGTCTGTCGACCGCCATCCTCACCGGTCAGCCGGTTCCCGGGTCGTCGCTCGAGAGCGATCTGCGGACGCTCGGCTTCGAGGTGCGGGCCGCCACCGACGCGGCCGACGCCGAGACGCTCCTCGCGGCCGTCCCCGCCGACCAGCGGGTCGCCGTCGTCGACGCCCGCTTCGTGGGGCACGTCCACGCGCTGCGGCTCGGCCTGACCGACCCGCGCTTCGAGGCCGCCGCGATCCCCGGCGCCGTCACCGCCCGGCCCGCGGCGCGTCCGGCGCTGGCCAGGGCGCTGCGCACCGCCTGCGATGACGCGCCGAACGGGTCCGTGGTGGTCGGCATCGTCGCCGACCGCGTCGCCGAACTCCTCGACACCGACCTGCACCGCCCCGAACTGGGCGAACTCGTCGCCGTGGTCCCGAGGGACCCGCAGGCCCGCAACGAGTCCCGGCAGGCCGTCGCCTCCGTGGACGACGAGGCGATCCGGCTGCGTACGGCCGTGAAGTCCCGCGACGGCTTCTTCACCACGTACTGCGTCAGCCCGTACTCCCGCTACCTCGCCCGCTGGTGCGCCCGCCGCGGCCTGACCCCGAACCAGGTCACCACCGCCTCGCTGGTCACCGCGCTGATCGCGGCCGGCTGCGCGGCGACCGGCACCCGGGCCGGCTTCGTCGCCGCGGGGCTGCTGCTCCTCTTCTCCTTCGTCCTCGACTGCACGGACGGCCAGCTCGCCCGCTACTCCCTGCAGTACTCCACGCTCGGCGCCTGGCTCGACGCGACCTTCGACCGGGCCAAGGAGTACGCCTACTACGCGGGCCTCGCCCTCGGCGCCGCCCGCAACGGCGACGACGTGTGGGCGCTGGCCCTCGGCGCGATGGTCCTGCAGACCTGCCGGCACGTCGTCGACTTCTCCTTCAACGAGGCGAACGCCGACAGCACGGCCGCCGGCGCCGGCCCCACCGCCGCCCTTTCGGGCAAGCTCGACAGCGTCGGCTGGACGGTCTGGCTGCGCCGGATGATCGTCCTGCCGATCGGCGAACGCTGGGCGATGATCGCCGTGCTCACCGCGCTCACCACGCCCCGGATCACCTTCTACGTGCTGCTGATCGGCTGCGCCTTCGCCGCCTGCTACACCACCGCGGGCCGGGTGCTGCGATCGGTGACCCGCAAGGCACAGCGCACCGAGCGGGCCGCGGCGGCACTGGCGGACCTCACCGACTCGGGCCCCCTCGCGCGGGCCTGCGCCTCGCTGCTCGGCAGGCTTCCCGCCAAGCCGCCGTTCGGTTCGCGCCTGCTGGTCGCGCTGCCGGGCGCCGTGCTCCTCGTCGCCGCGGCCCGGACCGCCGACTACGGCAGCTGGTGGCCCGTCCTCGCCGCGGCGCTGTACGTCCTGACCTCCGGCGCCGCCGTCGCACTGCCCCTCAAGGGCGCGCTCGACTGGCTCGTCCCGCCGGTGCTGCGCGCCGCCGAATACGGCACCGTGCTGATCCTGGCGGCGAAAGCCGACGTGAACGGCGCCCTTCCGGCGGCTTTCGGGCTGGTGGCGGCGGTCGCCTACCATCACTACGACACGGTGTACCGCATCCGCGGCAACGCCGGCGCGCCGCCGCACTGGCTGGTGCGGGCGATCGGCGGGCACGACGGCAGGACGCTGCTGGTCACCGTCCTGGCCGTGCTGCTCGCCGCAGAAGATTTCAAGGTCGCGCTCACGGCACTCGCCGTGGCCGTGGCCCTGGTGGTGCTCTTCGAGAGCATCCGCTACTGGGTGACCGCCCACAGGCGCGGCGCACCCGCCGTACACGATGAAGGAGAACCCGCATGATCGGCCTCGTGCTGGCTGCCGGCGCCGGACGGCGTCTGCGCCCCTACACCGACACCCTGCCCAAGGCCCTGGTGCCGGTGGGACCCGAAGGCGACGAGGACAGCATCACGGTGCTCGACCTCACCCTCGGCAACTTCGCCGAGATCGGCCTGACCGAGGTCGCGATCATCGTCGGCTACCGCAAGGAAGCCGTCTACGAGCGGCGCGAGGCGCTGGAGCAGAAGTACGGCGTCAAGATCACGCTGATCGACAACGACAAGGCCGAGGAGTGGAACAACGCCTACTCCCTGTGGTGCGGCCGTGACGCCATCAAGCACTCGGTGATCCTCGCCAACGGCGACACCGTGCACCCGGTCTCCGTCGAGAAGACCCTGCTCGCCGCCCGCGGCGACGGCAAGAAGATCATCCTCGCCCTCGACACGGTGAAGTCCCTCGCCGACGAGGAGATGAAGGTCGTGGTCGGCCCCGAGGGCTCCATGACGAAGATCACCAAGCTGATGGACCCCGCCGAGGCGACCGGTGAGTACATCGGCGTGACCCTCATCGAGGGCGACGCCGCGGACGAGCTGGCCGACGCGCTGAAGACGGTCTTCGAGACGGACCCGCAGCAGTTCTACGAGCACGGCTACCAGGAGCTCGTGAACCGCGGCTTCCGCATCGACGTGGCCCCCATCGGCGACGTCAAGTGGGTCGAGATCGACAACCACGAGGACCTCGCCAAGGGACGCGTGATCGCGTGCCAGTACTGACGAGGCTCATCCCCTCGCCGGTCGTCGTCGACATCCGTCCGGGCGCGCTCGATGATCTGGCGACGATCCTGTCCGACCAGCGCATCGCGCCCTCCGGCAGCCTGGCCTTCGCCATCAGCGGCGGCTCCGGCCGGATCCTGCGCGAGCGCTTCGCCCCGGCGTTCCCCGAGGCGGACTGGTTCTCCGACGCCGACGGCACCATCGACGGAGCGGTCCGTCTCGCCGAATCCATCAAGAAGGCCGGCCGCTACGACGCGGTGGTCGGCCTCGGCGGCGGCAAGGTCATCGACTGTGCCAAGTACGCGGCGGCGCGGGTGGGCCTGCCGCTCGTCGCGGTGGCCACGAACCTGGCGAACGACGGTCTCTGCTCGCCGGTCGCCACCCTCGACAACGACGCGGGCCGTGGCTCCTACGGTGTGCCCAACCCGATCGCCATCGTCATCGACCTCGACGTCATCCGCGAGGCTCCCGTGCGCTACGTACGGGCCGGCATCGGCGACGTGATCTGCAAGATCTCCGCCGTGGCCGACTGGGAGCTGTCGCACCGGGAGAACGGCGAGCAGGTCGACGGCCTGGCCGCCGCCATGGCCCGCCAGGCCGCGGAAGCGGTACTGCGCCATCCGGGGGGTGTCGGCGACGACGCCTTCCTGACGACGCTCTCCGAGGCACTGGTCCTGTGCGGCATCTCGATGTCGGTGGCCGGTGACAGCCGCCCCGCGTCCGGTGCCTGCCACGAGATCAGCCACGCGTTCGACCTGAGCTTCCCCAAGCGCAGTGCCCTCCACGGCGAGCAGTGCGGCCTGGGCGGCGCGTTCGCCACGTTCCTGCGGGGCGACCACGAGACGGCCAGGCACATGGCCGAGGTCCTCCGGCGCCACGGACTCCCCGTGCTGCCGGACGAGATCGGCTTCACCCCGGACGAGTTCGTCCAGGTCGTGGAGTTCGCTCCGACGACCAGGCCGGGCCGCTACACCATCCTCGAACACCTCTCCCTCTCCACCGACCAGATCAGGGACGCATACGCCGACTATGCAAAAGCCATCGGTAGCTGAACTCCGCCCGGTCGTGCACCCCCCGGGTGTGAAGGACCGGCGGAGCGGCGAGCACTGGGGAGGCCGGCTCTACATGCGCGAGATCTCGCTGCGCATCGACCGGCACCTGGTGAACACCAAGGTCACGCCCAACCAGCTGACCTACGTGATGACCGTCTTCGGCGTGCTCGCCGCCCCGGCCCTGCTGGTGCCGGGCATCCCGGGCGCCCTGCTCGGCGTACTGATGGTCCAGCTGTACCTGCTGTTCGACTGCGTCGACGGCGAGATCGCCCGCTGGCGCAAGCAGTACTCGATGACCGGGGTGTACGTCGACCGCGTCGCCGCCTACCTGTGCGACGCCGCGGTCCTGGTCGGCTTCGGCCTGCGCGCCGCCGACCTGTGGGGCACCGGACGGATCGACTGGCTGTGGGCGTTCCTCGGCACCCTGGCCGCCCTCGGCGCCGTCCTGATCAAGTCCGAGACCGACCTCGTCGGGGTCGCCCGGCACCAGACCGGCAAGGCACCGGTCCAGGAGTCGGCGTCCGAGCCGCGCTCCTCCGGCATGGCGCTGGCCCGCCGGGCCGCCGGCGCGCTCAAGTTCCACCGGCTCGTCCTCGGCATCGAGGCCTCCCTGCTGATCCTGGTCCTCGCGGTCCTGGACACGGTCAGGGACGACCTGTTCTTCTCGCGGCTCGGCGTCGCGGTCCTGGCCGGCATCGCCCTGCTGCAGACCGTGCTGCACCTGGTGTCCATCCTCGCGTCGAGCAGGCTGAAGTGAGCACGGCCACGAAGGTCGGCGCGGTGATCATCACCATGGGCAACCGCCCCGACGAACTCCGCGCCCTCCTCGACTCGGTCGCCAAGCAGGACGGCGACCCGGTCGAGGTGGTCGTGGTCGGCAACGGCTCGCCCGTCCCGGACGTCACCGGCTCCGTACCCGGGGTCCGCACGGTCGAACTGCCGGAGAACCTCGGTATCCCCGGCGGTCGCAACGTCGGCATCGAGGCGTTCGGCCCCGGCGGCACCGACGTGGACATCCTGCTCTTCCTGGACGACGACGGCCTCCTCGCGCACCACGACACCGCCGAGCTCTGCCGGCAGGCCTTCGCGGCCGATCCGGAGCTCGGCATCATCAGTTTCCGCATCGCCGACCCGGAGACCGGGATCACCCAGCGCCGCCACGTCCCGCGGCTGCGCGCCTCCGACCCGATGCGCAACTCCCGCGTCACCACCTTCCTCGGCGGCGCCAACGCGGTCCGTACGAAGGTGCTCGCCGAGGTCGGCGGGCTGCCCGACGAGTTCTTCTACGCCCACGAGGAGACCGACCTCGCCTGGCGGGCCCTCGACGCGGGCTGGATGATCGACTACCGCTCGGACATGGTGCTCAACCACCCCACGACCGCGCCCTCCCGGCACGCGGTCTACCACCGGATGGTCGCCCGCAACCGCGTCTGGCTGGCCCGCCGGAACCTGCCCGCCCCCCTGATCCCGGTGTACCTCGGCGTGTGGATGCTGCTCACGCTCGCCCGCCGCCCCTCCCGCCCCGCCCTGCGGGCCTGGTTCGGCGGTTTCAAGGAGGGCTGGTCCAGTCCGTGCGGACCCCGGCGCCCCATGAAGTGGCGTACGGTATGGCGCCTGACCCGTCTGGGCCGACCACCCGTCATCTGACACGCTCGACATCTGAGAGCATTCGGGCCGTACCCCGGTCCCTGTCTTTGGCCTACGCCCGACCAGGCCGCGCATCCTGAGGACGAAAGTTTCCACTGTGAGTGAGACAACGCATGACGGCGGCGTCGCGGTGAGCGCCCCTCCGTCCCCCGACGAAGGGCTCTCCGCGGCGGACCTCGCCGTGAAGTACGGGCTGTCCGTGAGCGGCGCCCGGCCCGGACTGGTCAGTTACGTCCGCCAGCTCTGGGGACGGCGTCACTTCATCCTCGCCTTCTCGCAGGCGAAGCTCACCGCCCAGTACAGCCAGGCCAAGCTCGGCCAGCTGTGGCAGGTGGCCACACCGCTGCTGAACGCGGCCGTGTACTTCCTGATCTTCGGCCTGATCCTGAAGGCCGACCGCGGCATGGAGCGGGAGGTCTACATCCCGTTCCTCGTGACGGGTGTCTTCGTCTTCACCTTCACCCAGAGCTCGGTGATGGCGGGCGTGCGCGCGATCTCCGGCAACCTCGGCCTGGTCCGGGCGCTGCACTTCCCGCGCGCCGCGCTGCCGATCTCGTTCTCGCTGCAGCAGCTCCAGCAGCTGCTCTTCTCGATGATCGTGCTGTTCGTCGTGGCGATCGGCTTCGGCAGCTACCCCCGGCTGTCCTGGCTGCTGATCGTCCCGGTGCTGGTGCTGCAGTTCCTCTTCAACACCGGCCTGGCCATGATCATGGCCAGGATGGGTGCCAAGACCCCGGACCTGGCCCAGCTCATGCCGTTCGTGATGCGTACGTGGATGTACGCCTCCGGCGTCATGTTCTCCATTCCCGTGATGCTCGACGAGCACCCCGAGTGGATCGCCGACATCCTCCAGTGGAACCCGGCCGCCATCTACATGGACCTGATGCGGTTCGCGCTGATCGACGGCTACGGCTCCGAGAACCTGCCGCCGCACGTGTGGGTGGTCGCGGGCGGCTGGGCCGTCCTCGTGGCCGTGGGCGGTTTCGTGTACTTCTGGAAGGCTGAGGAGCGTTACGGCCGTGGCTGAGGACAACAGCGGGATCCCGACCGTCATCGCGGACGAGCTGCACATCGTCTACCGCGTCAACGGCGCCAGGACCGGCAAGGGCAGCGCCACCTCCGCCCTCAGCCGCATACTCCGGCGCGGCGAGGAGCGGGGCGTGCGCAAGGTGCACGCCGTCCGCGGTGTCTCCTTCACGTCCTACCGCGGTGAGGCCATCGGCCTCATCGGTTCCAACGGCTCCGGCAAGTCCACCCTGCTGCGGGCCATCGCCGGACTGCTCCCCGCGGAGAAGGGCCACGTCTACACCGACGGCCAGCCCTCGCTCCTCGGCGTCAACGCGGCCCTGATGAACGACCTCACGGGCGAGCGGAACGTCATCCTCGGCGGACTGGCCATGGGCATGACGCGCGAGCAGATCAGGGAGCGCTACCAGGACATCGTCGACTTCTCGGGCATCAACGAGAAGGGCGACTTCATCACCCTGCCCATGCGCACCTACTCCTCCGGCATGGCCGCCCGGCTGCGCTTCTCCATCGCGGCCGCCAAGGACCACGACGTCCTCATGATCGACGAGGCCCTCGCGACCGGCGACCGCAAGTTCCAGAAGCGCTCCGAGGCCCGGATCCGGGAGCTCCGCAAGGAGGCCGGCACGGTGTTCCTCGTCAGCCACAACAACAAGTCCATCCGTGACACGTGCGACCGCGTCCTGTGGCTGGAGCGCGGCGAGCTGCGGCTGGACGGACCGACCGACGAGGTCCTCAAGGAGTACGAGAAGTTCACGGGCCGGTAGCCCGGACCGCAGCGAGGAGCAAGGAACGCAGGGCCCCGTCGGAACGGTTCGACGGGGCCCTGCGTCTGCAAAGAGAAGGCCAACTCCCGCCGTCTGTAGGAAGCTTGAGGCCAATCGGTGTGTTCTTGTGATGTGCGGGACACCCCGGCGGAGCGCGGCGGGTTGTACAACGTAAGCTGTACCGGTGCTGATTCGCCGCAAGTGGGGCGAAAAGCGCGACGGCCCGCCCCGGGTCTGCCGCGCGGACGACCGGGCGGCGTGTCCGAAAGAGGCACCATCGGGTCAGCAGTGTAGAACGGGTGATGTGACGGCAATGGGTACGGAAACTCTCCAGCTCCGCTGCGCGTACGCCGTCTGCGCGGGTGCCGTTTCCGGCCCGGGCGGCGGGCGGTGACGCCGGTCGGGACGGCGCGCACCGGGGACCCGGAGCGCAGCACCCTCGACAAGGCCGCGGACGAGAACTTCCCCGTGGCACCGTTCTTCCTGCCCAGGGCCTGGCGCGCCGACCTGATGGCCGTCTACGGCTTCGCCCGGCTGGTCGACGACATCGGCGACGGCGACCTGGCCCCCGGCGGTGCGGACGCCCGCCTCCTCGGAGTCCCGGACGCGCGGGCCGAGGACCGGCTCGTACTGCTCGACGCCTTCGAGGCGGACCTGCGCAGGGTCTTCGACTCGACCCCGGGCCACCCGCTGCTGCGCCGTCTGCAGCCCACCGTCCGCCGGGCCGGCCTGACCCCCGAGCCCTTCCTCGGCCTGATCGCCGCGAACCGCCAGGACCAGCTCGTCAAGCGGTACGAGACCTACGACGACCTCCTCGCCTACTGCGAGCTGTCCGCCAACCCGGTCGGCCGGCTGGTCCTCGCCGTCACCGGTACCTCGACCCCCGAGCGGGTCCGCCGCTCCGACGCCGTCTGCACGGCCCTGCAGATCGTCGAGCACCTCCAGGACGTCGCCGAGGACCTCGGCCGCGACCGCATCTACCTTCCCGCCCAGGACATGAAGCGTTTCCATGTCCAGGAGGCGGACCTCGCCACGCCCACAGCAGGCGCATCGGCGCGCGCACTGGTTGCATACGAAGCAGAACGCGCCCGCAACCTCCTGAATGAAGGCACCCCTCTCGTGGGTAGCCTCCACGGCAGGCTCAAGCTGCTGCTCGCGGGGTTCGTGGCAGGGGGGAGGGCGGCGATCAGGGCGATCGCCGCCGCCGAATACGACGTACTTCCCGGCCCGCCGAAGCCCGGCAAGATCCAGTTGCTGCGCGAGGTGGGAGTGACTCTGCGAGGAGAGGGGTGATCCGGAGCGTGGACTCGGAGCCACACATGTCCGCACCGGTACTCGCCGCCTACGGCTACTGCGAGGCCATCACCGGACAGCAGGCCCGGAACTTCGCGTACGGCATCAGGCTGCTGCCGACGCCCAAGCGCCGTGCGATGTCGGCCCTGTACGCGTTCTCGCGGCGCGTCGACGACATCGGCGACGGCGCGCTCGTGCCCGAGGTCAAGGCTGCGCGGCTGGAGGAGACCCGGGCCCTGCTCGCCCGGGTCCGCGACCGCACGGTGGACGAGGACGACACCGACCCGGTCGCCGTCGCCCTCAGACACACCGCGGACCACTTCCCGGTCCCGCTCGAAGGCCTCGACGAACTCATCGACGGCGTCCTGATGGACGTCCGCGGCGAGACGTACGAGACCTGGGACGACCTCAAGGTCTACTGCCGCTGCGTCGCCGGCGCCATCGGCCGCCTCTCGCTCGGCGTCTTCGGTACGGAACCGGGCGCGCGCGGGGCCGAACGGGCGCCGGAGTACGCGGACACCCTCGGACTCGCCCTGCAGCTCACCAACATCCTCCGGGACGTCCGCGAGGACGCCGGGGACGGACGGACCTACCTGCCCGCCGACGACCTCGCGAAGTTCGGCTGCTCGGCCGGGTTCGGCGGATCCCGCCCGCCGGAGGGCTCCGACTTCGCGGGCCTCGTCCACTTCGAGGTGCGCAGGGCGCGCGCGCTCTTCGCGGAGGGCTACCGGCTGCTGCCGATGCTGGACCGCCGCAGCGGGGCCTGCGTCGCCGCGATGGCCGGCATCTACCGCCGCCTGCTGGACCGCATCGAGCGTGACCCGGAGGCCGTCCTGCGCGGCCGGGTCTCGCTGCCCGGCCGCGAGAAGGCGTACGTCGCGGTGCGGGGCCTTTCCGGTCTCGACGCCCGGCACGTCTCGCGCCGGGCCGTCAGGAGGCGCGCCTGATGGACACTTCGGCCCAAGACGACGCAGGTCCGTGGAAACGGGACGCAACCCTTTGGCCGGGGACGGCGTCCCTGACTGCGACGGCCGCCCGCGCCCCGTTCCACCGGCGCGGCGGGGCCGCGGGGGAAGGTGCACGATGAACGACACCACGCAGGACGAGGAGCTCGACGCCGACGCGTCGAACCGCCCCGCGACGGCCGTAGTGGTCGGCGGGGGGCTCGCGGGAACGACCTCGGCGCTCGCGCTGGCCGACGCGGGCGTCCGCGTGACGCTGCTGGAGGGCCGGCCCCGCCTCGGCGGGCTCGCCTTCTCCTTCCGGCGCGACGGCCTCACCGTGGACAACGGCCAGCACGTGTACCTGCGCTGCTGCACCGCCTACCGCTGGTTCCTCGACCGCGTCGGCGCCGCGCACCTCGCGCCGCTGCAGGACCGCCTCGACGTACCGGTGCTCGACGCCGCGGCGAAACCCGGGCGGCGGCTCGGCAGAATCGGCAGAACGGCGCTGCCCGTCCCGCTGCATCTGGCGCGCAGCCTCGCGACCTACCCGCACCTGTCGCTCGCGGAGCGCGCCAGGGTCGGCCGTGCCGCACTCGCCCTCAAGGAACTCGATCCCGCCGATCCCGCGCTCGACACGCGCAGCTTCGGCGGCTGGCTGGCCGCGCACGGCCAGTCGGACCGGGCCGTCGAGGCACTGTGGGACCTCGTGGGGGTCGCCACCCTCAACGCGGTGGCCGGCGACGCCTCGCTCGGGCTCGCCGCGATGGTGTTCAGGACCGGGCTGCTCTCCGACCCGGGCGCCGCCGACATCGGCTGGGCGCACGTCCCGCTGGGAGAACTGCACGACCGGCTGGCCCGCAAGGCGCTCGACTCCGCGGGAGTCCGTACCGAGATCCGTACACGCGTCACCTCCGTCTCCCGCAAGGAGAACGGGCGTTGGAGCGTGCAGGTTCCCGGACGGACGCTGGAGGCGGACGCGGTCGTACTCGCCGTGCCCCAGCGCGAGACCCACGGTCTGCTGCCCGAGGGAGCCCTCGACGCCCCCGGGCGGCTGCTGGAGATCGGCACGGCGCCGATCCTCAACATCCACGTCGTGTACGACCGCAAGGTGCTCGACGCGCCGTTCTTCGCCGCGCTCGGTTCCCCCGTGCAGTGGGTCTTCGACCGCACCGCGGCGTCGGGCCTCGAGGAGGGCCAGTACCTCGCGCTGTCGCAGTCGGCCGCGCAGGACGAGATCGACGAACCCGTCGCCGTGCTGCGCGAGCGGTACCTGCCGGAGCTGGAGCGGCTGCTGCCGCACACCGGGCGGGCCGAGGTCCGGGACTTCTTCGTGACCAGGGAGCGTACGGCGACGTTCGCCCCGAGCCCCGGCGTCGGACGGCTGCGGCCCGGCGCCCGTACCAACGCCCCCGGCCTGTACCTGGCCGGCGCGTGGACCGCCACCGGGTGGCCCGCGACGATGGAGGGTGCGGTCCGCAGCGGCGTGAGCGCGGCCGACGCCGCGCTGCACGCCCTGGGCCGGCCCCGCGACCACCTCTTCGAGCTCTTCGAGGAGGCCGCTTGACGCTCGATCAGGGCTCCCGCACCCCCCGTACCGCGAATAGAGGAGAGACTGTGCCCACTGTGCCCCCGGCATCGAAGGCTGCCGACGCGGTGGACGTGACCGCGCTCCTGGAGCGCGGCCGGACCCTGGCCTCACCGGTACTGCGCGCGGCCATCGACCGCCTCGCGCCCCCCATGGACACCGTCGCCGCCTACCACTTCGGCTGGATCGACGCCGCCGGCAACCCCGCCGACGGCGACGGCGGCAAGGCCGTACGGCCCGCCCTGGCGGTGCTGTCCGCCGAGGCGGCCGGCGCCGCCCCCGAGGTCGGCGTACCGGGCGCGGTCGCCGTCGAGCTCGTGCACAACTTCTCGCTCCTGCACGACGACCTGATGGACGGCGACGAGCAGCGCCGCCACCGTGACACCGTCTGGAAGGTGCACGGTCCCGCCCAGGCGATCCTCGTCGGCGACGCCCTGTTCGCACTGGCCAACGAACTGCTCCTGGAGCTCGGCACGGTCGAGGCGGGCCGCGCCACGCGCCGTCTCACCTCCGCCACCCGCGCGCTGATCGACGGCCAGGCCCAGGACATCTCCTACGAGCACCGCGACCGCGTCAGCGTCGAGGAGTGCCTGGAGATGGAGGGCAACAAGACCGGCGCCCTGCTCGCCTGCGCCTGCTCCATCGGTGCCGTCCTCGGCGGCGCCGACGACCGCACGGCGGACACCCTGGAGAAGTACGGCTACCACCTCGGTCTCGCCTTCCAGGCCGTCGACGACCTCCTCGGCATCTGGGGCGACCCGGTGGCCACCGGCAAGCAGACCTGGAGCGACCTGCGCCAGCGCAAGAAGTCCCTGCCCGTCGTGGCCGCGCTCGCGGCCGGCGGCGCCGCCTCCGAGCGTCTGGGCGAGCTGCTCGCCGCGGACGCCAAGAGCAGCGACTTCGAGAGCTTCTCCGAGGAGGAGTTCGCCGTACGGGCCGCACTCATCGAGGAGGCAGGCGGGCGCGAGTGGACCGCCCAGGAGGCGCGCCGCCAGCACACGATCGCCGTCGAGGCGCTGGACACGATCCACATGCCGGACCAGGTGCGGGCCCAGTTCGTGGAGCTCGCCGACTTCGTCGTCGTACGGAAGAGATGATCACTATCGGTCGAATAGCCCTCGCGTAGTCGCCGGCCGGTGCCGCGGGAACACGAGCACCGGCCGACGGCGGACCCACAGCAGTAAAACGCCACTGCACGAAGGGGAAGCCATGACAGCGACGACCGACGGAAGCGCCGGGGCCCTGCCGCCCCGCGCAGCCGCGGCCAGCGACATCCGGACAGAATCGACCCCCGTGGCGGCCGGGACAGCCGATCCCCGAGACGCCGCCGTGCGCGCGATACAGCGCGCCACCGACTTCCTGCTCTCCACGCAGGACGCCGAGGGCTGGTGGAAGGGCGATCTCGAGACCAACGTCACGATGGACGCCGAGGACCTGCTGCTCCGGCAGTTCCTGGGCATCCAGGACGAGCGGACCACCCGGGCCGCCGCGCTGTTCATCCGCGGCGAGCAGCGCGAGGACGGCACCTGGGCCTCCTTCTACGGCGGACCGGGCGAACTGTCCACGACCGTCGAGGCGTACGTCGCCCTGCGGCTGGCCGGTGACGCGCCGGACGACCCGCACATGGCGCGGGCGGCCGCGTGGGTCCGCGCACAGGGCGGCATCGCCTCCGCCCGGGTCTTCACCCGGATCTGGCTCGCCCTGTTCGGCTGGTGGAAGTGGGACGACCTGCCCGAACTCCCGCCGGAGCTCATCTGGTTCCCCAAGTGGGCGCCGCTCAACATCTACGACTTCGGCTGCTGGGCCCGGCAGACCATCGTGCCGCTCACCGTCGTCTCGGCGAAGCGCCCGGTGCGTCCGGCGCCCTTCGCGCTGGACGAGCTGCACACCGATCCCCGTCACCCCAACCCGGTCAAACGCCTGGCACCGATCGCGAGTTGGGGTGGTGCGTTCCAGCGGCTGGACCGGGCCCTGCACGCCTACCGCAAGGTCGCCCCGCGCGGACTGCGCAGGGCGGCCATGAACGCCGCGGCCCGCTGGATCATCGAGCGTCAGGAGAACGACGGGTGCTGGGGCGGCATCCAGCCGCCCGCCGTCTACTCGGTCATCGCCCTCCACCTGCTCGGCTACGACCTCGAACACCCGGTGATGCGCGAGGGACTGGCCTCCCTGGACCGCTTCGCCGTGTGGCGCGAGGACGGGGCCCGGATGATCGAGGCCTGCCAGTCACCGGTGTGGGACACCTGCCTCGCGACCATCGCGCTCGCCGACGCGGGCGTGCCCGCCGATCACCCGCAGCTCGTGCGGGCCGCGGACTGGATGCTGGGGGAGGAGATCGTCCGCCCCGGCGACTGGGCGGTCAAACGACCCCAACTGGCGCCTGGAGGCTGGGCGTTCGAGTTCCACAACGACAACTACCCCGACATCGACGACACCGCCGAGGTGGTCCTCGCGCTGCGCCGCGTCAAGCACCACGACCCGGAGCGCGTCGAGAAGGCCATCGGGCGCGGGGTGCGCTGGAACCTGGGCATGCAGTCGAAGAACGGTGCCTGGGGTGCCTTCGACGTCGACAACACCAGTCCCTTCCCCAACCGGCTGCCGTTCTGCGACTTCGGCGAGGTCATCGACCCGCCGTCCGCCGACGTCACCGCGCACGTCGTGGAGATGCTCGCCTTCGAAGGGCTCGCCCACGACCCGCGCACCCGGCGGGGCATCGAGTGGCTGCTCGCCGAACAGGAGGCGAACGGCTCCTGGTTCGGCCGCTGGGGCGTCAACTACGTCTACGGGACGGGGTCGGTGGTGCCCGCGCTGGTCGCCGCCGGACTGCCCGGCTCGCACCCCGCGATCCGCCGGGCCGTCGCCTGGCTGGAGACGGTGCAGAACGACGACGGCGGCTGGGGAGAGGACCTGCGCTCCTACCGTGACGCCGCCGAATGGAGCGGACGGGGCGCCTCCACCGCCTCCCAGACCGCGTGGGCGCTGCTGGCGCTGCTCGCGGCCGGGGAACGGCACTCCGAGGCGGTCCAGCGCGGGGTCGCCTGGCTCGCCCGGACCCAGCTGGCGGACGGCTCCTGGGACGAGCCGTACTTCACCGGCACCGGATTCCCCTGGGACTTCTCGATCAACTACCACCTCTACCGGCAGGTCTTCCCGCTGACCGCGCTGGGCCGGTACGTCAACGGCGAACCGTTCGCCGGCCTGCAGAGCTCCCGGAGCTCCTTCGGCAGGGCCAGTTGATGAGCGCGACACCGGGCGCCGGCCCGCTGCTGATCGCCTGCGCGCTGGGCATCGAGAAGTTCGCCCTGCGCACCGGCGGCGACCGGGGCGGCGCCGGGGGACCGGTCACCGTGCTGCGTACGGGCATGGGACCGCCGGCCGCCGAACGGGCGGTCGCCGCGGCGCTGGCCGCACCGGCCCTGCACGGGGCGGCCGTCCTGGCCACGGGCTTCTGCGCCGGGCTGGCCCCCGGCATGCATCCGGGAGACGTGGTCGTCGCCGAGGAGACCCGGGGCCCGCACGGCAGCACACCGTGCGTGGGCACCGGCCTGCTCGTCGAGGAACTGCGGCGCGCCGTGCCCGGGCGCGCCGTCCACACGGGACCGCTCACGGGGTCCGATCACGTGGTCCGCGGTCAGGAACGGTCGGATCTGTACGCGACCGGCGCGATCGCGGTCGACATGGAGTCGGCGGCCACGCTGCACACCGCGGTGCTGGCCGGAGTGCGCGCGGTTGCCGCCGTACGGGTGGTCGTGGACGCTCCAGAACATGAACTCGTCCGGATCGGCACGGTGCGCGGTGGAATATCAGCTTTCCGCGTTCTTCGTGCCGTCCTTCCTGTTTTTTTCGAATGGCACCGTTCCCTGCTGCTCCCCCGGAGGTGAGCCAGATGGCCATGCCGCTCCGTCAGACCATCAAGGTCGCGACGTATCTCGCCGAACAGAAACTCCGCAAGCGGGAGAAGTTTCCGCTGATCGTCGAGCTCGAACCGCTCTATGCCTGCAATCTGGCGTGCGAGGGCTGCGGCAAGATCCAGCACCCGGCCGGGGTGCTCAAGCAGCGCATGCCGGTGGCTCAGGCCGTCGGGGCGGTGCTGGAGTCCGGGGCACCGATGGTGTCCATCGCCGGTGGCGAGCCCCTGATGCACCCGAAGATCGACGAGATCGTACGGCAGTTGGTGGCCCGCAAGAAGTACGTCTTCCTCTGCACCAACGCCATGCTGATGCGCAAGAAGATGGACAAGTTCACCCCGTCCCCGTACTTCGCGTTCGCCGTGCACATCGACGGGCTGCGGGAGCGGCACGACGAGTCCGTGGCGAAGGAGGGCGTGTTCGACGAGGCCGTGGCCGCCATCAAGGAAGCCAAGAAGCGCGGTTTCCGGGTCACCACCAACTCGACCTTCTTCAACACCGACACCCCGCAGACGATCATCGAGGTGCTCAACTTCCTCAATGACGACCTGAAGGTGGACGAGATGATGATCTCGCCCGCCTATGCCTACGAGAAGGCGCCCGACCAGGAGCACTTCCTGGGCGTCGAGCAGACCCGCGAACTGTTCAAGAAGGCCTTCTCGGGCGGCAACCGGCGCCGCTGGCGCCTCAACCACTCCCCGCTCTTCCTGGACTTCCTGGAGGGCAAGGTCGACTTCCCCTGCACGGCGTGGGCGATCCCCAACTACTCGCTCTTCGGCTGGCAGAAGCCCTGCTACCTGATGAGCGACGGGTACGTCACGACGTACCGGGAGCTCATCGAGGACACCGACTGGGACTCGTACGGCCGCGGCAAGGATCCGCGCTGCGCCAACTGCATGGCGCACTGCGGCTACGAGCCGACCGCGGTCCTGGCCACCATGGGCTCCCTCAAGGAGTCCCTGCGGGCCGCCCGCGAGACCGTCTCGGGAAACCGCGGGTGACGTCGTGACCGCCATCTCCTTGGGCCTCCCCGAGGTACCGGTCCGGCCGATCGCGGAGCGCCGCGTCTCGCGGCGGATCCAGGTCGGACCGGTGGCGGTCGGGGGCGGGGCACCTGTCTCGGTGCAGTCGATGACGACGACACGCACGTCGGACATCGGCGCCACCCTGCAGCAGATCGCCGAGCTGACCGCGTCCGGCTGCCAGATCGTCCGCGTCGCCTGCCCCACGCAGGACGACGCGGACGCCCTCGCCACCATCGCGCGCAAGTCGCAGATCCCGGTGATCGCCGACATCCACTTCCAGCCGAAGTACGTGTTCGCCGCGATCGAGGCGGGCTGCGCGGCGGTGCGCGTGAACCCGGGCAACATCAAGCAGTTCGACGACCAGGTGCGCGAGATCGCGCGCGCCGCGCAGGACCACGGCACGCCGATCCGGATCGGCGTCAACGCCGGTTCGCTGGACCGGCGCCTGCTCCGGAAGTACGGGAAGGCGACGCCCGAGGCACTGGTGGAGTCGGCGCTGTGGGAGGCGTCGCTCTTCGAGGAGCACGGCTTCCGGGACATCAAGATCTCGGTCAAGCACAACGACCCGGTCGTGATGGTCAGCGCCTACCGGCAGCTCGCCGCCGCCTGCGACTACCCGCTGCACCTCGGGGTGACCGAGGCGGGCCCGGCCTTCCAGGGCACGATCAAGTCGGCGGTCGCCTTCGGGGCGCTGCTCGGCGAGGGCATCGGCGACACCATCCGGGTGTCGTTGAGCGCCCCGCCTGCCGAGGAGTGCAAGGTCGGCATCCAGATCCTCCAGTCGCTGGGGCTGCGGGAGCGGCGCCTGGAGATCGTGTCCTGTCCGTCCTGCGGGCGGGCCCAGGTCGACGTCTACAAGCTCGCCGACGAGGTCACGGCCGGCCTGGAGGGCATGGAGGTGCCCCTGCGCGTCGCGGTCATGGGCTGCGTCGTCAACGGGCCGGGAGAAGCACGGGAGGCGGACCTGGGGGTCGCCTCCGGCAACGGCAAGGGCCAGATCTTCGTCAGGGGCGAGGTCATCAGGACGGTGCCCGAGTCGAAGATCGTGGAGACCCTCGTCGACGAGGCGATGAAGATCGCCGAGCAGATGGAGGCGGCCGGCGTCGCGTCAGGCGAGCCGGAGGTCACGGTACCGGGGCAACCCCCCGCCGCCGTGAGGTAGCTGCAGCACGGACCGAGAGGGGGCCCGACGTGACGATTCTGGAGACCATCCGGGGACCACGCGACCTGAAGGCGCTGTCCGAGGCCGAGACCGGCCGGGTGGCCGAAGAGATCCGGGAGTTCCTGGTGCACGCCGTCGCCAGGACCGGGGGGCATCTGGGACCCAACCTGGGGGTGGTGGAACTGTCCATCGCGCTCCACCGGGTCTTCGAGTCGCCGGTCGACCGCATCCTGTGGGACACCGGCCACCAGAGCTATGTGCACAAACTCCTGACCGGGCGTCAGGACTTCTCCAAGCTGCGCGGCAAGGGCGGCCTGTCCGGCTATCCCTCGCGGGAGGAGTCCGAGCACGACGTCATCGAGAACAGCCACGCGTCCACCGCGCTCGGCTGGGCCGACGGGCTCGCCAAGGCCCGGCAGGTGCAGGGGGAGAAGGGGCACGTCGTCGCGGTCGTCGGCGACGGCGCGCTCACCGGCGGCATGGCCTGGGAGGCGCTGAACAACATCGCCGCCGCCAAGGACCGGCCGCTGATCATCGTCGTCAACGACAACGAACGCTCGTACGCGCCGACCATCGGCGGCCTCGCCAACCACCTGGCGACGCTGCGCACGACCGACAGCTACGAGAAGGTCCTGGCCTGGGGCAAGGACGTCCTGCTGCGCACCCCGGTCGTCGGCGGCACGCTCTACGAGTCGCTGCACGGCGCCAAGAAGGGCTTCAAGGACGCGTTCGCCCCGCAGGGCATGTTCGAGGACCTGGGCCTGAAGTACGTCGGGCCGATCGACGGGCACGACGTGGGCGCCGTCGAGTCGGCCCTGCGGCGCGCGAAACGTTTCCACGGGCCCGTCCTCGTCCACTGCCTGACGGAGAAGGGGCGCGGTTACGAGCCCGCCCTCGCGCACGAGGAGGACCGCTTCCACACGGTCGGTGTGATGGACCCGCTCACCTGCGAGCCGCTCGCGCCGTCCAGCGGCCCGTCCTGGACCTCGGTGTTCGGCGACGAGATCGTGCGCATCGGCGAGGAGCGCGAGGACGTCGTGGCGATCACGGCGGCCATGCTGCACCCGGTGGGACTCGCGAAGTTCGCCGAGCGGTTCCCCGGCCGGGTGTGGGACGTGGGCATCGCCGAGCAGCACGCCACGGTGTCCGCGGCCGGACTCGCGACGGGCGGGCTGCATCCGGTCGTCGCCGTGTACGCGACCTTCCTCAACCGGGCCTTCGACCAGCTGCTCATGGATGTCGCGCTGCACCGCTGCGGAGTGACGTTCGTGCTGGACCGCGCCGGGGTGACGGGCGTCGACGGGGCGTCGCACAACGGCATGTGGGACCTGTCGATCCTCCAGGTCGTGCCCGGACTCAGGATCGCCGCGCCACGTGACGCCGACCAGCTCCGTGCGCAACTGCGCGAGGCGGTCGCCGTGGACGACGCGCCCACGCTGATCCGCTTCCCCAAGGAGTCGGTGGGCCCGCAGGTCCCGGCGGTCGACCGGGTGGGCGGCGTCGACGTGCTGCACCGCGGCGAGCGGACCGACGTGCTCCTGGTGGCCGTCGGCGTGATGGCCCCGGTGTGCCTCCACGCGGCCGGGCTCCTCGAGGCCCGGGGCATCGGCTGCACGGTGGTGGACCCGCGCTGGGTCAAGCCCGTCGACCCCGAGCTCCCCGGCCTCGCCGCCGGCCACCGCCTGGTCGCGGTCGTCGAGGACAACAGCCGGGCCGCCGGGGTGGGCGCGGCCGTCGCGCTCGCCCTCTCGGACGCCGAGGTCGACGTGCCCGTACGGCGGTTCGGGATCCCCGAACAGTTCCTCGCGCACGCCAAGCGGGGCGAGGTACTGGCCGACATCGGTCTGACCCCGGTCGAGATCGCGGGCCGCATCGGCGCGAGCCTGGCCGCCCGGGAGGCCGGCCCGCCCCGGGACGTCGGCCGGGGTGCCCGTGGGGCCGACGCGCAGGTCGGGCCCACGGACGGGGCGCAGGCCTCCCCGCGGCGGGCGGCCGCGAAGCGTGCCCGGACGACGCCGGCCGCCGGCCGCCGGGCATCGGTGCGCGGAGCCGCCGGGGCGCGGGAGGCCGACGTCGGCGGGGACGCCGGGCGGACGGTCGCGGAGGGCGGTCCCGCGGCCGGGGCCCGGGTCTCGGGCGGGCCGGCCGACGAGGAGCGGCCCCGGACGGCGCCGGTCGCCGGTCGCCAGGGAGCCGTCGGGGCGCGGAAGACCGACGCGGACGGGGAAGCCCGTCAAGGCGTCGAGGGGGGTGACCCCCGGGCCGGGGCACGGGCGCCGGCCGCCGGGCGGCGGACCCGCAAGGCGCCGGAGACCGCCGCGGAGCAGGGTGCCGCCGGTGAGCCGGCCGGAGAAACGCACGCGTCCAGGGAGAAACAGGAATGACGACCAGCGAGCCCCGGGAGTTCGACCTCGGCGGTCTCCTCGCCGAGCGCGGAGCAGAGCGCTACGAGCTGCACGCGAAGTACCTGAACCACCAGCTGCCGCGCATGCTGCACACCATCGGCTTCGACAAGGTCTACGAGCGGGCCGAGGGCGCCCATTTCTGGGACGCGGACGGCAACGACTACCTGGACATGCTCGCCGGGTTCGGGGTGATGGGGCTCGGCCGCCACCACCCCGTCGTCCGCAGGGCGCTGCACGACGTCCTCGACGCGCAGCTCGCCGACCTCACCCGCTTCGACTGCCAGCCGCTGCCCGGGCTGCTGGCGGAGAAGCTCCTCGCCCACAGCCCGCACCTGGACCGGGTGTTCTTCGGCAACAGCGGTACCGAGGCCGTCGAGACCGCGCTGAAGTTCGCCCGGTACGCCACCGGGAAGCCGCGCGTGCTGTACTGCGCGCACTCCTTCCACGGCCTGACCGCCGGATCCCTGTCCGTGAACGGCGAGGACGGCTTCCGGGACGGCTTCGCCCCGCTGCTGCCCGACACGGCGGTCCCGCTCGGCGACCTCGACGCGCTGGCGGCCGAGCTGAAGAAGGGCGACGTCGCCGCGCTGATCGTCGAACCGATCCAGGGCAAGGGCGTGCACGAGTCGCCGCCCGGATACCTGCGCGCCGCCCAGGAGCTGCTGCGCAGGCACCGCGCGCTGCTCATCGCGGACGAGGTGCAGACCGGACTCGGCCGCACCGGGGACTTCTACGCCTACCAGCACGAAGAGGGTGTGGAGCCGGACCTGGTCTGTGTGGCGAAGGCGCTGTCGGGGGGCTATGTGCCCGTCGGCGCGACCCTCGGCAAGGACTGGATCTTCAAGAAGGTCTACTCGTCCATGGACCGGGTCCTCGTGCACTCCGCGAGCTTCGGGTCCAACGCGCAGGCCATGGCGGCCGGCCTCGCCGTGCTGTCGGTGATGGAGAACGAGCAGATCGTGGCGAACGCCCGCGCCACCGGAGAGCAGCTGAGGTCGCGGCTCGCGGCGCTCGTCGGGAAGTACGAGCTGCTGAGCGACGTACGCGGCCGGGGGCTGATGATCGGCATCGAGTTCGGCCGGCCGAAGTCCCTCAAGCTGCGCAGCCGTTGGACGGTGCTGCAGACCGCCCGCAAGGGGCTGTTCGCGCAGATGGTGGTCGTGCCGCTGCTGCAGCGCCACCGGATCCTCACCCAGGTCTCCGGCGACCATCTGGAAGTGATCAAGCTGATTCCGCCGCTGGTGATCGACGAGCAGGACGTGGACCGCTTCGTGGACGCCTTCACCGCCGTGATGGACGACGCGCACAGCGGGGGCGGCCTGATGTGGGACTTCGGGAAGACACTGATGAAGCAGGCGGTTGCCAACCGGTAGGCCCTGCGGCCGGCCGTAGGCCGTCGGTGGGGTTCCTGGGGGCCGGCATCTTTTGCCTCAGGGGCAAGTTATTTGCCTCCGGGGCAAGGGTGCGGCTCAATGGACGCATGAACCCTGACAAGGGTACGCACCCCACCGTCGCCCCCCAGCTACGTGCTCTGCGCCGCCGCGCGGCCCTCACCCTGGAGTCCGCGGCCGGCGCAGCCGGACTCTCCCCCGCCCACCTCTCCCGGCTGGAGACCGGGCAGCGCCAGCCCTCGCTGCCGATGCTCCTCGCGCTGGCCCGCGTCTACGCCACCACCGTCTCCGACCTGCTCGGTGAGACGGCTGCCGAACGGGACGCGGTCGTGCGCTGTGCCGACATGGAGCCCACGCAGGCCGGCGGCTGGACGTATCGGCAGGCCGGCGCCGCCGGACGCGGTATGCAGTCCCTGCGCGTGCACGTCCCCCACGGGACGCAGGGCGACATCGTGCGGGTCCACCCCGGCGAGGAGTGGCTGTACGTCCTCCAGGGGCGGCTGCGGCTGCGCCTCGGGGACACCGCGCACGTCCTCGCGCCCGGGGACAGCGCCCACTTCGACTCGCTGACCCCCCACCGGATCGCCGCCGCGGACCGGGACGGGGCCGAGCTCCTCTTCGTGCACACCCTGCTGCAGAGCCCGACGGCCGCCCTGTGCCTCGGACCGACGACGACCTCAGGAGAAGATTCGTGAAGGACCTGGAGGAGAAGTTCCCGCGCGCGCTGTGGGTCCGGCTCATCATCTACGTGGCGGTCGGGCACGTCTTCGCCGCCTTCATCTACCTGCTGTTCACGCTCGGGGCCCAGAACCAGTAGCCCCCCGGCGTAGTCAGTCGAGGAACCGCTCGCGCAGCCGCTCCCGTACCCGCGGGGTCACGGCGAGGCCCTGCTCCAGGTACGCGTCGACCCCGCCCCACGTCTCCTCGATCGTGTCGAACGCCGCCGTCAGGTACTCGGCGCGGGCGTCGAAGAGAGGGCTCAGCAACTCCATCACCTCGGGGGTGTACGCCGAGGCGGCGGAGCCGCTGCGGTGGACCTTGTAGCGGCGGTGCGCCGCGTTCGACTCCAGGTAGTCCGTCATGACGGCCTCGCGCTCGACGCCGACGGCGAGGAGCGTCACGGCGACGGAGAGACCGGCCCGGTCCTTGCCCGCCGCGCAGTGCATCAGCGCCGGGACGCTGCCCTCCGCCAGCGCGTGCAGCACCTGACGGTGCTCGGCGGTGCGGTCCTTGATGATCGTGCGGTACGAGCCGATCATGCGGTCCGCCGCCCGGCCGTCCGAGAGCAGCTCGCGCAGCTGCTCCAGATTCCCGTCGCGGACCATCTTCCAGAACTCCGCGCCGTCCGCCGGGTCCGACAGCGGCAGGTTCACATTGCGCACCCCGGGCAGCTCGACATCGGCGCCCTCGAGCTTGTGGTCGGCCGCGTTGCGGAAGTCGAAGATCGTGTGCAGGCCCAGGGAGGCCAGGAACGCGGCGTCCGACGCCGTCGCGTGCGCGAGGTGGCCGCTGCGGAAGAGCCGCCCGTACGCCAGACGCCGGCCGTCCACCGTCGGCAGGCCGCCCACGTCGCGGAAGTTGCGCACTCCGGTCAGCTCGGGCTCGGTCGACGGGACCTGCTGCGTCACGGGGGCTCCTCCCCTCGGCTGCCGACGCGGCTCGTCGGCGAGGTGCGTATCCGACGATACGACATCGGTTCACGGGCCGATGAGTTGTCCACAGGCGTTGCCCGAAGGGCGGGTCGGCCCTGATGATGTTGGGGCTTGAGCGTGCCTGTTCGAATATGTGAGGGCTTGATGGTAGAGATCGGCGCAGACGGCCGTACGTGGCTTCTTTCGGGGCCCACGAGCAGCTACGGCCTGCGGCTCGGTGACGAGGACGAGCTGCTTCATCTGCACTGGGGCCCGAGGATCGCACTCGCCGACGCCGAGGCGCTCGCCGCGGGTCCCGGCCCGGAGTACTGGGCGTTCGAGGCGACCCTCGACGGCCACGAGGAGTACCCGGTCGAGGGCGGTCCCCGCTTCGTGCGGCCCGCGCTGTCCGTGCGGACACCGGACAGGCGCGGCACCGAGTGGCGCTTCGAGGGGTACGAGACCGACGAGGCCGAGGGGGCGGAGGGGGCCGGCGGGGGCGAGCTGCGGCTGCGGTTCTCCGACTCCGGGCTCGGCATCACCCTGCACTACCGGATGCGGGCCGGTGGCGACGTCGTCGAGCGCTGGGTGACCCTCGCCAACGAGGGGCCCGCCCTGGAGGTGCTGCGGGCCGACTCCGCGACCTGGACGCTGCCGCTGCGCGACGGGTGGCGGCTGTCCCAGCTGCACGGACGGTGGGCGGCCGAGTCACGGCTCACGCGCTCGGAGCTCACCTACGGCGAGAAGATCATCGGCAGCCGGCGCGGGCACACCGGGCACCAGCACCTGCCGTGGGTCGCCCTGGACGCGGACGGCACGGCGACCGAGGAGCTGGGCGAGGTCTACGGCTGCGCGCTCGCCTGGTCGGGGACCTGGCGGATCGCGGTGGCGCAACTGCCGGACGCGCGCGTGCAGATCACCGGCGGCGCCGGGTACGACGACTCGGGCCTGCTGCGGCTGGAGCCGGGGGAGAGCTTCGTCACGCCCGTCTTCGCGGGGCTGTGGAGCGACGGTGGCTTCGGCGGGGCGAGCCGTGCCTGGCACGCGTACCAGCGCGCGCACGTGATCCCGGACGCGGACCGGTACCGGCCCGTGCTCTACAACTCCTGGGAGGCCACCGAGTTCGACATCTCCGAGGAGCAGCAGCGGGCGCTCGCCCGCCGGGCCGCCGACGCGGGGATCGAGCTGTTCGTGGTGGACGACGGCTGGTTCGGGGCGCGCACCAGCGACCGGGCCGGGCTCGGCGACTGGACGGTCAACCGGGACCGCTTCCCCGGCGGCCTCACCCCGCTGAGCGACTACGTGCACGGGCTCGGGATGCAGTTCGGCATCTGGGTCGAGCCCGAGATGGTCAACCCGGACAGCGAGCTGTACCGCGCGCACCCCGACTGGGTGCAGTTCCAGCCGGGCCGCAGGCGCACGGAACTGCGCAACCAGCTCGTCCTGAACCTCGCCCGCGAGGACGTCCAGGAGTACCTGTGGGAACAGCTCGACGCGCTGCTCTCCAGCGCGCCGATCGACTACGTGAAGTGGGACTTCAACCGCTGCTTCACCGACGCGGGCTGGCCCGGCGAGGCGTATCCGCAGCGGCTGTGGGTGGACCATGTGCACGCCCTGTACCGCCTGCTGGACCGGCTGCGGGCGGCCCACCCCCACGTGGCCTTCGAGTCCTGCTCGGGCGGCGGCGGGCGGATCGACCTCGGGATCATGGCCCGTACGGACCAGGTGTGGACCTCCGACAACACCGACCCGCTCGACCGGCTCGCCATCCAGCACGGGTACAGCCAGGTGCATCCCGCGCGGGCCATGGCCGCCTGGGTCACAGACAGCCCGAACACCCAGCTCAACGGGCGGGTCAGCTCGCTGCGCTTCCGGTTCGTGAGCGCGATGGCCGGGGTGCTCGGAGTCGGCGGCGACCTCACCCGGTGGAGCGCCGGGGAGCTGGCCGAGGCGCGGACCTGGGTGGACCTCTACAAGGAGATCCGGCCCGTCGTGCAGGGCGGCGACCTGTACCGGCTGCGGGCGCCGGAGGGCGGGCTGAGCGCCGTCCAGTACGTCCGCGGCGGCGAGACCGTCGTCCTCGCCTGGCTGCAGGCCCAGCACCACGGCGAGCCGGTCCCGCCGCTGCGGCTGCGCGGACTCGACCCGTCAGCATCGTACGAATGCCTCGAAACGGGCGAAGTGCACCGGGGTGCGGTGCTGTTGCACCACGGGGTGCGGACGGGGCTGCGCGGGGATCTCGACGCGGCAGTTGTCCGGCTGCGTCGCATGTGACGGATGTGTCCGCAATGGAGCCTTCGTTCCAACTCGTGCCGGAATGAAGGCTCCTGGGGCCGTGCGCCGTGAGCAGCGTCATATCCGTGACGTTCCGCTGTCGCCATGCTCACGTAAGTCCACTTTGTTTCCAGGGCCGCAGCAAGGAAAAGGCGGCCCGTATTCACGCAGGGTGACCGGTATTCCATCGGAGGATCAAGGAAACAGGGGACACAGGAAACCCCGAAGGTTGTTTCCGCCTCTTCATGTCGCTTACGTTCACCTCCAATCCGGACGGACGCCCAATCCTGCCGCCGCCCGGAATCCGCACACCCACCCGATCCACGGCAGGAGCGGGGGACCCACAGGTACTACGCCTGTTCCGGTCTCCGGAACGGGCTCGGGGTTAAGCCGTGCGACAGCACGGCCGGGCATCTCCAGCCCGCACCCGACAGCTCACCTCGCAGGCGCCGGAGAGGAATTCGTCATGCCCGCGAAGGGTAAGCACCGCCGTCCCAGGTCCCAGCGTTTCACCCGCTCCATAGCCGTGGCCGGAACCGGGGGCGCGGCCCTCGCCCTCCCGCTGCTCGGCGCGGCCGGAGCGCACGCCGCCACCCCGCAGTCCGCCGCCGACTCCGTCGCGAGTGCCTCGAACGTCGCGAGCGAAACCCCGAAGTCCGCACCGGCCGCCGACAAGAAGGCCGGAGCGGGGAAGACCGGGGCGCAGAAGGTCACCACCAAGACGTACGCCGTGCGTTCGGGCGACTCCCTGTCGAAGATCGCCGACACGCAGGACGTCGACGGTGGCTGGAAGAAGCTGTACTCGGACAACCGCACCGTGGTCGGCGGCGACCCGTCGCTCATCCATCCGGGCCTGAAGCTCACGCTCGGCGGGGCCGCGGCCACCACCGGCTCCGACGCCTCCGAGGCGGCCGGGCGGTCCACCGCCAAGAAGCCGGCCACGACGTCCAGGGCCACGGACACCTCCGCCGCCACCTCGACCGCTCCGTCGGCCTCCAGCGGCTTCTCGCTGCCGGTCGCGGGTGCGTCGATCGGGACCTCGTACAAGATGTCCGGCAGCATGTGGTCCAGCGGCTACCACACCGGTGTCGACTTCGTGGTGCCCACCGGCACCTCGCTCAAGTCCGTCGGCGCGGGCACGGTGGTCTCCGCCGGATGGGGCGGCGCGTACGGCAACCAGGTCGTCATCCGGCTCGCCGACGGCCACTACGCCCAGTACGCCCACCTGTCCTCCCTGTCCGTCTCGGCCGGCCAGGCCGTGACCGGCGGACAGCAGGTCGGCCTCTCCGGCGCGACGGGCAACGTCACCGGCCCGCACCTGCACTTCGAGATCCGCACCACCCCGGACTACGGCTCGGACGTGGACCCGCTGGCGTACCTGCGTGCCAAGGGCGTTTCCGTCTGACACCCGCTCGGCACGTCCTTCGAAGGCCGGACCCCGTCACGGGGTCCGGCCTTCGGCATGCCGTCGCGCGGACGGTACGGCCCGTACCGCCCGCGCGACGGGCGCGGCGTGTTGCGGTCTCGTGGCGTGGCCGGGCGGAGCGTCGACACGGGTGGGCGGCAGGCGCCAGAGTGATCTCCACAAGCGCTTTCCGCACCCATGGCGGTGCCGGAGCCGTCGCTCACCACCCCCGGAGGAACCGCGCCATGACGACCACACGCAGGGCGTTCGGAGCCCTGGCCGCAGGCGCCGGCCTCGCCGCGCTCGTCCCCGGAGCGCCGGCGGGCGCCGCGGACCGCCACCGCCCGGGGCGGATCCTCGCCCGCGACGACTTCAGGCACGGCCTCGGCCGGTGGGTGACCGAACTGCAGGACGGCGGCAGCGTCACCGCCTCCCGGGGTGTCCTGGACATCGACGTACCCGGCGGTGCGACGGTCTGGTTCAGGCACGCGCTCCGCGGACCGTACGTCATCGGGTACACCGCCGTCCCGATCGGCGCGGGCGGCGTCAACGACCGCGTCTCGGACCTCAACAACTTCTGGAACGCCATCGACGCCCGCTCGCCCGACGACCTCTTCGCCACGCCCCGCGACGGTGCGCTCGCGACCTACGACCACCTCAGGACGTACTACGTGGGATACGGCGCGAACGGCAACACCACGACCAGGCTGCGCCGCTACGTCGGCGAGGCGGGCGTACGGCCGCTGATCCACGACTACACGGAGCCCCTGCTCACCGCGAACCGGCCGAACCGGGTCCGGATCGTCTCGGACGGTTCGACGGTCCAGTGGTGGAACAACGGCCGGCTCGTTCTCGACCACACGGACCCGGAGCCGTACACGAGCGGGCACTTCGCCTTCCGGACCACCTGGAGCCACTTCGCGATCAGCGACTTCCACGTACGGGAGCTGCGGAAACGTACCTGAAGGAGCTCTGTATTCCTGGATTGACCAACACTTGACAAGTGGCTTATCTCACCGCGCGTCAACCCCTTCCTACGGTCGCGTAGCTCACACCCCAAGGTGAATCATGGGCCGACGTGGCAGACGATTCGAGAGACGGCAACAGAAAAGACGACAACAGATCAGTGATCGGGTCGTACGTGGCGGTGGGGGACAGCTTCACCGAGGGCGTCGGCGACCCCGGCCCGGACGGGTCCTTCGTCGGCTGGGCGGACCGGTTCGCGGTGCTGCTCGCGGACCGGCGGCCCGAGGGCGACTTCGGCTACACCAACCTCGCGGTCCGCGGGAAGCTGCTCGACCAGATCGTCGAGCACCAGCTGAAGCGGGCCAGGGAGCTCGCTCCGGACCTGGTCTCCTTCTGTGCGGGCGGCAACGACATCATCCGGCCGGGCACCGATCCCGACGAGGTCGCGGAGCGCTACGAGCGGGCCGTCGCGGACCTGACGTCGGCCGTCGGCACGGTCCTGGTGACCACCGGGTTCGACACCCGTGGCGTGCCCGTGCTCCGGCACATGCGCGGCAAGATCGCCACCTACAACCTGCATCTGCGGGCCATCGCCGACCGGTACAACTGCCCGGTGCTGGACCTGTGGTCGCTCAGGACCATCCAGGACCGGCGGGCCTGGGACGGCGACCGGCTGCACCTGTCGCCCGAGGGGCACACCCGGGTGGCCCTGCGCGCCGGTCAGGTCCTCGGCCTCGAGGTGCCGGCGGATCCGGACCAGCCCTGGCCGCCGCTGCCGCCGCGCGGCACGTCGGAGGTACGGCGCGACAACATCCAATGGGCCCGGGAGTACCTCGTGCCGTGGATCGGCCGGCGGCTGCGCGGGGAGTCCTCGGGCGACCGGGTGGTGGCGAAGGGAAGCCTGTCACCGGGCGACATCAAGACGTGGATCGAGGCCGTGGCCTGAAGATCCGGAAAATCCCGGAGGCCTGAAGGCTCCGCGAGGTCCGTGGGGAGGGGATTTCGAGGGGTGGCCGGTGCCGCCCGGCCGGTGCCGTCGGGCGGCACCGGTCACCTCTCGCGCAACGCCCCTTCGTCGAGGCCCAGTTCGCGGGCCAGTGCCTCGTCCACCCACTGCTGGGTGCGGGTGCGTGACACCGCGCCCGGGTACGCCGTCATCTGCACGGCCAGTCCGTCCAGCAGGGCGGTCAGACGCAGCGCCGTGCCCGTCGGGTCCGGGCACCGGAACTCGCCTCCGGCCACCCCCTCGGCGATGACCTCGATGAGCGCGGCCTTCCACTGCCGGTCCAGGTCACGGGTGACGTCCCGCAGCGCCGGCTCGCGCAGTGCGACCGCCCAGCCCTCGATCCACAGCCGCCAGCCCTTGGCCTGCCCGGTCGGCGCGTACCAGCGCACGGCGGCCCGCAGCCTGCGCCGTGCGGTCGTGCGGCGGCCGAGCAGTTTGCGCAGGTGGGCGAGGTCGTCCTCGGCCGCGTACGTGAACGCGGCGGCGACCAGTTTCTCCTTCGTGGAGAAGTGGTAGAGCACCAGGGCGTTGCTCACCCCCAGCGCGTTCGCCACATCGGCGATCCGCACCGCGCAGACACCGTGCTCCTCGATCTGCCGGACGGCGGCCCGCAGCAACTCCTCGCGCCGCTGCGCCACACCCAACCGCACCCTTGCCACCGGACAACCCTATGGCCTGGTCGGGGGCGGCACCGTCACAGGGGCGGTTACCGGCCGCGTGGAGGACGCCACCGGTACCGCGCGGGCACGTCACCGGCACCGTGGGAGCCGTCAGCGGTACCGGCCGAAGCGCTCCGCGATCACCGGCAGGCGCTCCGCGGCGACGGCGTGCGCGGCGGCCCGCAGTGTCGTCCCGTCGGCCTGCGCACGGGCGAGCGTCAGGTCGACCAGGGCGCGCATCGAGCGCCGCGTGTACGCGAACGCCTCGTCCGCGTCGGCCCCGATGTCACCGAAGAGCGTCCACCACCACCAGGCGTTGGTACCGGAGTTGGCCACGACGTCCGGCAGGACGGTGATTCCGCGCGCGGCGAGCGGTTCCTCCGCCTCGGGCAGGACGGGCATGTTGGCCGCCTCGACGATCCAACGCGCGGTGATCCGGCGCTGGTTGACGGTGTCGACGGCGTACGAGACCGCGGCGGGCACCAGCACCTCGGCCGCGGTGGACAGCCAGGCGTCACCGGGCAGTTCGCGGTCGGCGGGGCGCAGGGCGGCGCGGTCCACCGTGCCGAACGCGTCCCGCGCGGCGAGCAGCGCGTCCACGTCCAGGCCCGCAGGGTTGGCGATCGTGCCCTTCACGTCGGCGACCGCCACGACGCTCAGGCCCGCGCGCACCAGGAACCTGGCCGTGGCCCCGCCCATGGTGCCCAGACCCTGCACGGCGACCCGCGTCCCCCGGTACGCCGTGCCGGACCGGTCCAGGGCCGCCAGCACCGACTCGGCCACCCCGCAGCCGCCGACCAGCTCGTCCAGGCCGATGCCGTCCACCTCCACGGCGAACGCGTCCGCCAGCCGCCGCCGGGCCGCCCCCTCGTCGTCGAGCAGCGGATACACGGCCTGGATCGTCGACACGAGCCCGGCCTCCGCCGCGGCCCGGTCGACCAGGTCCTGGCTGAGGCCGAGGTCCTCGCCGGTGGTCCAGTGGTTCTCGATGTACGGGCGCACGGCGCGCAGGTACCGCACGAGCAGCCCGTACGCCTGCGGGTCCCGGGGGTCGCAGTCGATGCCGCCCTTGGCGCCGCCCAACGGGATGTAGCGGCCCTCCGGGTTGTAGTGCAGCGCCTCCTTCATGGTCATGCCCCGGGCCAGCCCCGCCACCTCGGCCTGCGTGCAGCCCGGCCGCATCCGCAGCCCGCCGCTGCAGACACCGCGCACGAGGCGGTCCACGACCAGGTGCCCCTGACGACCCGTGACGTGATCGGTCCAGGTGAGCGACATCAGGGGAAGGTTGTCGGCGGTCACGCGGTCTCCTCGGGAACGGGGATCATCAATTCGGGAACAGGGACCGGCCCCGGAACGTTTCACCCGCTGGGAGCCGGGCGCATCACTGTGTCCGGTGCCTGTCCCGCACTCTCGCTACTGAATGATCGGTCAGTATCGACCGGTCGGTGCCGAAGAGGCGGGGCGGGGTTGCCGACGCACCGGACGGACGTCCGGCACCCCGTCCGTGCCCGGCACGGACACCGCACCGTCACGCGCCCGACCCGGCGCTGTCGGAGGCGGTGACCATAATGGAAAAACAGACCCACCCACCTGGAGGTGCCGTGACCGGTTCCCGTTCCCTGAGCTCCGGGCTCCGTGCTCTGCGCCCCGCCGCCTTCGGCGCGGATCCCAGTGGTGAGCGCATGGAGCGCATCCGCAGATCCCCGAACTACGCGGACGGTGTCTTCCGCAACCCCGAGGGGGCTCCCCGTCCCGAGGGCGCCATGCTCGAGGTGGCGAAGATCTACTTCCGCAAGGAGGAGCGGGCCCACCGGGCCCCGGTGGGCGTCGTGCCGGTCCATGCCACGACCCTCGCCGACCTCGCGAAGCCTCCCGCCTCCGGGCTGCGGATCACATGGATGGGCCACTCCAGCGTGCTCGCCGAGATCGACGGGCACCGGGTGCTCTTCGACCCCGTCTGGGGCGAGAGGTGCTCCCCGTTCGCCTTCGCCGGCCCCAAGCGGCTGCACCCCGCGCCCGTGCCGCTGGCGGCGCTCGGCCCGGTCGACGTGGTGGTCATCTCGCACGACCACTACGACCACCTCGACCTGCCCACGATCAAGGCACTGGCCGGTACGGACACGGTGTTCGCGGTGCCCCTCGGCGTCGGCGCCCACCTGGAGCACTGGGGCGTCCCGGCGGACCGGCTGCGCGAGCTGGACTGGCACGAGACGACGAAGGTCGGCGGCATCTCCCTGACCGCCACCCCGGCCCGCCACTTCTGCGGCCGCGGCCTGCGCAACACGCAGCACACCCTCTGGGCCTCCTGGGTGGTCGCGGGCGACGAGCACCGGATCTACCACAGCGGCGACACCGGGTACTTCACCGGTTTCAAGGACATCGGCGCGGCGTACGGCCCCTTCGACGCCACGATGATCCAGATCGGCGCGTACAGCGAGTTCTGGCCCGACATCCACATGACGCCCGAGGAGGGCATGCGCGCCCACCTCGACCTGCAGGGCGCCGCGCCCTCCGGCGTGATGATGCCGATCCACTGGGCCACGTTCAACCTCGCGACGCACCCGTGGGCCGAGCCCGGCGAGGGCACCGTCGCCGCCGCCCGGGAGGCCGGCGCCCGGATCGCGCTGCCCCGTCCCGGTGAGCCCTTCGAACCCACGGCCGAGGCCGTTCCGTCCGAGCCCTGGTGGCGCGGTGTGGCGCTGGCGCCGCGGGGCGGCTGGCCCGTGGCCGGGGAGACGGTCCGCGACACACCGCGTGACCGGGCGGCCGGCACCGCGGTGGACAGCGGAGAGCCGGAATCCGTCCCGACCGGGTGATCCGGAGGTGCCGGAAGGCGATCGGCGAGGGCCGGGGAGCACACCGCTCCCCGGCCCTCGCCGTTTTCTGCTGACCGCTTCTGACCAGGTGTGATCGGTTCGCGGCGTCAGACGCGCATGCGTTCGAGTGACTTATCGGGCTGTCGTACGAACGCTCACACCGGAGAGGGACGTCGGCCGTCGGACTTTGTCAACTGCTCACCGCACATGGTGCTGTCACGACTACCGTGAGTGGCCGCTGAGCGGTACCGGACCGGATTCTCCGGCCCGGTGCGCCCGGCACCGCGATCGCGTACGCCCCGTCCGGAGCGGGCGCCGGTCGCAGCCCGGGGGAGCCCCCACAGCCCCGACACACCAGTACGAGGACGTCGATGTCTCACCTTCGCGCACCGGCCGCACGCGCAGACCGCCGCGAGGGCGGGCGGCACGGGCGGCCGGTCCCTCACCCCGCCCCCACGCTGCCCGAGGCCCACATACGGCCCCAGCTGCTCCGCCTCGCGCTCCTGCCGCCCATCGCGGTGGCGCTCAGCGGCAGTGCCGCCGTGCTCTTCACCGTCCGCACGACCGGCGCACACCCCGGCCCCACGCTGTGGATCGTGCTCACCGGAGCCGTCGGTGTCGCCCTCGCGGGCATCGTCGTCGCCGCCGTGGCGGCCGGCCGCGCCGCCCGGTCCGTGCACGACCGCATCGGATCACTGCGCCGCGCCAGCGCCCGCGGCCAGGCCGAGCTGCTCACCCTCGTCGAGACGCTGCGCCGCGGGGACGGGCCGCCCGCCCGCAGACAGCGCGGCCGGCCCGCCCCGGACGCCGACGACTTCGACCTGCTCGCCGAGGACCTGGCGTCCGCCCACGACGGCGCGGTCACCGCGGTGGTCCAGGCCTCCCAGCTCTCCAGCCACGCGGGCAGCGAGCAGAAGGTCGAGGTCTTCGTCAACCTGGCCCGGCGGCTGCAGTCCCTGGTGCACCGCGAGATCTCGATCCTCGACGAGCTCGAGAACCAGATCGAGGACCCGGACCTGCTCAAGGGCCTCTTCCACGTCGACCACCTCGCCACCCGCATCCGGCGCCACGCCGAGAACCTCGCGGTGCTCGGCGGCGCCGTCTCGCGCCGCCAGTGGAGCAACCCGGTCTCCATGACCGAGGTGCTGCGGTCCGCCACCGCGGAGGTCGAGCAGTACTCCCGGGTCAAGCTCGTACCGCCGATCAACGGGACCGTGCGCGGGCACGCCGTGGCCGACGTGATCCACCTGCTGGCCGAACTCGTCGAGAACGCCACGGTGTTCTCGGCGCCGCACACCCAGGTGCTGCTGCGGGCCGACATCGTCACGTCCGGGCTCGCCGTCGAGGTCGAGGACCGCGGGCTCGGGATGCCGCTGGCCGAGCAGCACAGGATGAACACGCTGCTCGCCGACCCCGACCAGGTGAACGTGGCGAGCCTGCTGCAGGACGGCCGGATCGGGCTGTTCGTGGTCTCGCAGCTCGCGCGCCGGCACGGGATCACCGTCCGGCTGCAGACCAACATCTACGGCGGCGTACAGGCCGTGCTGGTCGTGCCGCAGGCGCTGCTGGGCGCGGAGCCGGGCTCCGGCCCGGCCCGGGCGGTGGGCGGCGGGGCCGAGGTCCCTGCGCACGGGGCGCCCACGCACGTGGCCCCGGCGCACGGCACGCCTGCCCACGGCACGCCCGGACCGGGCGCTCCGGCCCACGGCACCCCCGGCCATGGAACGCCGGCCCATGGGGTGCCCCTGCCGGAAGTGTCCGCTCATGCGGCCGGAGCGGCCGGGCCCGCGCCCCGGTCGCAGCCGCTGCCGCTGCCGCTGCCGCTGCCCCAGCGGGACACCTCCGTCGGGCCGACCGCCGTGAACGGCCGGGGCGGCGCAGGCGGCCCCGACCCGCTCCCGGTGCGCGGTGCCGGGACACGGGCCAACCCCGCGGAGGCCGTTCCCGGCATCCGGCCCGACGACAGGCAGGCGGTCGCCGAGCACACGCTCGCGCCGCCCACCCCGCGCAACGGCACGGTGCGCGGCAGCATGAGCCGGCCCCGGCTGCCCAAGCGGCGGGCCCAGGAGCACATAGCGCCGGAGCTGCGCGGCGGACCCGCGCCCCGGCAGGAGTCAGAGTTCCCCGTGGAGCACGACCCCGGCCTGATGGCGGCGTTCCAGCGGGGCATCGGGCTCGCCGAGGCCCAGCACAGGGAAGCGGAGCTCGCGGGCGGCCTCCCCGTGGAGCCCGCGTACGCCGAGCCCGGGTACGCCGAGCCCGGGTACGCCGAGCCCGCGTACGGGGAAGCCGACCGCATCGGCCCCGACCACATGGACGGGACATCCTTCGGCGGCGACCCGCCCGTGCCGCCCGAGCGGCCCCAACCGTCCGTGGCGTCCGTCCCGTCCGCCCCGCCCGGGGTGCCCGCCCCGTTCGAGCCGTCCGCGCCGTCTGCGCCCGGTCACGGTCTCACCGTCCGGCACGACGGGAGCACACCGGCCGGATGAACCACGCCACCCCCGCGTCCGCCCCCGGACGCCCCTGTGCTCCCGCAGACCTTCGTATTTCAAGGAGTCGATCCCCCATGGCGAGCGATGTGCCGACCGGCCACGCATCCGACCTCGACTGGCTGATGAGTGGCTTGGTGCAGCGCGTACCGCACACCAGAAGCGCGGTGCTGCTCTCCTGCGACGGCCTGGTGAAATCGGTGCACGGGCTCGACCCCGACAGCGCCGACCACATGGCCGCCCTGGCCTCCGGGCTCTACTCCCTGGGACGCAGCGCGGGCGTCCGCTTCGGCGACGGCGGCGGCGTACGCCAGGTCGTCGTCGAGCTGGACTCCACGCTGCTGTTCGTGTCCACCGCGGGCTCCGGCACCTGTCTCGCCGTGCTCGCCGGCCGCGACGCCGACGCGGCCGTGCTCGGCTACGAGATGGCGATGCTGGTCAAGAGCGTCCGCCCGTACCTCATGACGGCGCCGCGACAGCACTCCGCCGAACCGCCGGCGATGAGGCCTTGAACGCGGCCGGTGACGGGCCCTGGCTCGACGGCGCGGCCGGACGCCTGGTGCGGCCCTACCAGGTCAGCAACGGCCGGACCCGGCCGAGCACCGCGCTCGACCTGCTGTCCCACGTGCGGTCCACCGGCGTCACCCCCCTCGGCTACCTCGGTCCCGAACACACGCAGGCACTCGAACTGTGCCGGGACCCCGTGTCGGTGGCCGAGGTCGCCGCTCATCTGAGGCTGCCGGCGGCGGTCACCAAGGTGCTGCTGTCCGACCTCGTCGACTGCGGGGCGCTGTCCACGAAGCCCCCCACGTTCCACCACAACCCCACTGACCGGTCTCTTCTGGAGGCAGTGCTCGATGGACTACGACGACAGCTCTGACCCGTTCCCCACCGCACTGAAGATCCTGGTGGCGGGAGGGTTCGGAGTGGGCAAGACCACCTTCGTCGGCGCGGTGAGCGAGATCGCGCCGCTCAGCACGGAGGAACTGCTGACCACGGTCAGCGCCGCGACCGACAACCTCGACGGCATCGAGAACAAGGTCGAGACGACCGTCGCGATGGACTTCGGGCGCATCACCCTCGATCCGGAACACGTGCTGTACCTGTTCGGCACGCCCGGACAGGAGCGGTTCTGGTTCATGTGGGACGAGCTCTCCGAAGGAGCGCTGGGCGCGGTCGTCCTCGCCGACACCCGCCGCCTGGAGGAGTGCTTCGCCGCCGTCGACTTCTTCGAGCAGCGCGGCCTCGGGTTCATCGTCGCCGTCAACGAGTTCGACGGCGGCTTCCGCTACGACCCGGAGGAGGTGCGGTCGGCCATCGACCTCGACCCGGACGTGCCGGTGGTCCGCTGCGACGCGCGGATCTCCAGCTCGGGGGTGCAGACACTGCTCACCCTGGTACGCCATCTGCTCGCCCACGCGCCCTCGCGCGCCCCGAGCCACGGAGCCCACACATGAGCTACGACCCGCCGCGTCCGGCCGGTCGGCTGCTGCTCACCCCCGAGGACAAGGAGGCGCCGGCCAGGACGCGCCGACTGCGTGTGCTGGGCCTCGGCGAGCACGCGGAACCGGCCCTCGACGCGTTCGCGCGAGGGCTCGCCGAACTGGCCGGGGCGCCGTACGCGCTGGTCAACTTCATCGGCGAGGAGGGGCAGTTCTTCGCCGGACTGCACACCCGGCACGCCCGGCACACCGCTGTGACCGGCAACGGCACCGGCGGTGCGGGCGGTGGTGACAGGGACGGAGGCCGCGCGCAGGGCGCGCGGTTCGGGGCCGGCCGCCACATGACCCGCGACTACGGGTTCTGCCCGCATGTGGTGGTCCGCCGCAAGGCCCTGGTCCTGGAGGACGTCCGGGACTATCCGCGCTTCGCGGGCAACCCGGTCGTCGACGAGTTCGGCATCCGCTCCTACCTCGGCGCCCCGCTTCTCGACCGCACCGGTATCGCACTCGGCACGGTGTGCGTCACCGATGTCGAGCCCCGGCCGTGGGGAAGATCCGGCCTGGACACCATCAAGGCCATGGCGGCGGAACTGGTCGAGCAGCTCGAACTGCGCGAGGGCGGCTTCTGACCGGCGCGGGTGTGAAGGAAAGCTGCGGCGCCGCTTAAGAAAACCTCGATGGACCCGGAGCACCCGCGTACGGCAGATTGCTGGTCGAATCCACTCCTCTCCCCGGTGCGGGTGTGCTTCGGCGTGTCCGGAACCGGGACCTCACGCACGGGAGCCCCGTTGAAGGCGCTGGTCAAGGAGAAGGCGGAGCCCGGGCTGCGGCTCATGGACGTACCGGAGCCGGTCATCGGCCCCGGCGACGTACTGATCAAGGTCCTCAGGACCGGGATCTGCGGCACCGACCTGCACATCCGCAACTGGGACGGCTGGGCGCGGCAGACCGTCGAGGCACCGCTCGTGCTCGGCCACGAGTTCGTCGGCGAGGTCGTGGAGACGGGCCGCGACGCCGGCGACATCGCCGTGGGCGACCGGGTCAGCGGCGAGGGCCACCTCGTCTGCGGGAAGTGCCGCAACTGCCAGGCCGGCCGGCGCCACCTGTGCCGCGCGACGGTGGGGCTCGGGGTCGGCCGCGACGGCGCGTTCGCCGAGTACGTGGCGCTGCCCGCGTCCAACGTCTGGGTGCACCGCGTTCCCGTCGACCTCGACGTGGCCGCGATCTTCGACCCGTTCGGCAACGCCGTGCACACCGCGCTGTCGTTCCCGCTGGTCGGGGAGGACGTACTGATCACCGGCGCGGGTCCCATCGGTCTGATGGCCGCCGCCGTCGCCCGGCACGCGGGCGCCCGGCACGTCGTGATCACCGACGTCAGCGAGGACCGTCTGGAGCTGGCGCGCAAGATCGGCGTCAGCCTGGCGCTGAACGTGGCCGAGTCGGGCATCGTGGACGGGCAGCGCGCCCTGGGCCTGCGCGAGGGCTTCGACATCGGCCTGGAGATGTCCGGCAACCCGGTCGCGATGCGGGACATGCTCGCCAACATGACGCACGGCGGCCGGATCGCCATGCTCGGACTGCCGTCCGAGGAGTTCGCCGTCGACTGGTCCCGGATCGTCACCTCCATGATCACGATCAAGGGCGTCTACGGCCGGGAGATGTTCGAGACCTGGTACGCGATGTCCGTCCTCCTCGAAGGCGGCCTCGACCTCGCGCCCGTCATCACCGGCCGCTACGGCCACCGCGACTTCGAGGCGGCCTTCGAGGACGCGGCGAGCGGCCGCGGCGGCAAGGTCATCCTCGACTGGACCACGTAGGACCTGGGCCGTGCAGGACCTGGACCCCGTAAGGAACCGGACGCCCCAGGGCCTCCGGACTCTGTAAGGACTGATGATGTTCGACTCCGTACGCGACGACCTCCGCACCACCCTCGAAGAGATCCGCGCCGCGGGACTGCACAAGCCCGAGCGCGTCATCGGCACCCCGCAGTCCGCGACCGTCAGCGTCACCGCGGGCGGCCGGCCCGGTGAGGTCCTCAACTTCTGCGCCAACAACTACCTCGGTCTCGCCGACCACCCGGAGGTCGTGGCCGCCGCCCACGAGGCGCTCGACCGCTGGGGCTACGGCATGGCGTCCGTGCGCTTCATCTGTGGTACGCAGGAGGTGCACAAGGAGCTGGAGGCGCGGCTGTCCGCGTTCCTCGGCCAGGAGGACACGATCCTCTACTCGTCCTGCTTCGACGCCAACGGCGGAGTGTTCGAGACCCTGCTCGGCGCGGAGGACGCGGTGATCTCCGACGCCCTCAACCACGCGTCGATCATCGACGGCATCCGGCTCTCCAAGGCTCGCAGGTTCCGCTACGCGAACCGTGATCTCGCCGATCTGGAACAGCAGTTGAAGGAGGCCGCGGGCGCCCGCCGCAGGCTGATCGTCACCGACGGCGTGTTCTCCATGGACGGGTACGTGGCCCCGCTGCGCGAGATCTGCGACCTCGCCGACCGCTACGACGCGATGGTGATGGTCGACGACTCGCACGCCGTCGGCTTCGTCGGTCCCGGCGGGCGCGGCACTCCCGAACTCCACGGCGTGATGGACCGCGTCGACATCATCACCGGCACCCTCGGCAAGGCCCTCGGCGGCGCGTCGGGCGGTTACGTCGCCGCCCGCGCCGAGATCGTCGCGCTGCTGCGCCAGCGGTCGCGCCCGTACCTCTTCTCGAACACCCTGGCCCCGGTGATCGCCGCCGCCTCGCTCAAGGTGCTCGACCTGCTGGAGTCGGCGGACGACCTGCGCGAGCGGCTCGCCGCCAACACCGCGCTGTTCCGCTCCCGGATGACCGGGGAGGGCTTCGACATCCTCCCCGGCGACCACGCCATCGCCCCGGTGATGATCGGGGACGCGACCGTCGCGGGCCGGATGGCGGAGCTGCTCCTGGAGCGCGGTGTGTACGTGATCGGTTTCTCGTACCCCGTGGTCCCGCAGGGCAAGGCCCGCATCCGCGTACAGCTGTCCGCCGCGCACTCCACCGAGGACGTCGACCGCGCGGTGGACGCCTTCGTGGCCGCCCGCGCCGAGCTGGCGGCCGAAACCGGCTGAATCCCTGAGAGAATCGGCCGCATGATCGAAGCGCGGCGGCTGCACATCCTCCGAGCGGTCGCGGACCACCGTACGGTGACCGCCGCCGCCGCCGCGCTCTACCTCACCCCCTCCGCGGTCTCCCAGCAGCTGACCGCCCTGGAGCAGGAGACGGGGCACCGGCTGGTGGAGCGCGGCGCCCGGGGCGTACGGCTGACTCCCGCGGGCGAGATCCTGCTGGGCCACACCAACGCGGTCCTCGCGCAGCTGGAGCGGGCCGAGGCGGAGCTCGCCGCCTACAGCTCGGGTTCGGCCGGCACGGTCACCGTCGCCTCCTTCGCGACCGGCATCGGCCTCGTCGTCGCGCCCGCCCTGGCCCGCCTCGCGCACACGGCGCCCGGCATCCGGCTGCGCGTCCAGGACGCCGAGGGCGACGCCAGCCTGCCGATGGTGCTCGACCGGCAGGTCGACGTGGCGGTCGCCGTCGAGTACCGGGGCGCCCCGGACCCCGACGACCCCCGCCTCGCGCACATCTCGCTGTACGCCGAGCCGTTCGATGCCGTCGTACCGCAGGGCCACCGCCTCGCCGACCGTACGCAGGTGCCGCTGGCCGAGCTGGCGAAGGACCCGTGGATCGGTCCGTACCCGGGCAACCCCTGCCACGACGTGGTGGTCCTGGCCTGCGAGCACGCCGGTTTCCAGCCCGCCCTCGAACACTCCTCGGACGACTTCCGCGCGGTCGTCGCGCTGGCGTCGGCGGACGCGGGGGTCGCCCTGGTCCCGCGCTCGGCCCTGCACGGCATGGACCTCGCGGGCGTGGTCGTACGCCCCGTCGACGGTGTCGCCCCCACCCGCCGGGTCTTCGCCGCGGTACGCCGGGGGGCCGAGGCCCATCCGCTGATCCGGCCGGTGCTCGACGCACTGGCGGAGGCGGCACCCGTCGTCCCTGATATGGGATAGCATCCCGAAAATGGGAAGCAAGGAAGACGCGGACGCGGACACCGCCGTCCGGCCGGATCCCGTGGACGTCCGGCTCGGCGCCCGGCTGGCCGCGCTGCGCGCCGAACGAGGCTGGTCGCTGGGCGAGTTGGCGCAGCGCAGCGGGGTGAGCCGTTCGACCCTGTCGCGGGCCGAGCGCGCGGAGACCAGCCCCACGGCCTCCCTCCTGAACCGGCTGTGCGCCGTCCACGGGCGCACCATGTCCCAGCTGCTCAGCGAGGTCGAGGCCGAGGCCGGACCCGCCCCGCTGGTCCGGGTCGCCGACCAGGCCGTCTGGGAGGACCGGGCCTCCGGTTTCGTACGCCGGTCCGTGTCCCCGCCGCATGCCGCCCTGCGCGGCGAACTGGTCGAGGGGCGGCTCACCGCGGGCGCCGACATCGCCTACGACCGGCCTCCCGTGCCCGGCCTCGAACAGCACATCTGGGTGCTCGACGGGCAGTTGGAGGTCATGGCGCAGGACACCGGGCACCGGCTCGACACCGGCGACTGCCTGCGGCTGCGGGTGTGGGGGCCGACGCGGTTCCGCTGCCCCGGCCCGCAGGACGCGCGCTACGCGCTGGCGGTGGTGCTGCCGTGACGGCCATGACCTGCACACGGCTGACGGATGATCAGTTCTTGTCCGCCGTGGACGAGTTGGCGGACCTGCTGACCGACACGGTCGACGGTGGCGCGTCGATCGGTTTCCTCGCACCGCTCGACCGCGCCGCGGCCGTCGGCTGGTGGCGGGAGCGGGCGGACGCGCTCGCGGACGGCTCCCTGGCGGTGTGGGCCGCGTACGCGGACGGCAGGATCGTCGGCACGGTGGGCCTCGTCCTCCCGGACAAGCCCAACAGCCGTCACCGCGCCGAAGTGGTGAAGCTGATGGTGCACAGGCAAGGGCGGGGACGCGGCCTCGGACGCTCGCTCCTCGCCACGGCCGAACGCGCGGCGGCCGGGATGGGCGTGACCCTGCTCCACCTCGACACCGAGACCGGCAGCCCGGCCGAGTCGCTGTACGCGTCGGCCGGCTGGACCCGCGCGGGCGTCATCCCCGACTACGCGAGCACGCCGTCGGGACGGCTGCACCCGACCACGATCTTCTACAAGTACGTGCCGGACGTACGTGTCGGCTGAGGGAGGCACGGCTGCGATCGTTCCCGGCGGATGATTGTCAGTGGCGTTGGCTACGGTGCGTTCCATGCACGATGCCGATGACGTACGCCGGATCTGTCTCTCGCTGCCGGACACGGTGGAGAAGACCGCCTGGGGCATGCCCACCTTCAGGGTGGCGGGGAAGATGTTCGTCACGTTGCCCGAGGAGGAGACCTCCATGGCCGTGCGCTGCCCGAAGGCGGAGCGCGACGAACTGGTCCTCGCGGAGCCCGCGAAGTTCTGGATCGCCGATCACGAGGCGGGCTCCGCCTGGGTGCGGGTGCGGCTCGCGGCCCTGGAGGACGGGGGCGAGCTGCGTGACATCCTCGCGGACTCGTGGCGGCAGGCGGCCTCGACCCGACTGCTGGAGTCCTACCCGGAGTTGGGGGTCGTACCGGGCGGCTGACATCTCGGGGCGAGGGGCGTTGTCAGTGCCGCGTGGCATGATCCGAAGGCTGGTGGGAGCGCGGCACACGGGGGCCGCGATCCCACCGGTGTTCCGCTCGCGAGCGGTCAGACCCGTGCCCGCGCACCCGGTTCTTCCCCCACCGGTTCTTCCCTCACCGGTCCTTCCCGTACCGGTTCTTCCCGTACGCCGAGGAAGCCGGTGATCCGCTCCCGCAGCGTCCTCGCGTCCAGCCCGTGCGCACGCATGTGCTCGTCGACGCCGCCGTAGCGGCGCAGTTCCCGGCGGCCGACGCCGAGGCCGAGCACGCGGTGGGGGAGGTGCGCGAGGGCGTCGTTCACGGCGGACGTCGACGTACCGGCCAGGTACGGCTCGACCAGGACCACATCGGTGCCGGCCGTGTCCGTGGCCCGGCGCAGCGCGGCCGGGTCGAGGGGCCGCACGGTCGTCGCGTACAGCACGGTGACGTCGAGCCCCTCCGTGGCGGCGAGCACCGGGTCGAGCAGGGGGCCGACCGCGACGACGACACCGGCCCGCCCTTCGCGCACGGTGCGCAGGCGGCTGCCGTCGACGGGCCGCGGCCGCGCGTTCGACTGATCGGAGAGCCGTACGTACACCTTGTCGTCGTGTGCCGCGACGGCGTGCCGCAACAGGGTCTCGGCCTCGTCCGGGTGGCCCGGCACGTGCACGGTCCAGCCGTCCAGGGTGTCGAGCAGGGCGACGTCGCCGGGGGACATGTGGGTGAAGCCGCCCGCCGGCCAGTCGAACGACGCGGCCGCGCTGACCAGCACGGCGCCGACGTCCTGGTGGCCGAGATCCAGCTTGATCTGCTCGAAGGGCCGCTCGACGAGGAAGCTGGCGAACGTGTGCACCACGGGCCGCAGCCCGGTCAGCGCCAGGCCCGCGCCGGCCCCGATCAGCAACTGCTCGCGGATGCCGACGTTGATCACCCGGTCCGGATGCCGGCGCAGGGCCTCCTCGAAACCGGCCAGACCGATCTCGGCGAGGACGACGGCGACCCGCGGATCCTCGTCGAGCAGCCGCGAGACGACGGGAGCGAAGCGCTCACGCATGGAGTCCATCGGAAACCTCCTGGGAAGGATGGGGGTGAGGGTGAGGGGTGAACGGCGAAGGGGTGAGGGGCGAAGGGGTGAGGGGCGGGCGCCGTGGCGGCTCAGGCGTCCTTCGGCTCGACCCGGGCGACGACCACGCGGGGCCGCCCGGGATGGGGCGCGGTGAACGCGGCGTACAGGGCCTCGTGGTCCCGGCCGTCGACGGTCGCGGCCGACCAGCCAGCGGCCTCGAACCGCCTGGCGATCCCGCCGGGCAGCGCCCAGCTCGCGGACGAGTTGTCGATCACGACGGTGTGCAGGCGGTCGAGCCCGGCGGGGCCCGCGTAGGCGATGGCCTCGTGGTTGCTGCCCTCGTCCAGCTCGGCGTCGCCGACGAGCACCCACACGTGCGGGTCGTCGAGCCCCTGGGCCCGCAGTCCCAGCGCCGTGCCGACCGCGATCGGCAGCCCGTGCCCGAGCGAACCGCTGCCGATCTCGGCGCCCGGTACGAGCACCCGGTCCGGATGGTGGCCGAGCGGCGAGTCGTACGAGCCGAAGCCGGGGAGCCAGCCTGCCGGTACGAAGCCCTTGGCGGCCAGCACCGCGTAGTACGCCATCGGGCCGTGCCCCTTGGACAGCAGGAACCGGTCCCGCCCGGGGGCGTCCGCCGTCGCTGGGTCCACCCGCAGCACCTGGTCGTAGAGCACCCAGAGCGCGTCGAGCGTGGACGTCGCCGCCGGGCCGTGCTTCTCGTCCCCGCTCATCAGCCGCATCAGCCCGGGCAGCGCCTCGTAGCTGTCGTGTTCCTGCTCGTACCTGTCCATGTGCCGGTGTCCCGCCGCTGTCGTCGTCATACGGACGATCGTGCAACCTCGATAAAGGTTGAGGTCAAGTGGTCGCCGGGACGAGCTGGCCGGGACAAAAGGAGTGCGCGATCACCGACCCGAGTGCGGTAGAGTTTCGGTGCGCGTTCAGCCAGGGGAAACCCCAGGTCACAACGGGCAACGGGACGTGGCGCAGCTTGGTAGCGCACTTGACTGGGGGTCAAGGGGTCGCAGGTTCAAATCCTGTCGTCCCGACTGGAGACAGTCGCATGTCAGAGGGCCCGCCGGAGGAATCCGGCGGGCCCTCTGACCTGTTCTTGGGGACCATGTGGGGACCAGGCGGTCTAGCGGGCGCGGCGGGGACCGGCGGGCAGGGTGGGCAGGGTCTTGGGGGCGCGGACCATGGTCAGGTGGGCGGTGAGCGCGGTGCCGGCGTCGGTGATCTGGCGGAGGTCGGAGTGCAGGTAGCGCTGGGTGGTGATGAGGGATCCGTGTCCGGCGATCTTGCGCAGGACGTGGACGGGCACTCCGGCGTCGGCGAGCCAGGTGAGTCCGGTGTGGCGGAGGTCGTGGCGGCGCAGGTGCTCGTAGCCGAGCTTGGTGACCACGTCGTCCCAGTGGGTGGCGTCGCGTAGGACGGCGGTGGAGATGCGTCCGCCGCGTGGGCCGGTGAACAGGCGGGCGTCGGGGTCGGGGCCGGCGGACAGGATGCGCTGGGCGACGAGGGGACGGATTTCCTCGACGATGGGAACCTTGCGGGCGCGTTTGCCTTTGGTGCCCTTGTCGGTCAGTCCGCCGGGTGCGGGTGTGGTCTGACGCCGTATGGTCCAGATCCACTGGCTGGTGTCGATGTCGCCGACACGGCATCCGGAGACCTCGCCGATGCGTGCGGCGGTGCAGGCGGCGAAGAGGACGACGTCTGCCCAGCCCTGGTAGTGGTCGTGGGAGCGCTGGACGAGGGCGTTGGCGAGGCGTTGGAGGGTGGCCCAGTCGGGCAGGGCGAGGGAGCGGGGGTCATCGAGTTCGTCCTGGGCTTGCTTGTACTGGGCCTGCCAGCCGGTGATGCGGGCGGGGTTGAGGGTGATCAGGCCGTCGCGGACGGCTTGTTCCATGACGCGGACGAGGACGGCGATGCTGTTCTTGACGACGGAGCGGCTGAGTTCGTCGGCGATCCAGGCATGGACGGTGCGGTCGACGGCGCCGTTGGTGATCATCCGGACCGGCAGGTGACCCAGGGCGGGGACGATGCGCCGTCGCCAACCGGCCATGTATGGGTCGTGGGTCTTGAGTTCCAGGCCGCGCAGGGCGAGGTGCATGTTGGCGTCGCCGTAGTCGGCCAGGGTCATGGTGGCGAGGTCGGGGGAGATACCGGCCTGGGCGGCGTCTTTGATGCCCTTGATCCAGGTGCGGGCGTCGTCCTGGGTGGGTTTGCTCTCGGACAGGGTGAGGCGTCTGCCGGTGACCGGGTCGGTCCAGCGGACACGGGCACGGTAGGGGGAGGCCCGGTCGGGGCGATGCTCGATGTCGGCGGAGAGCCGGACGCCGACCGGGATCTGTGCGGCTTGCCCCATCAGCGCTCGCCCTGGGGGACGGTGCGGTGTCGGCGAAGCCACTGCTCCACGTCGTGGTTGCTGTAGAGGACGACGCGTTCGGAGAGCCGTACGAAGGGCGGACCTTGTGGCGGGCGGGCGGTACGCCAGCGCCGCATGGTGGAGGGATCGACGTTCAGCAGGCGGGCGAGCTGTTCGGTGGTGCTCCAGCCTGCGTTGAGGAGGTCCTGGAGCGGTGTGCTGGTGGCTGATTGCTGGTCAGGCGTGGCGGGGGGCATGGGCTCCGGGCGGGGTGGCGGGGCGTGATGGACACTGTGAGTGCTTCAACACAGGGGCGGGCCGGTACAGGAGCAGGATCTTCGCCGGAGGCAGCGGAACTGGCTTCCTGACCCGGCCAGATGATGGTGCGGACACTTCGGGCGGTGCTGGCGGTGTCGGGCGGTCGACTGAGAGGTCGTGCTCGGACAGAGACTCTGGTCGACCGGCAACTGCGTGAAAGCGTGGCAGTACGGCGGCGCCCTACCAATGGTCTGCGGCAACGCCGGTTGGGCCAACCGGCGATGGTGGGCTATCATCTCGGCCGCCATGCGCCTCAGACGGCCGCCCTTCGCACTCCTTGACGGGCTTGGATGCGGCCGATCCGGCGCACTGAGAGGGCCGTTGAGGACCCCGTGCTCTACGTGTACTTTGACCCGCTCACTGCACCGCAGCGCCGACTTCTCAAACAGCCCTGCCGATGGCTGTTCAGGCGGTCTGATGAGTAAGACCTTGAGACAGGGGTGCCGGGAATTTCATGGCGCCAAGCAATCATGCTCAGCCACATGAGCGGAGCGCCCAATAGGTTCTTCGTCTGCTGGTGGTACAGCGGCGGCGTATCTCTGACCTGCGCACTTGGTGATTATGGGCAGCTGGTCGGAGTCGTTGGTCCGGGAATGGCCCGGATCTTGCTTTGCCCGGGGTGGTCGTTTGGTGGTAGCCGGCGGTCGGGCTCTGCAGTAACTGTTTGTACTTCCGGCCAGGCAGTGGTGCCGGCAGCCAACGCCACCCTGCACGTTGTTACTCCAGGGCGACGTCTACTGGCCCTGGCTGCAGGCGGTGAATTGTTCCGGAAGGGGTCAGCACATTCCGTGACCTGCTGCGGTAGATCGGTTCGACCTGCTGACCTGTGTGAATGATCTTTCGGTTGTTTCACGCTCGTGCTTGTCAACGCGGGCCAAAGCCCCAGAGCGCCCACTGCTCGGCGTCGCTGTCGTCGAGAGTTGCTCCTTCATGCCGAGAAAAATCAACTGAATGAAAACAGCTACCCGGCCCGGTAAAGTCCCAGCTCAGCAAGTGTCGACCCCGCGCTCGCGGGGATGCTCCGTCAAGGATGCAACCCATGTCCTCCCACGTGCTGTCGACCCCGCGCTCGCGGGGATGCTCCAATGCGTTCGTGGGCAGGCTTGTCGATCCTGGGGTCGACCCCGCGCTCGCGGGGATGCTCCGACGTTCATCAACACGAGGATGGTCGAGGGCGTGTCGACCCCGCGCTCGCGGGGATGCTCCGCCTCCGGGGTCGTAGCCCTCCCTGTCCGGGTTGTCGACCCCGCGCTCGCGGGGATGCTCCTGCGTCGTGCGGCACGTCTTCACGCAGCGCCTCGTCGACCCCGCGCTCGCGGGGATGCTCCGCCGAGACCTTGGCCGCTGATCTCCGCGACCGCGTCGACCCCGCGCTCGCGGGGATGCTCCGCGCTGGGCGGTCGGGTACTCCGACTGTTCGAGGTCGACCCCGCGCTCGCGGGGATGCTCCGGTCACCCGGGAGGATCTCCGCCCGGCTGACCGGTCGACCCCGCGCTCGCGGGGATGCTCCGCCGTTCGGGGCGTCCGGGTCACTGCCGGCGACGTCGACCCCGCGCTCGCGGGGATGCTCCGACGGGTCCGTTCTCCGGGCACGGCTACACCAGGTCGACCCCGCGCTCGCGGGGATGCTCCGGTCTCCGGGATCGCCAAGAAGCCCGTGAAGTTGTCGACCCCGCGCTCGCGGGGATGCTCCGTGGGTGTACTCCCTCGGCGGCCGCGAGGACCAGTCGACCCCGCGCTCGCGGGGATGCTCCGACCTGGTCGAACCGCGCACCCCGCTCTTCGAGGTCGACCCCGCACCCGCGGGGATGCTCCGTGGTGGCAGGCGCGCGACGCCGCGGCGTACGAGTCGATCCCGCGCCCGCGGGGATACTCCGGCCTCGGCTCCGGGGTCCCTGCGTTCCGTGACGTCGATCCCGCGCCCGCGGGGATACTCCGCTGGATTGGCCCGGGGCACCCACGACAGCGCTGTCGATCCCGCGCCCGCGGGGATACTCCGGTAGGCATGGGCCAGGCGGAGGCCGACCAGTAGTCGATCCCGCGCCCGCGGGGATACTCCGTAGGGAGGCCCGGGGTGTACGACTACCGGCCCGTCGACCCCGCGCCCGCGGGGATACTCCGTCGGTCCCCGCGTCCTCCCACGTGCTCGTCTGGTCGACCCCGCGCCCGCGGGGATACTCCGTACCGGCTCCTCACCCCGCGGACGGCCACGGTGTCGACCTCGCGCCCGCGGGGATACTCCCTTGCCCACGTTGAGCATCGCGGCCGCAATGTCGTCGACCCCGCGCCCGCGGGGATACTCCGACGATGTCGGTCCCGGACGCGTCGTAGCCGTAGTCGACCCCGCGCCCGCAGGGATGCTCCGGAACCTCGTGCCGTCTTCGTTGGGGCACGTTTGTCGACCCCGCGCCTGCGGGGATGCTCCGTGTCTCACCGGCCGGGCGGACGTGGAGGGCACGTCGACCCCGCGCCCGCGAGGATGCTCCGTGTGGAACTCGGCTGTCAGCTCTCAAGTCAGAAGATTTTACTGTTTCCGCAGGTCAAGCCACTTTGTCAGTGGTGGACTCTAGGCTCTGGTGCTGAGTTGTGGATGAGGATGCGGGGGCATGGTGGATGTTCGGGAGTTGAGCGAGCGCTACGAGCCATTGGTGGTGAGGGCTCTAGAGACGCTGTGGGGGAAGTCGCGGGAGCGGGCAGGGGGTACGACGAACCTTCTGCTTGCGCACCTTGTCGATACTGCGGCAGTTGCGGAGCTGTTGTGGGACGGCTTCCTCGCGCGTTCGACACGCTCGGTGCTGGATGAGGTCGCGGGCGGGCCGGGGCGAGGGCGGCGGTTGTTCGCCTGGTTGTGCGGAGTTCATGACTGCGGGAAGGCGTCGCCGGCGCATCAGCGTCTGTGGCCCGAGGGCGCGGAGGCTGTGCGCAGGTCGGGGCTGACGTGGGTTGAGGCGGCTGCTGTGGCGGGGGCGAAGCAGCAGAAGCGGTGGCGTCACGACTGGGCCGGTGGGCTGATGACGCGGGAGTTGCTGGCCGGGGCCGGTTGGGATACGAAGCAGCTGGACTGGGTGTGGCCACTGGTGGCTGGACACCATGGTGCGTTCCCTTCGATACGGGATGTGCAGGAACCGCGTCATGCGAAGGGGCAGTTGCGGGGAAGGGGAACGTGGCGTCAAGTCCAGCAAGCTGTGCTTGACGTGTTCACCCAGGAAGTTGGGTTCGGGGATCTCCGCGAGGTGGAGCCGGGGGCGGTTCCGTCCAGGGCGCTTCAGTTGCAGCTCAGCGGCCTGGTGGTCATGGCGGACTGGATCGCCAGTGACGAGCGTTTCTTCGTGGGCGTGGACGATCTGCGGCTGGTGAGCCTGGATGCTTCCCGAGAGCGGGCGGCGTCGGCGTGGCAGGCTCTGGGGTTGCAGGGCGGTTGGGGTGCTTTGACCGTGCCGGGACCGGAGGCGTTCCGGGACCGGTTCGGGTATGCGCCGCGGCCCTCGCAGGCCATGGTGGTCGAGATGGTCCGCCGCATGGGCGGTCCGGGGATCGTGGTGGTCGAAGCGCCAATGGGTGAGGGCAAGACAGAGGCTGCTCAGGCTGCAGCGGAAGTCCTGGCGGCCAGGTTCGGCGCGGATGGCGTGTTCGTGGGAATGCCGACCCAGGCGACCAGCGATCCCATGTTCACCCGCACACGTCAATGGCTGGAGGCGATCGAAGGGCGCCTGGCGTCCCGGGTGGTGTTGCTGCACGGCAAGAGGGCGTTCAACCGGGAGTGGAAAGCTCTGCTGGAGGACGCCGGCGCGTACGCGGACGAGGCGTTTTGCGGGGTGGACGAGTTCGGGCTGGAGGACGACCCGTACGGAGTCGAGCTCGAGGTGCGTGATGTGCCGGAGCGGCAGGCGCCCGCTGAGTGGTTTCTGGGATCGAAGCGTGGGCTGCTGGCCCCGTTCGTGGTCGGTACGGTCGATCAGCTTCTGTATGCAGCTACCCGTACGCGGCATGTGATGCTGCGGATGGCGGGCCTGGCCGGCAAGGTTGTGATCCTGGACGAGGTCCACGCGTGCGACGTGTACATGAGCCAGTTTCTGCAAGAGGCGCTGCGCTGGCTGGGGCAGGCCGGCGTGCCGGTGATCATCCTGTCGGCGACTCTTGCCCCCGCGCAGCGCCAGGCGCTGGTCGAGGCGTACCTGGCTGGTGCGGCCTCGCGTGAGGAGCTGCGGGTCGAGGTGCCTTTGCCGTCGGGGTACCCGAGTGTCACAACGGCATGGCTGCCGGCCTCGGGGGAGCCGCAGATCCATGTGGATGCGACCGACAGCTGGCGCGAGGACCTCGGCGTACAGGTGCGTGTCGTGCCCGAGGCGGTACCCGGTGCGCGTTGTTCGCGTCAGGAGCGCGAACGGCTGCAAGGCGAGGCGGACGCGCGGGTGAGGGACCTGTTGGCGAGTGAGCTCGCCGACGGGGGAACCGCGCTGGTCATCCGTAACTCCGTTGCGCGGGCGCAGAGCCTCTACAAGGAGCTGCGCGGGCGGTTCGGCAAGGACGAAGTGCGCCTTCTGCACGCCCGTTTCACGGTAGCCCGGCGTGCCGATCTGACGCAGGAGAGCCTGCGCCTGCTGGGTCCGCGCACGCCGCGGCCCAGGGGAGGCCGGTTGATCCTGGTGGCGACTCAGCTCGCCGAGCAGTCCTTCGATGTCGATGCCGACCTGCTCGTCACGGATCTGGCGCCCGTCGACCTTCTGCTGCAGCGCGTAGGCAGGTTGCACCGGCACGAGGAAACCTGGCGTCCGGACAGGCTGCGCGTGCCGCAGGTGTTCCTCACCGGGTTCGAGCCGCGTGAGGGCCGCGAGCCGGCGTTCGCGTTCGCCAGCGAAATGATCTATGGGCGTCATCTGCTGCTGCGCACCGCAGCGGTGCTGCCCGGTGCCGGTGAGGCGTGGTTGGTTCCAAGAGATGTGCCTGGGCTGGTGGCCAGGGTGTACGGGGCAGATGCATCGCTGCTGCCCGAAATGTGGCGAGAAGCCGGTGAGGAGGCATGCCGGGAGCAGGAGAGCCGGGACCGAATGCGCGCCGAGAACGCACGGCAGTTCTTGCTGACCGCGCCCGGTGAGTACGAGAAGCGGACGCTGGCAGGTCTTCACTACGGCGGCTCCACCACGGGCAGTGACGAGGGCTCGTTGCAGGCGGCGGTGCGCGACGGTGACGAATCCGTCGAGGTCGTTCTGGTGGTCCGGGAGGAGGGCGATGCGGTCTTCAGGACGCTGGCGGGGCGGGCCTTGAGCGTCAATGGCGAGGTGGCGCCGGACGTGCTGGAGGAGGTGCTGGGCTCGGCGGTGCGTCTGCCGTCGAAATTGACGCAGGTGGCCTCGCAGTTGCGGCCGCTGCCCGGCTGGCACGGGCATCCGTGGTTGCGCCACAGCCGTGCTCTGGTGCTGGACGGCTCATGCAGCATCCGGCTGGGCGACCTCACGGTGTCCTACGACGACGAGTTCGGGCTTCGGGAGCAGTAGAGGTCTTGGTGTCTGTTGCAAGGCTCCGTGGGGGAGGGGGTGAGTCGCCGGGCTGGCGCCCGGCGACTCGGTGCCCCGCGTGGCGCGGGGTCGAGGCGGGTCCCGATCTGCTGTGCAAACACAGAAGGGGATCATCCCCGGGTCCCGGACCGTCACGGTCCGAGGGCTGGGGGCAACGGCCGGATTGTTGCACCTGATTGAGGAGAAAGCATGTGCACCCTCGGAGCCGCTGCTAGCGTCAAACATAGAAGCTTCAGCAAAGGGGGGACCGATGACTGATGGCTTTTCCCTGACGGACGAGCCGTGGCTGCTCTTACCGTCGGCCGCAGGGGGAGTGGCGCAGGAGCGCTCGCTGCGTACTGCGTTGTTGGAGGCGCACGAGTTCGGTGACCTGGTGGTGGAACTCCCCACCCAGAGGGTGGCCGTGTTTCGGCAGGTTCTGCTGCCGGTGATCCTTGACGCTCTGGGCAGGCCGGCCGACGAACGCGAGTGGATGAACTGGTTCTCCACCGGGCGCTGGTCACCGGAGCAGCGTTCGAGGCTAGAGGCATATTTGGATGCGCACCGTGAACGGTTCGACCTCTTCCATCCGGTGCAGCCCTTCGGGCAGGTCGGTGGCCTGCGTACCGCGAAGGGGGAAACGAAGAACGCTGGGCTGATTGTCGCGACTGCCGCCACCGGTAACAATGTGCCGCTGTTCGCATCGCGTACTGAGGGTGATGCCTTTTCGCTGGCTCCGGCGCAGGCGGCGCACTGGCTGCTGCACACGCAGTGCTGGGATACCGCAGCGATCAAAACGGGTGCCGTGGGCGACTCGAAGGCAAAAGCGGGCAAGACCACAGGGAACCCGACCGGCCCGCTGGGGCAGATGGGTGTCACCTTGCTGGCCGGGACGACGCTGTTCGAGACGCTGTTGCTGAACCTTCCGGTCGGAGCGCCGCCCACGTCCGCCGACCTGCCGCAGTGGAGGAGGCGTCAGCCCGCAGATCCTCGATCGGCAGACACTGCCCAGTGGCAGGAGCGGGCACCCGAAGGGCTCTTGGACCTGTGGACCTGGCAGTCCCGCCGTATCCGGCTCGTCCCGGAAAACACGGGTGAAGGGCTGCGGGTGACGCGCGTACTGGTCGCTGCGGGGGACCGGATGCCGCATACGCCTGAGATCGAACCGCACACCATGTGGCGCCTGGAGCCGACCGGTGGCCGCAGCACGAGCAGAAACAAAGGCGCCGCCGCGCCGCCGCGCCGCCCGTTGCGCCTTCAGCCAGGCAAGGCTGCGTGGCGCGGGCTTGACGCGCTCCTCGCGCCCGAGCGGCAGTCCCGAGAAGCAGGGGAGAAAACGAGCGGGTTCGCCACGAGCAAGCTCTTGGACCAGGCCGGTGCCCTGGCGCCCGATCTCGGGCAGGCATATCCGTTGCGCGTGGAACTTGTCGGGATGGCGTACGGCAACCAGTCGGCCGTCATCGACGACGTGATGTTCGACGCGCTGCCTCTCCCGCTGGCCGCGCTCGACGCGGACAGCGACGTCCGCTCCGCTCTCCTCGAAGTAGCAGAACAGGCAGAGCAGTTGGCCACGGCCGTCAATCATCTCTCGGCTGATCTGCGGCGGGCTCTGGGCGCCGAACCCATCCCCTGGGACAAGGGACAGCGCCCCGGCGAACTCGTCCTGCACGCCCTGGACCCGCTGGTTCGGCAGTTGCTGGCCGGGATGCGAGGTGTGGAGGACCTGGAACGGATCGAGGCCGGCCAGCTCGCCTGGGAGCAGCTGGCGTGGCGGCGCAGCTGGGAGGTCGCGGACCGCCTCCTGCAGGCGGTGCCTGTTGGAGCGTTCGTGGGAAGGAGCGTCTCCCAAGGGGAGGGCAAGCCCGAGCGCACGCACCGCGTCCCGCTGGCCGAGGCGTCCTTCCTCAAACGCCGCGGGGAGATCCTTCACCGGGCAGACGCCGCCCGGCGCAGCAGCCCTCACCCCGACAGCCAGTAAGCGCCGAGGCGCTGCTTGGGACGCCCACGTCTCTTACATCCGGCTTGGGCCCTCCAACGCCATGCCTCCGGGACGCTCCCACATGCCTTCGCGACACAGCATCCCTCATCACGTCTGGACACGGACATGACCGAAGAAGACTTCACGAAGCAAAGAATCTGGCACCGCTACATCGCTGCGGACGGCACCTGGCGGCGCAAGGACGGCACTGCGGCCATGCAGCGCCCGCCCGGCGAGGACCTCGCGGTTCTGCGCCGTGGACTGGGCCGCCCCGCCGGCACCGTGCTGGAGATGTTCCCGTTCTACACCTGCCCGGTCGACGACTTCGCCGCCCGCCGTGGGGAGGTTTCGGCAGAGCAGGAGGCCGAACATGTCGCGCTCGCCCTCTACGGGCTGCACCAGCAGAGCCAGGAGCGGCCGATGCACCGCGACGGAGTTAGCCTCGGCCGGGCCATGCTCGAGCTTCGGCGCCACGACCGCACCAGTGACGAGGCAGTCGACTCCCGCTTCCAGCAGGCGTTCTCCGCCACCTCGACGCCGGCGCTGCAACTGCGTCTGCGCGGTCTGATCACCCAGCTCAAGGACATCAAGCAGCCTCTCGACTACAACCGCCTGGCCCTTGACCTGCACGACTGGAACCGGCCCGAGCCCCGCTCCCGCGTGCGCCGCCGCTGGGGCCTGGACTACTACGGCTGGACCCAGCCGGCCATGGCTTCGCGATCTGGCCGCTGAGACCAGCAGCACGCACGACCTCTGCCGCCCAGTTGTGAACGTTCTGCTCTCGTTCGCGCACGCGCGCCCGTGCCGGCCCCGGATCGCTTGATCACCGTTAACCCACAGGACTTGGAGCCAATTCGATGACCCAGCGCCTCTACATCGACGTGCACGTCGTGCAGACCGTCCCGCCCGCCAACCTCAACCGGGACGACCAGGGCAATCCCAAGGAGGCCATCTATGGAGGCGTCCGCCGCTCCCGGGTCTCCTCCCAGGCGTGGAAGCGAGCGACCCGCCAGCACTTCGACGTCCAGGCTCCCCAGTCCGAGCGAGCCACCCGCACCAAGCGTCTCACCGGTGAGCTCACCACCCGGATCACGCAAAACACCGGTCTGGAGCGTGAGGACGCCGGCCGGATCGCCGCGGCACTGCTCGCCCAGCTCGGCCTGAGCCAGGGCAAGAAGGCCGGCGACACCGCCTATCTCCTCTTCTACGGAAACGCCCAACTCGACGCCGTGGCCACCCTCGTCACGGACCGGGCCACCGACCTCGCAGCTCTGGACGACAAGGCACTCGCGGACACGGTCAAGGAACTGCCCGTCGCGGAAACCTTCACCACCGGGCACCCCGTGGGCGTCGCCCTGTTCGGCCGGATGGTCGCCGACATCCCCAAGCTCAACGTCGACGCCGCCGTCCAGGTCGCCCACGCGCTCTCCACCCACGAGACGCAGCTGGAGTTCGACTACTTCACCGCGGTCGACGACCAGAACGAAAAGGAGGAGACCGGAGCCGGGATGATCGGCACCATCGGCTTCAACTCCGCCACCCTCTACCGCTACGCCACCGTCGGGCTCGCCCAGCTCACCGACAACCTCGGCGGGGACACCGAAGCCGCCCTCGACGCCCTGGACCGGTTCGTCGACAGCTTCACCCTGTCCGCCCCCACCGGCTACCAGAACTCCTTCGCCCACCGCACCCGGCCCAGCCTTGTCGCTGTCGTCGTGCGCACCGACCAGCCCGTCAACCTGGTCTCCGCCTTCGAAGAGCCCGTCCCGGCCGAAGCGGGCATTCAGGCGAACTCCGCCCGTCGCCTCGCCGAGGAGCACCTCACCGCCACCCAGGTCTGGGGCGACACCCCCCTTTACGCCGCAGCCAGCCACACCTTCACCACCCGCGAAACCCGCACCAAAGACACCGTCGAGACCCTCACCCAGGCATTCGGGGAATCCGTCGCCTTCGCCGACCTGCGCACCGCCCTGCGGGCCCGCATCACCACCGCCGTGGGGGAGCAGGCGTGACAGCCTCCGGCCGCACCTCCGTCCTCCTGCTGCGGCTCGCCGCCCCGCTGCAGTCCTGGGGTGACCGCAGTACCTTCAACCGCCGTGAGACCCGGCCCGAACCCACCAAATCCGGGGTCGTGGGTCTGCTCGCAGCTGCCGCCGGCCGCTCCCGGCACGCCGCCCTGGACGACCTTGCCGGGCTCGCACTGGGCATCCGCATCGACCAGCCCGGCAGCCTCCTACGCGACTACCACACCGTCAGCGATCACCGGGGCCAGCCGCTCCTGTCCGCCGCCGTGTCCGCCAGGGGCCTGCAAAAACCCACCTCACCTGCCAAGCACACCCACATCACCCAGCGCTTCTACCTCCAGGACGCCGTCTTCCTCGCAGCCGTGGAAGGCCCCGCAGAACTCATCACCACCCTCGAACACGCCGTACGCCACCCCGCCTTCCCCCTCGCCCTGGGCCGTCGGTCCTGCGTACCCGCGCAACCCCTGCTCCTGGGACAGCGCACCGGCCCGCTCCAGGACGCCCTGCGCGCGGAGCCCTGGCAAGCCTCCCCCTCGGTGCGCAAGCGCTGGGGACGCCAGAACGGCAACGCCACCCGCATCGACCTTCCCGCCACCCTCGACGACCCGGCAGGAGACGACATTCGCGACGACGTGCCCCTCTCCTTCGCCCCCACCCGCCGCACCTACACCACCCGCCGCACCTCACACACCTACCTCTCAGCCCCCACCGGCCTCACACCCGATCCCACACGGCCCCCGAGCACCGGCGGCCACGACCCCTTTGCCCTCCTGGGCTGGTGACCGACATGCCTTATCTCTCCCGCATCCGCATCAACCCGCTGCGCGCCGAAAGCCGCACACTCCTCGCCGGCCCACGCGCCCTGCACGCCGCAGTCCAAGGCGGCATCCCCGGCCTGCCCGCCGAAGAGCGCACCCTGTGGCGACTCGATGCGGACAACCCCCACCGCCCCCACCTGTTCGTCCTCACCACCGACAAACCCGACTGGACGCACCTCGTCGAACAGGCAGGATGGCCCGACGCCGACGGCGAGCACTACGCCGTACGCGACTACACCCCCCTCCTGCAACAGCTGGCAACCGGACGCAACTTCGCCTTCCGCCTCACCGCCAACCCCGTCCAGAACACCAGCCGCCCCGACAAACCCACCCCGCGCCAACAACAACGCATCGAAGCCGGCGAACGCCGCAGTTTCCGCCTCGGCCACCGCACCGCCGCAGCCCAGCTCAACTGGTTCCTCACCCGCACCGACCGCTGGGGCTTCGACATCCCCACCGCCCCCCACCTGGACGACACCCACGACACCGACGGCGAACCGCCCCGCGACGTCCGCATCACCACCCGCCAACGCCGTGCCTTCGGCAAAGGATCCCTCAGCACGAAGGAAGCCCAGGTCGTCATGAACGCAGTGACCTTCGAAGGACGCCTGCGCATCACCGACCCCGCCCTGCTCACCGAACGCCTCCTGAACGGCATCGGCCCCTCCAAGGCGTACGGATGCGGACTGCTCACCCTCGCCCCGCTTCCCGAAAGGGCATGAGCACCCGTGCCCGACATCTGGTGGAAAGCCGACCCCCAGGACCTGCACCGCCTCGTCGACCGGGTCTCCAGCGTCTACGTCGAACGCAGCCACCTGGACCGCGACGAGAACGCCGTCGTCATCATCAACAAACAGCAGACCGTCCGGGTCCCCGCCGCCATGGTCGCCGTCATGCTCCTGGGTCCCGGCACCCGCGTCACCCACGGAGCGATCCGCCTGCTCGCCGACTCCGGCACCACCGTGTGCTGGGTCGGCGAACAAGGCGTCCGCATGTACGCAGCCGGCCTCGGCCCCAGCCGCGGCGCCGGCCTCCTGCACCGCCAAGCCTGGCTCGTCACCCGCCCCAAGGAACGCCTCGCCGTCGCCCGAGCCATGTACAACATGCGCTTCCCCGGCGAAGACGTCTCCACCCACACCATGCAACAACTCCGCGGCCGCGAAGGCACACGCATCCGAAAGCTCTACAAAGCCCACGCGGACCGCACCGGCATCACCTGGAACGGCCGCATCTACAAAGCCGGCGACGCCTTCGCAGCAGGCGACGACCTCAACCGCCTCCTGTCCGCCGCCAACGCAGCCCTCTACGGCATCTGCCACGCTGTCATCATCGGACTCGGCGCCAGCCCAGGGCTCGGATTCGTCCATACCGGCAAAGCCACATCCTTCGTCCTGGACATCGCCGACCTGTACAAGGCCGAATACACCATTCCGCTCGCCTTCGACCTCGCCGCACAAGGACTCACAGAGGAACGCGACGCACGACTGGGACTTCGTGACCTCATCGCCCGCGACAAACTCCTCGGCCGCATCGTCACCGATGTGAAGAGCCTGCTCACTCCCGAGGGAACGGACTTCGAAGACCCCGAGGCCAACCTTTTGTGGGACGAGCACCTCGGCGCCGTCCCGGGCGGCACCAACTACGCCAACCACGCAGACCTGTCAGTACACGGAATGACCGACAACCACATCGCAGTCATCGGACCCGAAATCAACGACATCGAATCCACACCATGACCGTCATCATTCTCATCGCCGCCCCAGAGGGACTGCGCGGGCACCTCACCCGCTGGATGGTCGAGGCCAGCGCCGGCGTGTTCGTCGGCAACCCAAGCCGCCGCATCCGCGACCGCCTATGGGAACTCCTGGCCACCCGCATCGGCGACGGCCAAGCCATCCTCATCGAACCCGCCGCCAACGAACAAGGATGGGCCACACGCACCGCAGGCCGCGACCGCTGGCAACCCGTCGACTTCGACGGACTGATCCTCTCAGCCCGCCCCAAAAAGCAACTGAATGAAAACAGCCGCCCCGCCCGGTAAAGCCCCAGCTCAGAAAGTGTCGACCCCGCGCCCGCGGGGATCTTCCTCCCTGATCAGACTGGTGATCGTCTTGTGGTCGGTCGACCCCGCGCCCGCGGGGATCTTCCTTCGGGGGCGGCGCAGGGGGGTTCGGGGGCCGCAGTCGACCCCGCGCCCGCGGGGATCTTCCGAGGGCATACGACTGACCGGGAGATCCACCAGGGTCGACCCCGCGCCCGCGGGGATCTTCCGAGGGCATACGACTGACCGGGAGATCCACCAGGGTCGACCCCGCGCCCGCGGGGATCTTCCGTCGTCCAGCCAGTGGAAGACCTTGACCCCGTTGTCGACCCCGCGCCCGCGGGGATCTTCCTTCGACGGGCCGAAGTCTCAGCCGCGCACATCAGTCGACCCCGCGCCCGCGGGGATCTTCCCTCACAGTTCGAGGGGAAGTCCTGCGTGATGTGGTCGACCCCGCGCCCGCGGGGATCTTCCGTAGGCGTTGAAATAGATCATGGGGCCGATCCGGTCGACCCCGCGCCCGCGGGGATCTTCCCCGGTTCGGGGGGTTCGTCTACAACCCCGACCCGTCGACCCCGCGCCCGCGGGGATCTTCCCGCAACAACGCTCACGGCAGGCTGGAACGACGGGTCGACCCCGCGCCCGCGGGGATCTTCCCCTCGTGAGGCACTATTGGCTCAGACGCATCGCGTCGACCCCGCGCCCGCGGGGATCTTCCGCCACCGCAGTCATGCACGAGGGCCAGCAGCGAGTCGACCCCGCGCCCGCGGGGATCTTCCGCGGATCCACGCCGCCACCCTCGGCCCCGACCCGTCGACCCCGCGCCCGCGGGGATCTTCCGAAGTCCGGCGGCAGCATCCGCAGGTTGTCCGGGTCGACCCCGCGCCCGCGGGGATCTTCAGTAGCGCCCCTCGGACTGCAACGGGTAGCCGCCGTCGACCCCGCGCCCGCGGGGATCTTCCGGAGCAGCACCATGGCCGGCGACCGTATCTCCAGTCGACCCCGCGCCCGCGGGGATCTTCCGCTGGGAACCTGCTCCGCGGTCTGCTGGGCCGCGTCGACCCCGCGCCCGCGGGGATCTTCCGGGGTTGGCGAGCAGGTGCCCGGCGAGGTGCCAGTCGACCCCGCGCCCGCGGGGATCTTCCGTAGACGAGGGCCCGCATGTACTGGCGGACCGCGTCGACCCCGCGCCCGCGGGGATCTTCCGGGGTTCGCCGACAAGTTTGTCGAGCTGGACATGTCGACCCCGCGCCCGCGGGGATCTTCCGATCTTGACCTTGTCCATCTCGACTTCGAACAGGTCGACCCCGCGCCCGCGGGGATCTTCCGAGGGTGTCGACTACGTGGCCATCCGCATGACCGTCGACCCCGCGCCTGCGGGGATCTTCCTGTGTGAGATCAGCATTGGGCGGAGTACAGGGTGTCGACCCCGCGCCCGCGGGGATCCTCCGCACGGTGACCTGGACGCCTACCCGTGGCAAGCCGTCGACCCCGCGCCCGCGGGGATCCTCCGGCGCCTGCGGTGACGGTCGGCGGGGTGGTCTGGTCGACCCCGCGCCCGCGGGGATCCTCCGACCCTGGAGACCCTCAACCTGGTCGTGCCGAAGTCGATCCCGCGCCCGCGGGGACCCTCCGGTGTCGTAGGACTGCCACGTCTGGGGAGGTGGCCGCCCCCGCGCCTGCGGGGATTCTTCGGACTACCTGACGTGTCGAGGTATCAGTGTTGGATGTTCGAGATAGAGCAGGCGTTTAGAAGGCGCCTGCCCTATTCGGCTCAGGGGTATCCGTGATGGCTGGTATGCCTGGTGCTTGTAACACGGGATCACCGGTTGGCCAAACCGGCGCTTCTCCTGATCATTGTCTGCGTTCGTTGTTGGACGTTGCGGTCTTCTTGTCTGCGCCAGCGCCTATCGGTGCTTTGCCATTGAGGTCACGTTCGTGCAGTGGGGTCGCGTGACCCGAGCCCGCACAGAGGTGCGGGTGATGGTGCGGCGTGGGTCCGGGGACCAGTGCCCGCTACACGTAGTGGCCTTGCGATGTCGGTGGTGACGAAGAGCACGTAAGTGGCGAGGCGGCGTCGTTCGGTGGAGGCCGTTTTGACGTTTGGAAGGGGTGAGGGTGTTGTCGGGCTCTAGTCTTCGAGAAAGCGGGATGGGGGGACTTATGGGTGGCGAGCTGTCCATAGCTGACGTTCCACTCGGGCCGTTCGAGGGCTCGTTGGTCACGGTGTATTCGGCCAAGGGCAAAGCGGCCAAGCTGCATGTGGTCAGGCAGTGTGGGCAGCTGCGTACGTCCGATGTGAGAACGGTCGACGTGCTGATGGAGGCGACGACGATGCGACGGCTCTGCTCGCGGTGCGCCGCATGGGGTGTCTGGGGCCGGCCGACTACCGGGCTGGGCATGTTCCTGGGGGCTCTGGGTGGGACGGGCCTGTTGTACCAGTTGCAGTCCTACACGGAGCCGGACGAGGACGAATGCTGGACCGACGAGGAGGCGCGGAAGGCCGCTGTCCTTCTTCGTGCTGAACAGGATCCTGATGGTGATGGCGATGGCGAGGAGGTGGAAGGCGGCGCGTCGCTTCGAGAGGCACGTGAGGACGCCGAACGTCTGCGGGACCTGATCTTCTCCCATTGGCGCGATGCGGGAGGGAGCCTGTATCGGGCCCAGACCGTCCTCGCCCACTTTGGCTGGCTGGAGGAGTGGGCCAAGCCGTCGCTGACGGCCAAGATGCGATATGTGGAGACGCTACGGGCCCAGGCCGCCCGGTTCGCCGACCCGGAGGAGCTTGTTGTGGCTGCTGCCGCAACGACTCTTCCCATGCCCGAGCTTCCGTGCACGGCCCCGGCCTTCGCGGTGCTCGGTGGCAACAGCCAGGTGTCTGCGGCCCTCGCGGATTTGTGGCGCCGGTGGCAGAACGCGGCCGGACAATCCTGGGAAGGGCCGAAGGCGCGCGCCTACCTCTCGTACGAGATCGTGCAAAGCATCCGCAGCAATCGGAAGGGCTACGACGCGGCCCGGGCCGAGGCGGCGCGCCTCGTTGAGTCCTGGGAGGAACTGGCCCGCGCGGCAGCGAAGTCGGCGGACCGGATTCCGGCGCGTCGGCTGACGGCGCACGTGCCGCAAGCGCCCGCCATCACGCCACATCATGAAGGGCGGGACTTCCTGGAGGGGCTGGACGCGTGGACGGTCGGTGCGCTGGTCACGTGGACCGTCGATACTGACTTGAGCAGCCGCGTCCTGACACTGGAGGTTCCCGATCCCGTCGCCGAACGGCTCCTTGGCCCTGCAAGCGACCTCCCTTGCAGACCAGTCGACGGGACCGCGGATCTGTCCGAGCACGACGGTGTTCCGCCACGTCAGCCAGACACCATTGGTCCGGGCATCTTCGACGACACCTCGGTCTTCGACCGACGACCTGTCACCCACGATCACATCCGTGCGCTGCGCACATTTGTGCACGGCGCCGACCAGCTGTACCTGGTCTTCTCGGCGAGCGGGGGAGCGGAAGTCCTGCCTCTGGACACCATCGAGAGACGGCTGGCCAAGGGGTGGCTGGGCGTTCTCATCGCAGGAGCCAGTGACCTGCCCGCAAGCGTGATCGGCCTGGAGAAGCCGGCGGGTAGCAGTCCCGAGCCCGAGGTACGTGATGCTCGGCAGCACGTCCATGATCCATATTTCGGTGCAAGCCTGGGGCTTGCTGAAGGCGGACGCCGGACCCTCCGCCACACCTATGGCACCGAGGACCGCAACTTGAATCTGCGCCTGCTCGCTCTGGCGCGCGGCGCGCACGACCTGCGGAGCCTGGACACCGACCGGCCCGGCGGACTGCCCGTGGCGGTATGGCACGGCCTGCTCGCGGAGGACCACCTCGACTTCGCGCCTTTCCGGCAGCCCGGCAGTGACCGGTGGCGAAGCGGCAGCGGACTCCCCTTGGGTCCTCTGGCCGCAGTCCAGCTCTACACCACCAACGCCAACCCTCTGATCGAGGGCAAGGGCCACTCGCCGCTGTGCCGGCATGCCCACGAACGCGCCGTGGTGGCCAGCGACGACCTCCTCACAGTCGCCGACCTCATGGCGCGCACCGACTTCGACTGGTGCAGCAAATGTGGTGGCTACGCCCTGCGCAGACTCACCGACTCCCAGCAGTCCTACTACCGAGCCGCTCACCGCCTGCACAACATCAAACGGACGCTCGACGGCAAGGGCGGAATCTCCGGCACCGACGCCTCCACGATGATCACTCACCTGGAGGAACTGGCAGCCTGGCAGCCGGTCGACGAGGAGGAGTGGCACGGGAGCGATTCCTGGCAATGGCAGGACACCGTCCGCGAGTTCAGGCGCAAGGTCGCAAGGTCTCACACCGTGACGGGTCCTGGCGAGCCGGTCTCTTGACCCGGTTGAGGGCGTTGGACACGCGCGTCACCGACATGCGCATGGGGACCAGTTGGGGACCACACGGTGCCCGCGCCTGAACGGTACGCGCGGAACAGCACGCTTTGCTTCCTGCTTTCTGGCCGTATGTGCAGACAAAAGGGATAACCCCTACTCCTGGGGGTCAAGGGGTCGCAGGTTCAAATCCTGTCGTCCCGACTGGAGACAGTCGCATGTCAGAGGGCCCGCCGGAGGAATCCGGCGGGCCCTCTGACATGTTGATGCTGTCGGGGATCTTGGTCACGCCAGGGGGCAAGGTGGTACCCGTCCGGCTCGCAGGAGACAAGATCCCTGACAGCATCAGGCGCTCAGTAGTCGTCGTACGGTATGGCGTCGCCGGTCTTGAACGCGGGAAGCCGGTCTCGGCGGCAATGTTCTTGACGTTGGCGAGATGCGTCTTCGGCGGGCACCGGCGCCTCACCCTGACCATCTCGCCTCGCCCGAATCGCGCCAGGTAGCTCTGAAGCACATAGTGGTGAAGTTTCGGTGCAGACACATCACTCAGCGTAAGCGGACCCGGCCGTGAACACCCACAAGATTCCCAGGACTTCACAGAGCCACGACGGTGGCAGCGGAGCAGTTGCACGCGGCCGGAACGCAGGGGACGTAAAGCCGGGCGTCACAAGCGGCCGCGGTTCCCCCATAGCGGAATCAGACGACCTGACACCCCCGATGTCCTCAACGAGCACGAGCCGCTCCGCTGACGTTCACCTCGTTCCTCAAGGTCGGGCCCGGCTGTGCTGTCACTCTTTCGAGTGATCGCAGGGCAGAAGGACGGCCTTCCCCATGATCCTGAACTCTGCTACGAGACAACGGTGTTCACAAGGAAGGCCGTGGGGATGAGTGTGCTGCCGCTGGGCGGCGGGCGTGACGCTTCCGCGTAACTGTCCCGCTTTCGGACGGCCTTCTACGGGTGCTTGTCCGCGCGGGCGACCGCCGGGGCGGCCGCCCCGGCCGACGCACTCTTCGAGGTGGCCGACGCGTTGGTGTGCACGGACGGGTCGACGCGGACGCCGGTGGAGCTGTCACTGCTCGCCGGGCACCGGCGCGGCAACAAGGACCGCCCGGCGTCGCTCACCAAAACGGTGATCGAGCCGATAATTCACCGTTCCGGCCTCGACGGCCCACGCCCAGGAAACCCAGGCACACGGCCGTCATGCCGAATCGCAGCCACCCCGACCACGCGCACACGGCCCGCGTTCCCCGCCCCGGCGGGCGGGGGGATTACTCCTCTTCCAGTACTCCGGGGGTGTCGTGCAGGACGACGCTCTGCTCCAGCGGGACGCGTCCCATGTGGAAGCCGTTCACCGGAGCAGAAAGGTCGGCGGTGCCGAAGGAGATGCCGAACAGGAGCTTGAGTTCCCTGGGAACGTCCAGGAACTCGCGGACGGTGTCGGCGTACTGCCCGAGCATGGTCTGCGGGATGCCGCCGAACCCCCGGGCGGTGAGCGAGAGCAGGAGGTTCTGTGCGTACATGCCGATGTCCCCGGCCGCCCGCACCCCGTCGCCGAACGCCGGCATGAAGAGGAAAGCGGCGTGGGGGGCGCCGAAGAATTCCAGGTTCTCTCGGGCATGCGCGTACCTTGACGCCTGGTCCGAGCGGGATATTCCCACGGACTGGTAGACGGTCGCGGCGTGCTCGTGGGCCCGGTCGAGGTAGGGGCCCTTGCCGAAGTCGTCGTAGCTGAAGGAGAAGTCGGGAGTGAACCGCTTCTCCTCGTCGGCCTTGAGTAGTTCCTTGCTCAGGGCGTCGCGTGCCGCGCCCGAGACGACGTGCACCGTCCAGGGCTGTGTGTTGCAGTTCGACGGGGCGGCCTGGGCGTCTTCCAGTACGCCGCGGATGTCCGACGGGGACAGCGGGGTGGGGTGGAACTTCCGGACGGAGTACCGGGAGCGCACGATGTCAGTGATCGGCGAAGCTGTGGCGGGCACAACAATTCCTTTCGGGAGTGGTCCGTTTTTCCTGGACACGGTGGTGCCTCACGGGGTGTTGGCTGCGTCCGAGCCCGGCACACCATTTCTTCGCGGACCGTCGATTCAGCCTGATGATCTCCCACGAGGCCGTTCAACCAAGATCTGCGACAGCGTCAGCCAGTTACCGCTCGGCTGCGGTGATGCGGGGGTCGGGTCCGTACTGGTGCGGGATGCCGAGGTTCTCGCGCAGGGTCGTGCCCGGGTACTCGGTGGGATAGATACCGCGTTCCTGCAGGATCGGCACCACCTCGTCGACGAATGCGTCGATGCCGTCCTCGTAGATGTCGGGTGTCACCCAGAAGCCGTCGGCGGCTCCCGCCTCGAACCACTCCTGAAGGTGGTCGGCGTGGAGCTCGCCCGGGCCCACGACGGTGGGATGGAAGTCGATCACGCCATGGGCGAGAACGTCGCGCGGGGACCACCCCTGGCGTGCCACCGCCAGAGCGTTCGAGGAGCGCGGGTCCCGCGGTGAGGCGTGCGCGGACGCCAGCTGATCCGGCGTGAGAGGTTCGTCGAACCGGTCCGGGTGGATATGGATTCCGAGCATCGCGCCGAGGTGGGGCAGACGGGCCTCGATGACGTCGTCCGAGTATGTCAGGCGACGGTCGAGGCCCTCGCGCACGGTCGGCGCGACGGTGGTCATGATGCCGGCGATGTACTTGATCTCGTCGGGGTCGCGGCCGGCTTCGCGTGCCGCGTTCCGCACGAGTTCGCGCTGGGCGCGCGCCTCCTCGATCGTCCACACCTCGGCGATGAAGCCGCTCGCGTAGCGGCCCGCGATCGACAGGAGGTGCGGGCTGGGGCCGCCGGACGTGAAGACGACGGGCTGGCCCTGTTCCGACGGTGGGATCGCCAGGGGGCCCCGCGAAGCGACGTACTGGCCCTGCAGGTTGACGGGCTGCAGTTTCGTCGGGTCGATGAAGCGGTTCGCTGCCTGGTCCTTGATCCACGCGTCTTCGTGCCAGCTGCCCCACAGCGCCTGGACGATCTGAATCGCCTCGTGCGCCCGTTGGTAACGCTCGGCGCGGTCGGCGACGGGCCGTCCGTAGTTGGCAGCGACAGCAGGGTCACTGGTCGTCACCGCGTTCCAGCCTGCGCGCCCATGGCTCACCACGTCCAGGGCCTTGAACTGGCGTGCCGTGTTGAACGGTTCCTGGAACGTCGTCGACCCGGTCGCGACGAAGCCGATGTTCGTCGTCTCGCGTGCGACGGCGGTCAGCTGGATGAGCGGGTCCATGAGGTTGCTGATCGTGGAGTGCTCGACGTCGCCGCGTACGGCGGGGAAGTCGGGAGTGAAGAGGAAGGCGAACTTGCCGCGTTCGGCAGCTCTCGCATGACGCACGGTGGCATCGACGTCGGCGTAGGTCCCGGGGTCCACGTGCGGGGCACGCCAGGCGCCGTGCAGGCCACCGTATCCATCGATCAGCCCCATCCCCAGGACGAGCTTCCTGTCCGCGGTCACCGGGCCCCCGCCTTGCAGACCGCTTCGGCGGTGGCCGACGCGCCGCTTGCCGTCTCGCCGCCGACGGTCTCGTCGCTGACCGGCCCCGGCTCGGCAGCGGCCGCCCCGTCGGCGGCTGTCCCGTCGGCAGCCGGAGCCGGTGTCCGGCCGATGAAGAGGGCGCCCGCCAGCACGAGCAGGCCGATGGCCCAGGCGGTGAGGAAGGCCGCCTGTCCGGCGGACTCGGCCTGCGCCGTGGTGAGCACACCGGCGTCCCGGGCGCCGGAGCCGATGGTGTAGGCCGAGATGAACACCGCGCCGAAACCGGCACCGGCGAGCTGCTGGACGGTGGCGAAGGCCGCGGTGCCGTGCGGGTAGAGCTCGGTGCGCAGGGCGCCCATCGCACTGGTGGTGAGCGGCGCCCACATCGCAGCCATCGCGCTGGTGAACACCAGCCACGCGAGGATCAACGTGATCACGCTCGTGCTCTCGTCCACCCGGCTGAGGAACCACAGGACGGCCAGCCAGACGATCGCACCGGGAACCACCAGCGGACGCGGGCCGAAACGGTCGTAGAAGCGGCCGCTCAGGGCCGCCACGATCGAGATCGCCGCACCGCCCGGGATCAGGAAGAGGCCGAGCTGGAGGGTGCTCAGGCCGGTGACGTTGGTCAGCACCAGTGGGACCACGACCAGCAAACCGATCCCGTTGCCCGCGACGAACACCATCACCAGGATCGGCAGGACGAACGACTTCCGCAGGAAGATCCGCATGTCCAGGAACGCGTTGTCGCGACGCTGCAGGGGGATCTGTCGCAGGACGAACGCCACCAGGCCCGCCAGGCCCACCGCGATCGGCAGGTACGGCGAGACCGGAGAGTGCCCGGCAGACGCCTCGCCGAGCAGGGAGAGTCCGTAGACAAGGCCGCCGAACCCGATCGCGGACAGCAGCAACGACGGCACGTCCAGGGCCACCGGCTCCGGGGTGGTGGTGTTGCGCAGCTTCCACGCGCCCAGCGCCAGGGCGGCAACCGCGATCGGCAGCATCAGGATGAACAGCCAGCGCCAGCTCAGTGCGGACAGCACGAGACCCGACAGCGCCGGCCCGAGGGCCGGTGCCACGGACGGGACGGCTGTCGTGATCGCCATCATCTGGCCGCGGCGACCGACCGGGACCAAGCGCATCGTCGTGGTCATCAGCAGGGGCAGGAAGACGGCGGTGCCGGATGCCTGGATGACCCGGCCGGCCACCAGGAGGCCGAACGTCGGCGCGATCGCGGCGAGTGTCGTCCCGACGAGGAACAGTGACATCGCGACCAGGAAGACCGTTCGCATATGGAAGCGCCGCATCACGAATCCGCTGGCGGGGATCAGCACGGCCATGGTCAGCAGGAAGCCGGTCGTGACCCACTGCCCGGTGCTCGGGCTGACCCCGAAGTCCGCGATCAGCGTGGGCAGGGCGACGCCGAGGAGCATCTCGTTGAGGAAGACGATGAACGTCGAGACCATCAGGACCCCGATGACCAGGGCGACACCCGGTGGGAGCCGATCGCCGGAGTGGGTCGTCGGTGCCGCGACTGCGGCGCCAGATGCCGATGGGGTGGTCATGTACGTGCTCGCCATCTCGTGAGGTTCGAAGAGGAAGATCGATCGGTGCGACGTGCGCGACTCGCCGGCGGGCAGGCGTCAGGTGCGGGCCGGACAAGTCGGTGCACGAAGGACAACCGGGTCGGTCACGGCCTGGATGATCACCGACCCGCGATCGAAGGAATCGTCTGGCGCTTTCGCACCAGCTCGCCCTGGGTAATCGAGGAATCCCGTGACCGGACAGCCGACGTGGAGCCGGCCTCCGAGGATGGCGCTGCTTCCCGAACAGCTGTCGCTCTTCACGGCAATGACCGCGGCACCCGTCGCGAAGCCTGCGCAGGTGCGCCGCATCGTCCGCGGTGTCCCGCTTCGCGGGCGGCCCCATACGGAGTTACTGGTCCGGAACATGCGACCATGGTGCAACCTTCACATCATGTGAATGTCAACGGTAAGCGACGAGTCGCTGCTCACACCCAATCAACCTTGACATGACTGTAAGGTTTCGTGGGTGACGATCGTGTTGCCGAGGAGGTGGTGGTCATGAAGATCGGTGAACTCGCGAAACGCACCGCAGTCCCGACGCGCATGCTGCGCTACTACGAGGAGCAAGGGCTCATCACGCCGCGACGGCAGGAGAACGGCTACCGGGAGTACGACGAATACCTGGTGGATCGCGTGAAGAAGATTCGCGGCCTGCTCGACTCCGGTATCCCCACGCGCATCATCGGCGACATGCTGCCGTGCCTCAACCAGCCGCAGGAGATCGTCGTCGCCGATGCCGACCCTGAGCTGCGCGAGATGCTGGTGCGTGAGCGCGACCGGATGACAGAGCGCATCGTCCTGCTGGAGCACCATTGCCACGCCCTTACCCAATACATCTCCGCCATGGACCGATCCATCGCTGCCACGACTGAAACCCGCGTGCCGAAATGACCCTCGACCCCAGGGTGACCGAAATGACCTTGCTTGATCTCGACCCGGACCAACTGCTCTCCACCACACGCGCGGTCCGCAAACGCCTCGACTTCACCCGGCCGGTGCCCGACGACGCGATCCGCGAGTGTGTGGCGATGGCCCTGCAGGCGCCGTCGGGATCGAACGTCGTGACCATGCGGTTCGTCGTGATCCGCGACGAGGCGAAACGCCGGGCGGTCGGCGACGTCTACCGCGAGGTGTACGCCGCCTACAAAGCCTCACCGGGATACCCCGGTAAGCCCACCGGTGACGACGCCCGCGACGCGGTGCAGCAGCGGGTAGCCAGCTCTGCCGACTACCTGGGCGAGCACATGGGCGACGCACCGGTGCTGGTGCTGGCCTGCAACGAAGGCCCCAACCGAGAGTGGGCGGCGGCCGGCATGAGCAACGTCATCCCGGCCACGTGGAGCTTCATGCTGGCCGCCCGGGCCCGCGCGCTGGGCACCGCTTGGACATCGATGCACCTCGCCCGCGAACGGGACGTGGCCGACATCCTGGGACTCGACTACGAAACGGTCGCGCAGGCGGTGCTCACGCCGGTGGCGTACACCAAAGGCACGGATTTCCGCCCGGCCGAACGACCCGCACCAGACGAGGTCATTCGCTGGATCTAAGTGCCTGACGCTGTCAGGGATCTTGGCCACGGCCGGGGACGTGGGTGTTACCCGCCTGCGTCGCCGCCCACAGGAAACAAGATCCCCGACAGCGTCATGTTCTCGGAAGACCACTTGGGGACCAGGCGGTCCAGCGGGCGCGGCGGGGACCGGCGGGCAGGGTCGGCAGGGTTTGGGGAGCGCGGACCATGGTCAGGTGGGCGGTGAGCGCGGTGCTGAGCGTCTCCAGCCGGTACTGCTGAGCAGGCATCAGCCGCGGTCGCCTTCTCCTTGTGGTCCCGGTGGGCCGAGCCGGTGGTCGAGCGCGGCACCGACGTGGGGGCAGTTCGTGCGGATGACGTCGAGGAAGGCGTTCAGCGCCGGGGAACGGTCCCGGGCATGGAAGGACAGGACCAGATCGGGCAGAGGCGTGCGTGGGGTCACCTCGCAGAACCATGTGCCCTGTCGTGGGGCCGTCAGCATGCGAGAGGGCCCCAGACCGACGCCTACCCCGCAGGCGGCGAGGCCGATGATGGTGTGGATGTCCCTGGCGACGGTCGCGCCGGAGAGTGCGGGGGAGTCCGTGCCCAGGAGTGTCCGCAGCCCGGTGGCGACGGCGGGCTCGTCCTCACCCGGCGCCACGATCAGCGGCTGCCGCCGCAGCTGGTCCACGTCCACCGAGGGCTGCCCCGCGTACGGGTGCGTGCTGCTCACGACCGCGACGATGTGGTCGTGTCCGATCGGGACCGACACCAGCTGCTCGGCCCCGATGCCTCCTGGCGGGCCGAGGCCGATCGCCACGTCCAGTTCGCCGGTGACGAGTGCGGCCGTGCTGCGCCTGGTCGCCATCTCGTGCAGTTCCAGCCGTACGTCGGGCCGTTCGCGGCCGAACCGGCTGAGGACGTCCGGCAGGGGTTCGAGCAGTGCCGAGGCGATGAAGCCCAGGCGCAGCCGGCCTGTCTCGCCGCGCGCTGCCCTGGCCGCGTCGACCGAGGCGGCCGCGATCTCGTCGAGCGCCTTGCGTGCCCGGGAGAGGAAGGCCTTTCCTGCAGCCGTCGGAAACACCCCCTGGCGGGTGCGGTCGAACAGGCGGGTGCCCACTTCCCGTTCGAGGTCGGCGATCTGCTTGGACAGCGGAGGCTGCGCGATGCCCAGCGCACCGGCCGCCCGGCCGAAGTGCGCGTGCTCGGCGAGGGCCAGTGCGTACCGTAGGTGCCGCGCCTCCATGTAGCCTCCGGCCATACCTCACATGTATTGCAGACCAGTTTGTCAGATCTTTCACTGGATGATCCAGGTCGGGCCGCGTGGAATGCGGTCATGACTGATCCTTCCTTCGCCGGCACCGTCTTCGTCTTCGTGCACGGGGCCTGGCACGGCTCCGGCCAGTGGGCGGCGACGCAGCGCGCACTCGCCGCACCGGGTGCCGCGAGCATGGCCGTCGACCTGCCGGGGCACGGCTTCGACGCACCGCTGCCCAGCGGATACCTCCAGCCGGGCCAGCCGGGCTTGTCGACCGAGAAGTCCGCGCTCGCCGACGTGACGACGGACGACTGCGCCGAGGCCGTGCTGGACACGCTGCGCCAGGCCCGCCACCACCGTCGTGTCGTCCTCGTCGCGCACAGCGCGGGCGGCGGCCCCGCGTCACTGGCCGCCGAGCGAGCACCCGAACTCGTCGATGAGCTCGTCTACCTCTCGGCCTTCGTGCCCGCCGGACGGCCCCGCTTCTTCGACTATCTTCGCTCGCGCGAGAACGCCACAGCGCGGGGTCAGAATCTGAACCTCGGCGACCCCGGGCAACTGGGCGCCGTGCGGATCAACCCGCTCTCACAGGACCCCGCCTACGTCGAGGAACTGCGGCAGACCCAGTACCACGACATCGCTCCGGACCGCTTCGACCGCTGGCGCTCGGCACTGAGCCCCGATCTGCCGCTGTCGATCCCCACCACCCCGGTCATCGTGACCGCGCAACGGTGGGGGCGCATCCCGCGGACCTTCCTGCGCTGCGCGGACGACCGGGCACTGCCGACGGCCGTGCAGGATCTGATGATCGCTGAAGCCGACCGGGCCATGCCCGGCAACCCGTTCACCGTGCGCACCCTCCCGGGCAGCCACAGCCCGTTCGCCGCCCGCCCCCATGAGCTCGCCGCGGCTCTGCTGCCGTGAGCGACCGGCGCCTGGTGCTGCCGGTGGTGCTCAGCGCCACTTTCGTGCAACTGCTCAACGTCACTGTCGCCCAGGTGGCTGCGCCGGCGATACAGGCCGGCCTGGGCGCCGGTCCTGGTGCCGTGCAGCTGGTCCTGGCCGGATACACCCTGACGTACGCGTGCCTGCTCATCCCCGCCGCGCGGCTGGGCGACCGGTACGGCTACCGCCGACTGTTCGTGGCGGGCACCGTGGTCTTCACCGCTGGCTCGGTGGCCGGCGCGTGCGCCCCCGACGCCGCATCACTGATCACGGCCCGGCTGGTGCAGGGCGCGGGCAGCGGCCTGGTCGCCCCCCAGGTCCTGTCGCTCATCCGGGCCGTCACCCCCGCAACACGCCGACCGCGTGCGCTGGGCCTGTACGGCGCCACCATGGCCGTCGCGTCACTGGCCGGGCCGCTGATCGGTGGCCTCGTCCTCAGCGCCGATCTCTTCGGCCTCGGCTGGCGGCCGGTGATGCTCCTCACCGTGCCGGTGGCGCTCGCCTCGCTGGCCGGAGCGGGCGCGCTGCCCCGCACCCGCGGGGCGGAGGGACTGCGCGTCGACAAGCTGGGTGCGTTGCTGGTCACCGTGGGAGCCGGCGCGCTGGTCCTGCCCCTGGCGCTGGGGCGGGAAGCAGGCTGGCCCTGGTGGACATGGGCCGGGTTCACCGTAGCTGCGACCGCCCTCTGTCACTTCGTCCGAAGCCTCCCGCACCGGCCGGACCCCCTGATCCATCCCGCGGTGCTGCGTGACCGGGCGGCGCGCAGGGGCACGCTGCTGGTGTTCATGTTCAACACGGGCGTGCCCTCCTTCACCTACGTGCTCTTCCTCCACCTCCAGTCCGCCGTCGGGTACTCGGCCCTGGCGGCCGCGCTGACGTCGGCACCGTTCGCCGCTGCTGCCGCCGCCGGCAGCACGGCCGCCCCCGCTCTCACCCGCCGGCACGGGCCGGCGGTGCTCACCGCCGCGTCGCTGGTGCTGGCCGGGATGTGCCTGGCGCTGGCCCCGCTCATCGGCTCAGCGGCGGGACGCCAGGCGGCACTGCCCGTACTGGCCGCCGGCGGAGCCGCGTTCGGCGCCTTCACCGCGTCGGCGTTCACCCTGGTCCTGGCCGAGGTGCACGGCCCCGCCGCCGGCTCGGTCTCCGGACTGCTGCCCACAGCACAGCAGCTCGGCGGATCCATCGGAGTGACCGCGGCCGGACTCGCCTACGGTGCCCCCGCCGCTGATGCGGACACCGCATTCCGGCACGCCATGCTCTACCAGGTTGCCGTCTTCACGATCACTGCGCTGATCAGCCTCCGGCTCCGCGACCGACCTGGCACCGAGCCCGTGCGCGGCCATCGCAGTCACAGCGCAAGGACACGCAGGTAACGGCGCACAGCTGGACCACGGCAACTGAGCCCACCGCTCGGGCGGCCGGTCCGGCCGCTCTCCCGACCGTCGACGTCCCGGCGATCGTGCTCGATCCCACCGAGGATCCGGCACTGCACCCCCGTCCGCGCGAGGAGCACGCCGGCCGGTTCCCGCGCCTCCTCGGCCACCGGCGCGTCCCGAGCGGCCACAACCAGCCGTTCGACGCGCCCGCAGAGGTCGCCCGCGCGGTACGCGACCTGCATGCGTTCCTGGAGTCGGCGTAACCGCACCGTGGCCCCACCTGACCGCGCGGTCAGGTGCGGTCGCGCCGACTCCAGGGATCTCATCGGGCCCTGGGCGTCGTCCGTTTGCCTGCTCCGACGGTGAGCGCGCGGTGCCGCGCGGGCTGTACCCGCTCTCGCCCGCCGCCGCGTCGAAGACCTCTGGACCTTTCCGCGGGACGGACGGCGTTACGAGCTCACGCCGCCCGTCGCCCTCGCTGCTCGGCAAGCGGCATCAGGGCTCGATGTTCTCCAGGTCCGCGAGGAGGCTCGGGCGGGTGGGCCGCCAGCCGAGGGCGGTGCGGGTGCGGGCGCTGGACGCGGGCTGGTCCATGGCGAAGATCGGGCCGATGGCGCCGAAGTTCTCCTGCGGTACGGATGCGACCGGCAGGCCCAGGCGCCGCCCGATGACCGTGGCGATGTCGAGTACGGCGTCGCCCCCGTCGGCGACGGCGTGCCACACGCTTCCGGCCGGGGCCTTCTCCAGCGCGAGCCGGAACAGGACGGCGGCGTCGAGTGCGTGGACGGCCGGCCAGCGCTGCGTGCCGTCTCCGGGATAGCCGGCGACACCGTCGCGGCGGGCGATCTCGGTGAGCATTCCGGCGAACCCGCCCCGGCCCCGGTGATGGACGGTGCGCGGCAGCCGTACGGCCGAACTGCGCACGCCGTGCGCGGCGAGCGCGAGGGCCCGGTTCACCGACTCGGCGCGTCCGCCGACGGGGCCGCCGGTCGGCAGCGGGTCGTCCTCGGTCGACACGTGTCCCGGCAGCGGAGGCGTTCCCGACACGGTGACCAGCGGACGGTCGCTGCCGGTGAGGGTGTCGCCGAGTACGGCGAGGGCCTCCTGCTCCTCGCGGACGCACCGCGCGAGGGCCTCGGGCGAGCTGAAGTCGTTGCCGAAGGCGAGGTGGATGACGCCGTCCGCGTCCTGGGCGCCGCTCCGCAGCGTCCGGAGGTCGGTGAGTTCACCCCGCAGTACCCCGGCGCCGGCGGCCTCGGCGTGTGCAGCGGAAGCGTCGGAACGGGTGAGAGCGGTGACCGTATGGCCCGCGCCGAGCAGTTCGGCGACGACGGCCGAGCCGATCAGTCCGGTTCCGCCCGTGACGAAGACACGCATGGCTGGCTCCTCAATGTGATGCGACATGTGTCGCATCACTATAAGCATGATGCGACACATGTTGCATCGACTAGGATGGCCGCATGCCCAGATGGAAGCCGGACGCGCGCCAGCGCCTGATCGTGGCGGCGCTCGAGTTGTTCACCGAGAAGGGCTACGACGACACGACGGTCGCCCAGATCGCCGAGCGCGCCGGGCTCACGCGGAGTACCTTCCACCGCCACTTCGCCGACAAGCGGGAGATGCTCGCGGCGGGGCAGGAGACCCTCAGCCGCCTGCTGGCCGAAGGAATCGCCGCCGCCGCCCCTGACGCGACGCCGATGACGGCCGTGGCGGCCGGCCTGGAGCGCGCCTCGATGCAGATGACCTCCTTCAACCGTGAGCTCGGGCCGCTGATGCACGCGGCGGTCGAGGCGAACGACGAACTGAAGCAGCGCGACGCGTCGAAGAGCACCGGCATGGTCGCGGCCATGACCGAGGCGCTGAGGGGCCGGGGCGTCCCCCGGGCCGTGGCGCAGGTGGCCGCGGAACTCGGCATCCTCGCGTTCAAGACCGGATTCGCCCGATGGACCGACCCCGCCCGGGACGCGGACCCCGGCGAGCTGGCACCCCTCACCCGAGCCGCCCTCGACGAACTCCGCACGGCGGTCACGGAGTTGCGCTAGAGGACGCTTTCATCCGCAAAGTTCGACTTGCGGGGTGGCCGGTGTGTGTCTGTGGACCTGCGGCGTGGAGGTGTACCTGCTGTTCCCGGCGTGCCGTGCGCCTGCCCGGCGGCATGACCTCTCGTGGAACGCCTCGCCGTTGTCGGTACGGCGTCCGGCTCCGGCTCCCCACGTGGCCCCGCTTTCGCGGCGGCTGCTGCGGTGGGGTGTCCGGGCTGGTACGTGTGTATTTGTCCGGAGATCACAAGCAGCGCAATGCGGTCGAGCGATGCATCAGCCGGTTCAAGTGGTGGCGGGGGCCGGCCATGCGAAGATTTTCAGTCGTATGTGGTGGCGAAGGGGATGGCCCATACCCCTGGGGGTCAGGGGGCCGCAGGTTCACCTCCTGTCGTCCCGACCGGCTTCACGGCAGACCGGAAGCCGTTCCCACTCGGTGGGAACGGACTTCTCGCCTGTCCGTCGTACGGTCAGGACAGGCGGCCCACATGGGCCAGCGCCTGCTTGAGCAGGGCTCCGTGGCCGCCCGGCATCTCGTTGAGGACCATGGGGGACGAGGCCTCCTCGGGGCTGAACCAGACCAGGTCCAGCGCGTCCTGGCGGGGGCGGCAGTCGCCGGTCACCGGGACGATGTAGGCCAGGGACACCGCGTGCTGGCGGGGGTCGTGGAACGGCGTGGCCCCCAGCGTCGGGAAGTACTCCGCCACGGTGAAGGGCTGCAGCGACGTCGGCACCCTGGGGAGCGCGACCGGGCCGAGGTCCTTCTCCAGGTGGCGCAGCAGGGCGTCCCTGACCCGCTCGTGGTGCAGGACCCGGCCGGAGACGAGCGCGCGGCTGACCGCCCCGCCCGACCCCATCCGGAGCAGCAGTCCGATGCTGGTCACTTCGCCGCTGTCGTCCACGCGCACCGGCACGGCTTCGACGTACAGGATCGGCATGCGGGCGCGCGCCTGCTCGAGCTCGTCGTGCGGGAGCCAGCCGGGCGTGGTCTCGGTCATGTCAGACATTGGGTGATCATACTTTCAGCCTCTGGTGTCGCGAGCGTGTCGCCCGACACAGCGAATCCGGGGCCACGGTCGTCCGTGGCCCCGGACCTTCTGTCCGCTCGTCCCCGCGGCAATCGCGGAGTCACTCTCAGGAGGACGGCTGGGTCACCTTCGTGGCGGTGTCGCCGTCGACGGCCGCGGCCAGCTGCGGTACCAGGCGCTCCAGCATGTACGGCAGGCTCAGCACCGAGACGAAGGAGACGGAGTTGCCGTAGTCGGCGCTCTCCTCGACGAAGACCTCGCGTCCCTGCTTCGCCACGTCCAGGTCGGAGTAGAGGGCGTTCCTGCGGAGTTTGGCCTCTTCCTTCTTGATGTCCGAGACGATCCAGACGATGGCGTCGGTGTCCAGCAGGTCGGTGCGTTCCTTGCTGATGTTGGCACCGAACTCGTCACCGATGACCTTGTCCAGGTCCGTCGGCAGCTTGAAACCGAGGTCGGTCAGCACCCGTGAGCGCGGGTCCTGGCTGCCGAAGACGAAGAGACCCTCGTACGGCGTCGCCATCACCGCGGTGGACTTGCCGAACTCCGGATTGTCCTTCGCCGCGGTGGCGAACTCGTCCTCGACGCCCTTCACCAGCTCCTTGGCCCTGGACTCCTGGCCGAGCGCCTTGCCGATGATCCCGGTCTGCTGCTGCCACGGCACACCGAAGTCGTTGAACTCCTTCGGCTGGGCCACGACCGGCGCGAACTTCGAGAGGGTCGTGTACTGGTCCTTCGTGATGCCGCCGTAGACCGCGAGGATCAGATCGGGCTTGAGCCCGGCGATCTTCTCGGTCTGCGGGCCCGTGCCGGTGTCCTTCAGCACGGTGGGCACCTCGGCGTCGCCCAGCTTGTCCGCGGCCCAGGGGCCGATGGCGCCCTTGTAGCCGCCGAGCCACTCGGTGGTCCCCACGGGCACCTTGCCGAGGGCGAGTACGGCGTCCTGGTCGGTCAGCCCGACGGTGACGATCCGCTTCGGCTCGGACTTGACGGTGGTGCTGCCGTATTTGTGGGCGAGCGTCACCGGGAAGGCGCTGTTCGCGGACGCGGACGTGTCCGGCGCTGCCGCGTCGGAGTCGTCGTCGGAGCCGCAGGCCGCCGCGGTGGTGAACAGGAGGAGCGCGGAGGCGAGCGACGCGACGAGGCGTGCGCCTCTGGAGGAGCCGGGCATCAGTGGTCCTTCACGGTGGTGTCGGTGGTGGTGTCGGGGCGGTGGTGCGTGGGGGTTTGGTCAGCCGTGCCGCGGGTGCCGGACCACACCTCCCACAGGGAGGCGTAGGGGCCGGCCGCGGCGCACAGCTCGTCGTGGGTGCCGCTCTCCACGATCCGGCCGCCGTCCATGACGACGATCCGGTCCGCGGTGGCGGCCTGGGTGAGGCGGTGGGCGACGACCAGTGCCGTACGGCCCTCGACCGCCCGGTCGGCCGCCTGCTCCAGGAGCCGGGCGCCGGTGCTGCCCGCTTCGGCGGTGGCCTCGTCCAGCACGGCCACCGGCGGATCGGCCAGGACCAGGCGGGCCAGGGCGAGTTGCTGGACCTGCGCGGAGGTGAGGCGGTGTCCGCCGTCGCCGACGACCGTGTCCAGACCGGCGGGCAGCGCCGCGGCCCAGTCGAGGGCGTCCACGGTGGCCAGCGCCGTACGCAGCTCCTCGTCGCCGGCGCCGGGCCGCGCGAGACGCAGGTCGTCCGCGAGCGGTCCGGCGAAGACGTGCGTCTCCTGGGTGACCAGGGCGACCGGCAGGCCCTCCCGGGGCGATCCGCCGCCGGCCGGCCCGCCCACCGGGCCGTTCGTCACGCGTACCGAGCCGGACGTGGGGCGGTGCACGCCCGCGACGAGTTTGGCCAGCGTGGTCTTGCCGGCGCCGCTCACGCCGACCAGGGCCACCCGCTCGCCCGCCCGGAGCGTGAGGTCCACGCCGTGCAGGACGGGACGTCCGGGCTCGTAGGCGTGGTGGACGTCCGTCACGGTGACGGTGCCGGGTGCGGTCCCGGTCCCGGTCCGTGGGCCGTCTGTCCCGTCCGGCCCGTCCGTTCCGGCTCCGGACGGGCCGGGTGCCGGCTGGTCGGCCACCCCGACGAGCCGGGCCAGCGCCGCCGTCGCCGACTGCGCGTCGTCGAGGAGGACGAGCGCCGAGTTGACCGGCGCGAACAGGCTGTGGAAGTAGAGCGCGGCGGCCGTGGCCGTGCCGATGGACACCGACCCCTCGCGCACCAGCAGGAATCCGGTGACGAGGACCGCCGCGAGTCCGGCGTACTCGGCCACGTGCAGCCGGTTGTAGAAGTCGAGCACCAGCCGTACGCCGCGCAGGGTCAGTTCGACCGCCGTCGACGACCGCCGGTCCACCCGGGCGGTGTGCTCCTCCTCCAGCCGGAACGCCCGTACCGTGCCGGCGCCCGCGATGGTGTCCAGCAACTGCTGCTGCTGGGCCCCGGTCGCGATGCGCTGCTCGGCGTAGAGCGGCACGGCGTTGCGTACGTACCAGCGGGCGGTGGAGGCCTGGACGGGCACCGCGACGAGGGCCGCGAGGAAGAACCGCCAGTCCAGCGCGGCCATCGCGACCAGGGTCAGCGCGATGGCCAGCAGGGAGCGGACCAGTTCGGGCAGGGCGGAGCGCACTGCCTCGCCCACCACCGAGACGTCCCGGGTGACCCGCGCGGTGAGGTCGCCGGCCCCCGCCTTCTCCACCTGTTCCAGAGGCAGCCGCAGGGCCTTCTCGACGAACCGCTCGCGCAGGTGCGCCAGGACGGTCTCGCCGAGCCGGGACACGAGCGCCAGGCCCGCCATGGTGGCCGCGCCCTGCGCGAGGGCGACCAGCACCAGCAGGACGACCGGCGTGGTGATGCTGCCCGGCGGACGCCGGTCGGCGACGAGGTCCACGATCCTGCCCAGCAGCGGCTGGACGAGCAGGCCGACGGCGGTGGCCACGACCATCATGGCGAAGCCGCCGAGCGCCACCCGGCGGTGCGGGCCGATCAGTTCGCGTACGGCGGCACGGGTACGGGCCTGGGTCGCGGTGGGCAGCAACTCGCGCCCGGCGCCGAGGTGTTCCGGTCCGGCCGGTGTATCCGGTGTGTCCGACGTATTCGGTGTGTCCGGCGTTTCCTCGCGGGAGAGGTCGCTCATGCCAGCACCGCCGATCGGTAGGTCTCGTGACGGGCGATCAGGTCGGCGTGCGGGGCCGTGTCGGTGACGCGGCCCTCGTCGAGCAGCACCACCCGGTCGGTCACGGCGAGCAGTGCGGGACTGGTGGTCACGAGGATCGTGGTGCGGCCCTTGCGGACCTCGCGCAGGCCTGCCGCGATGCCCGCCTCGGTCACCGCGTCGACGGCCGTGGTCGGGTCGTGGACCACCAGGACGGGGCGGTCGGCCGCCAGCGCCCGGGCCAGGGCGACGCGTTGGCGCTGGCCGCCGGAGAGGGAGCGGCCGCGCTCGCTGACCGCCGTGTCCTCGCCCCGGGGCAGGGTCTGCGCGACCTGGGCCACCCCGGCCGCCGTCATGGCGGGTTCGGGGTCGGCGGACCCGGGGGCGGCGGCCGTGACGTTGGTGCGGACGGTGCCCTCGAAGAGGTCCGCGTCGTGGTCGGCCACCAGCATCGCGGTGCGCAGCTCGGCCGGGTCCAGGTCCCGCAGGGGGATCCCGTCCAGTTCGACCGTGCCGGTGTCGGGGTCGGCCCGCCGGGCCAGGCAGCGCAGCAGATCGGTGGCGTGGGCGGGGTCGGTGGCGACGACGCCCAGCAGTTCGCCGGGTGCGACGTCCAGGTCCAGCCCGCGCAGCCCGCCGTGGCCGACGCCGGTGAGGCGCACCGCGCCGCGCACCTGCGGGGGCAGGCTCCGGCCGCCCGCCGTGACGCTGTGCCCGGCCGCCAGGACCTCCGCGACCCGTCCGGCCGAGGCGCGGCCCTGGGCGAGTTCGGCGTTGACCCAGGCGAGTACTTCGAGGGGGCCGAGCAGGAAGAGCGCGAGTCCGACCGCCGACACCAACTGGCCCAGGCTGATGCTTCCTTCGGCGGCCAGCCGGCCGCCGACCAGGGCGACGACGGCGATCAGGCAGCCGGTGAGGGACAGCACCATGCCGCTCTGGAAGGCCTGCGCGCGGGCGGCCTTCAGCGTGGCCGCCAGGGAGTCGCGGCTGGTGGTGCGGTAGCGGGCGACGGCCGCCGGCTCGCCGCCGATGCCCTTGAGGATCCTGAGGCCGGCCACCAGGTCGGCGGCGACGGCGGAGGCGTGTGCCGCGCGTTCCTGCTCGGCCTCGCTACGGGCCTCCAGGGGCTTGCTCAGCAGGTGTCCCAGGAGGAGCAGGACGGGTGTGCCCAGCAGGACGACGAGGCCGAGGAGGACCGAGGTGCGCAGCAGGACGACGGCACAGGTGAGGATGCCGGCCAGCGCCGCGATCCCGTACATCACCGCCGTGTTGACGCTTCCGACCCGTTTGGCGTCCTCGGTGGCGGTGTTGGCCAGCGCGCCGGGCAGACGGCCTTCCTCGGCGCCGCCGCCGGGGTGCAGCACCCGTCGTACGAGGGCGATGCGCAGCGTGTGCTCGGAGCGCACCGCCGACCGGTCGCCGGCCCAGGCGCCGAAGCGGAAGGACAGGGCGAGCGCGACGTACACGACGGCGAGGACGCCGAGCCACAGCAGGAGGGCGCCGGTGTCGGACCCGGTGACGGCCCGGTCGATCACCACGCCGATCAGCACCGGGACCAGCGCTTCACCCACTTGGTGACCGGAGGCGAGCAGCGCGCCGAGGGCGACGTCGCGACGCTGCCCTCCGACCGACTCCCGCAGGACGTCACGTCCTGACGGACTGGTAGGACTCACCCGCAACCCCTCCGGGATCGGACGTAGAGAACTTAGGTGAGGCTACTCTAAGTTGCCGACCTCGGTCCTGCCCAGTGCGGGCGGACCGTGCCGGAGCCGCCCCCGGGTGCGGCGGCACGGGGGAGCCGTGCCGCCGCACCCGGCCGGGGCCGGTTCCTCAGCCGGCCCGCACGGCCAGGCCGGCCGTGCCGGCTGTGCCGGCCGTGTCGGCCGCGCGGTGGGTGAGCAGGGACGCGAGGATCTCGCCGGACCGGACCGCCGTGGTGGACAGCAGGGTCGAGGTGAGGCCGTGCGTGTGCTCGGTCGCGCCCTGCAGATAGATGCCCGCCGTGACGTCCGGGGTGAGTTCGACGCGGTGGTCGCGCCCGACGCGCACGGCGTCCTTGTCGTCCCGCAGGCAGAGCTTCGCGGTCCTGCCCAGCAGGGAGTCGAGGTCCCTGGGGCGGTAGCCGGTCGCGTGGACCAGCAGGTCGGCCGAGATCACCTCCCGTTCCCCGGTGGGGAGGTACTCGACGGTGACCTCCAGGTGGTCGTCGAAGCCGCGTACGTCCCGGATGCGGGACACGTTGCGCATCTGCAGCCGCTCGCGGCCCTGGACCTTCTCGCGGTACATCGTCGCGTACAGCGACTCGATGAGGTCCATGTCGACCACCGAGTAGTTGGTGCTGCGGTGGTAGTCGACCAGGGACTGCTTCACCTCCGGTGCGGAGCGGAAGTAGACGTCCACGGCCTCCGGGTCGAAGATCCGGTTGGCGAACGGGCTGTCGTCGGCGGGCGTGTACCCGTACTTCGCGAAGATCGCGCAGATCTCCGCCCCGGGGAAGGACCGGTGCAGGTAGTCGAGCGCCTCGGCGCCGCTCTGCCCCGCGCCGAGCACCAGGACGCGGCCCACCGGATCACCGGAGGCGTTCAGCTCCCGTACCCGCGGCACGAGTTGGCTGTTGTGCCAGATGCGGTCCGACAGGGCCGTGTCCGGCGGCAGATGGGGTTCGAGGCCGACGGCCACCGAGATGTTCCGGGCCCGCCGGGTGACGGTCCGGCCCGGTTCGCCGGGCACGCGGCTGACGACGTCCAGCCAGCGGACCTCGCCGTCGGGGCCCGTCACCGGCTCGACGGACACCACCTCGTCCGAGTAGTCGACGAGGTGCGCCACCCGCGCCGCCGCCCACTCGAAGTACTCGTGGAACTCGATCCGCAGGGGGAACAGCGTCTTCGCGTTGAGGAAGTCCACCATCCTGCCCCGCTCCCGCAGGAAGCACAGAAAGCTGAAGTCGCTCGTCGGGTTGCGCATGGTGACCAGGTCCTTGAGAAAGGAGACCTGCATCGTGGCGTCCTCGATGAGCATCCCCCGGTGCCAGCCGAACGACGGCTGGCGCTCCAGGAATCCCGCGCGGATCCGGTCCTCCGGAGCGGCTTGGGCGTTGTGTTCCTCAACCGCGATGGCCAGTGCGAGATTTGACGGCCCGAAACCTATCCCGAGCACATCAAGAACGGCGTCGGGCTCGTCGTGCAGTGCGTTCACCGCAACTTTCCTTCCCCTAGACGCCACTGATGGTAAATAAGGTTAGCCTTACCTTGCAATGGTGTGTCCTAGGAGAGGATCGAGTATGCGGGTCGTCATGTTCGGCTATCAGACCTGGGGGCACCGCACCCTCCAGGCTCTGCTGGAGTCCGACCACGAGGTGGTCCTGGCCGTGACCCACCCCAGGAGCGACCACGTGTACGAGAAGATCTGGGACGACTCGGTGGCCGACCTGGCCGAGAAGCACGGGGTGCCGGTACTGCTGCGCAACCGGCCCGACGACCCCGAGCTGCTCACCGCGCTGAAGGACGCGCGACCCGACCTGATCGTCGCCAACAACTGGCGCACCGTACTGCCGCCCGAGGTCTTCGACCTCCCGCCGCACGGCACGCTCAACATCCACGACTCGCTGCTCCCGGCGTACGCGGGCTTCTCGCCGCTGATCTGGGCGCTCATCAACGGCGAGCGGGAGGTCGGCGTCACCGCGCACCGGATGAACGCCGAACTCGACGCCGGTGACGTCCTGCTGCAGCGGGCGGTGCCGGTCGGCGCCACCGACACCGTCGCCGACCTGTTCCACCGCACGGTCGACCTGATCGGCCCGGTCGTCGACGAGTCGCTCGACCTCATCGCCTCGGGCCGGGCCCGGTGGATCCCGCAGGACCGCAGCCGGGCGAGCTTCTTCCACAAGCGGTCCCTGGAGGACAGCCGCATCGACTGGAGCTGGCCGGCCGAGGACATCGAGCGGCTGGTACGGGCCCAGTGCGACCCGTACCCGAACGCCTTCACCCACCACCGCGGGCAGCGGCTCAGGATCGTCGAGTCCGCGGTGTCCGAGGGCTGTTACGGCGGTACTCCGGGACGCATCTTCATCCGTGAGGGCGACGGGGTGGTCGTCGTCGCGGGCGCGGAGGCGAGGAACGGGCGACTGCGCGGGCTGGTCGTCAAGCGCGTACGCACCGAGGACGGGGCGGAGCACGCGGCGACCGACTACTTCCGCACGATGGGCGGCTACCTCATCGCGCGCCCGTGAACGGCGCGACGGTCGCCGGTACGGCGCCGACCGGCGCAGCGGCACCGGCCGCTGGTCCGGACGGACGCCTCGCGGCGCTCGAAGGCCTGCGCGGCCACACGGTCGTCGTCAAGTACGGCGGCCACGCGATGACCGACGACACGCTCCGGCGGGCCTTCGCCCAGGACGTCCTCACCCTGCGCGCCGCCGGCGTCCGGCCGGTCGTGGTGCACGGCGGCGGCCCGCAGATCGCCGCCCACCTGGACCGGCTGGGGCTCAGGTCCGACTTCCTGGGCGGGCTGCGGGTCACCACCCCCGAGACCATGGAGGTCGTACGGATGGTGCTGTCCGGCAAGGTCCAGAAGGACCTGGTCGGACTGCTGAACGAGCACGGGCCGTACGCGGTCGGCCTCAGCGGCGAGGACGGGCACACCCTCACCGCGGTCAAGCGGTACGCCGAAGTGGCCGGTGAGCGCGTGGACATCGGCCTGGTCGGGGACGTCGCACGGGTCGACACCGCGGTCGTGCGCCTCCTGCTGGAGGGCGGCCACATCCCGGTGCTCTCCTCGGTGGGCCGGGGCGAGGACGGGCAGGTCTACAACGTCAACGCGGACACCGCGGCCGGTGCGCTGGCCGCAGCGCTGGGGACCCGGATCCTGATCGTCCTCACCGACGTGCCCGGGCTGTACGCGGACTGGCCCGCGAGCGAGCGGGTCGTCGGCCGGATCGGCGCGGCCGAGCTGGAGCGGCTGCTGCCGGGGCTGAACGGCGGCATGGGTCCCAAGATGGAGGCGTGCCTGCGGGCCGTCAGGGGCGGGGTGGCGGTGGCCCGGGTGCTCGACGGGCGCGCCCCGCACGCCCTCCTCGACGGGCTGGCCGACGCCGGCGGGACCGGCACGACGGTCGTGCCGGACGCGACGGCCCCGATGGCGTCCGCGGTCCCGGTGGCGTCCGCGGCTTCGGCGGCGTCCGCGGTCCCGGCGGCCTGAGGCGCGGGGAGCGCCCGGCCGGGGACATCCTCCCGGCCGGGCGCTCCGCGTGCGGGCCGACGTGCCGGTCGGCGTGCGGACCGACGCGCGGATCCGCGCTCCGGTCCGCGTTCGGGTCTTGAACGCGGACCGGCTGCCGCACCGTCACCGGTGTCGCGAGCGGCTCCGTCAGCCGTCGCTGGTCGTCACCTTCACCTCGTCGACCACCAACTGCTGCGGGAAGGCGGTCGAACCGTCGGGGTCGCCGGGCCAGTAGCCGCCGACCGCGAGGTTGAGGATCAGGAAGAACGGTTTGTCGAACACCCAGGTGTTGCCGTTCAGGTCGGCCGGGGTGCGGGTCTGGTAGACGGTGCCGTCCACGGACCAGGTGATCCTGTTCGGCGCCCAGTCGACGGCGAAGGTGTGGAAGGCGTCGGCGAAGGCCTGGCCGCCGGGCAGCGTGTAACCGGCGCCTATGCCGCCCGAGCCGGAGTAGCCGGGCCCGTGGAGGGTGCCGTGCACGGTCCCGGGCTCGAAGCCGACGTTCTCCATGACGTCGATCTCACCGGAGTTGGGCCAGCCGACGCTGCCGATGTCCTGGCCGAGCATCCAGAAGGCGGGCCAGATGCCCTGACCGCGCGGGATCTTCATCCGGGCCTCGACGTGCCCGTACGTCGCGGTGAACTTGCCGGAGGTGTTGAGCCGGGCCGAGGTGTACTCGCAACTGCCGTACCAGCACTGGTAGTTGCCCGGGTTCTCGCGGCGAGCCTCGATGACCAGGTGGCCCTGGCCGTCGAGCTTCGCGTTGTCGTTGCCGGCCGTGTAGTACTGCCGCTCGTGGTTGTCGACGTTGTCGCCGGTCTCGACCTGCCACTTGCCCGGGTCGACACCGGATCCCGCGGCGCCGTCGAAGGTGTCGGAGAACGTCACCGCCGCCGCTGCCCGCGGAGTGGGGTCCGCGTGGGCAGGGGCTACGGCGGCCGCCGCGACCAGAACGGCGGGCAGGGCGGCGAGCAGACAGGTGCGGAGCAGACGTGGGGAGTCCACGACTCTCCCTTCCGTGGGCCGCCTCTGCGCGGGGCGGGCCCACTGAGGTGGGGGGAATGCTTCGCCTCTCGTTCTAAGAAGTGAACGAAGCCGGTGTCAAGACACAGGTACGGACCTTCCGTCCCTCCGGCCTCATCTGCCTCTCACGGTCACCGTTCGGCCATACGGCGCACACAAACCCCCGGCCGACAGGTCCCTGGCTTCCCGCTCGCAGCGGCCCCTCAGTCGGCCGCCCGCGCCGTCGCCGCCGTCGGCGTCGTCGGTCCTCCGTGGTGGCGGCCCATCGGGATGACCAGAGGGGTGTGGCTGACCGGGTCCATGGTGATCCGGCAGGTCAGGTCGAAGACGTCCTCGACGGTCCCGGCGGTGATGACCTCGGCCGGGCTGCCCTCGGCGACGATCTTCCCGGCCTTCATGGCGACGACGTGATCCGCGTACCGGCAGGCCTGGTTGAGGTCGTGCAGCACCATCACGACCGTACGGTTCTCCCGGCGGTTGAGGTCGGTGATCAGGTCCAGGACGTCGATCTGATGGGCCAGGTCGAGATACGTCGTCGGCTCGTCGAGCAGCAGGACGGGCGTGCCCTGGGCGACGGCCATGGCGATCCAGGCGCGTTGCCGCTGGCCGCCGGAGAGTTCGTCGACGGGCCGGTCGGCGAGGTCGGTCATGCCGGTGGCGGCCAGCGCCTCGTGCACGGCCTGCTCGTCCGCCTTCGACCACTGCCGCCACCAGGTCTGGTGCGGCGAACGCCCGCGGTTGACCAGGTCGATGACGGTCAGCCCCTCGGGCGCGACCGGGCTCTGCGGGAGGATGCCCAGGCGCTGCGCGAGTTCCCGGCTCGGAATGGACTGCAGGGCCCGCCCGTCGAGGTGGACGGCTCCCTCCTTGGGCCCCAGCAGCCGGGCGAGGGCCCTCAACAGGGTGGACTTCCCGCAGGCGTTGGCGCCGACGATGGCCGTGATCCGGCCCGGCGGTACCGCCAGGTCGAGGCCGTCGACGACCAGCCGGTTGTCGTACGCCAGCCGCAGACCGCTCGCGCGCAGGTCGGGATCGGCGGCCGGCAGGCCGGGGCCGGGGACCGGCACGGGCCCGGTGGACACGGGATCGGCCGGCAGGGGGTCGGCGGACATGGGATCAACCTCCTGAACCCGCGCGGTTGGCGCGGACGAGCAGCCAGAGCAGGACCGGTGCGCCGAGCACACCGGTGACGACGCCGACCGGCAGTTCCGTGCCGGAGACGAGGGTACGGGCGATGAGGTCGCCGCCCAGGACCACGAGCGCCCCGGTCAGTCCCGAGGCCACCGTGGGCGGCCAGGCGGTGCCGGCGAGCCGCTGTGCGATCTGCGGGGCGGCGAGCGCCACGAAGGCCACGGGCCCCGCGGACGCGGTGGCGAAGGCGATCAGGCCGACACCGGTGAGCAGGACGGCCAGGCGTACGGGCTGGACGCGCGTCCCGAGGCCGGTGGCCACGTCGTCGCCGAGCTGGAGCGTGCGCAGCAGCCGGCCGAGCAGCAGGGCCGCCGGCAGCAGCACGGCCAGCGCGACGGCGAGCGGCCCGACCTGGTCCCAGGTGCGGCCGTTCAGGTTGCCGACCAGCCAGCCGAGCGCGGCCTGCGCCTGGAAGCGGCCGCCCTTGGCCACCAGGTAGTCGGTGGCACTGGTGCAGATCCAGGCCACGCCGATGCCGACCAGGATGATGCGGTACCCGGTGGTGCCGCGCCGCCAGGCCAGTGCGTAGACGGTCAGGGCGGTCACCAGGGCGCCGAGCAGTCCCAGTGCCTGGGTGCCGAGTCCGCCGTCCCAGCCGAGCACGATGCCCGCGACCACGGCGGTGCCGGCGCCCTGGGTGAGACCGATCATGTCGGGGCTGGCCAGCGGGTTGCGCGTCATGGTCTGGAACAGCGCGCCGGAGACCCCGAAGGCGATCCCGGCGAGCAGTCCCACCAGGGCGCGGGGCAGGCGCAGTTCCTCCACCACGAGTACGGTGCCGGGGTCGCCGGAGCCCACGAGGGCCCGTACGACCTCGGTGAAGCCGATCGGGTAGTCGCCGGTCGTCAGACCCCGGCAGAACAACAGGAAGGTGGCCGCGGCGAGCACCACCGACAGGACCACCAGCCGGGGGCGGAAGACGCCGGAGACGGGGGGCAGGGCCAGCCGGTAGGCGCGGAAGTGGGCGGATCCGGACGAACGGCCGCTACCGGCGGGGGACTTGGGGTCGGGACGCGACACGAGGGTCGATTTCGGGTTCGGCACGCTCACACCTCCGCCAGATTGCGCCGACGGACCATGGCGATGAAGAACGGGCCGCCGATGAAGGCGACCAGTACGCCCGCCTGGATCTCGGTGGGCCGTGCCACGAGCCGTCCGAGGATGTCGGCGCCGAGCAGCAGGATGGGCGCGAGCACCGCCGAAAGGGGCAGCAGCCAGCGCTGGTCGGGACCGATGCCCGCCGACTGGGCCAGTACGCGGGCCACATGGGGGACCACCAGGCCGATGAAGACCACCGGACCGATGACGGCGACCGCGGCCCCGGTCAGCAGGGTGATCGCCGCGACGCCCGCCAGCCGGACCAGGCCCAGGCGCCGGCCGAGCGAGGCCGCGACGTCGTCGCCGAGGGCCAGGCTGTTGAGGGCCGGGGCGCAGGCCAGCGCCAGCACCCCGCCGACGACGAGGAACGGCAGGACCCGCCACACCATGCCGTTCTCCGCCTCCGCGAGCGAACCGGCGGACCAGAAGCGGAACTTGTTGAGCGCGTCCACGTCGGTGAGCACGATGGCCTGGGTGAACGACCACAGCATCGACGTGACGGCGATGCCCGCGAGCGCCAGCTTCACCGGGGTCATCCCGGACCGTCCGAGGCCGCCCAGCAGATAGACGGCCACCGTGGCGACCAGCGCCCCGCCGAACGCGAACCACACGTACCCGTAGAGGGAGTCGATGCCGAGCACGCCGACGGCCAGCACGATGGCGAAGGACGCCCCGGCGCTCACCCCCAGCACCCCGGGGTCGGCGAGCGGATTGCGGGTCAGGGCCTGCATCAGCGCCCCGGCCAGCCCGAGGGCCGCGCCCGCGGTGAGCCCGAGCGCGGTGCGGGGCATGCGCGCGGACCAGACGACGTTGTCCACGAAGCGGCTCGGGGCGTCGCCGAACAGCGCCCGGATCACCTGGTCCGGCGGGATGTTGGCCGCGCCGAGTGCCAGTGAGAGCAGGCAGAGCGCCGCCAGGGCGGTACCCAGCAGCGTCACGAGAAGGACAGGGCGCACCCTCTTGCCCGTCACCTTGCGGTCTCCAACAGCCAGCTCCCTTAGGTTAGGCAGGCCTTAATCGTAGTGGGGATCACGAGGTCCGCCGAGACGGGGCCTTTTGGTTAGGTAATCCTTACCTTAGTATGACCTGCGGTCCTCCGGCTGAGCCGGTTCCGCACACTCTGGAGGCACGGTCAGCTGTGTCCGGTTTCGAAACGCGTGCGTCCGGTGTCGACGGCGACGATGTGACGGCGTACTGGCGCCGAACGCTCGACCCCCTCCCGCAGGAGGCGGTCCTCCCCGTCGACTTCCCGTACCCGCTCGCACCCGGTGGGGAAGTGCGCACGGTCGGCCGCGCGCTGGACGCGACGGCCGACGAACTCACCCACCTGTCCGTCTTCGTGGCGCTGCTGCACCGCTACGGCGGCGCGCGCGACATCACCGTCGGGTACGGGGGACTGCCGGTCCGGGTCGCCCTCGACGGCGGGACCGGGTTCGCGGAACTGGCCCGGCGGGTGACACGGGCGTGTGCGGAGGCCGCCGCCCACCGCGTCGAACCGGCCGCGCTGGTCGCGTGGTTGCGACCGGAGCCGACCAGGGGCGGGGGGCTGCTGTTCAACGTGGCCTTCGGGGCGGCGCACGGCGCGGCGCCGGACGGTCCGGCCCGGACCGCGTCCGGCGGCGCGGCCGACACCGTGTCCGGTACTGCGGTGGACGGCCCACGCGGCAGCGGGGCCCAGGGCATCCTCGATCTTGCGCTGGAAGTCCGTTCCGGCAGCGTGTGGGTGACGTACCGTCAGGAGCTGTTCCGGGACGAGACCGCGCAGCGGGCCGCCGGCCACTACGCCACCCTGCTCGCCGACGCCCTCGCCCGGCCGCACACCCCGGTCGGTGAACTGGACCTGCTGGACGCCGAGGAGCGCCACCGTGTCCTGACGGAGTGGAACGACACCGACCACGACGTCCCCCTGCGCACCTGGCCGGAGATGTTCGCCGAGCAGGTCCGGCGGCGGCCCGACGAGATCGCGCTGGTCTTCGAGGACACCCGGCTCACCTACGCCGAGCTGGACGAGCGGGCGGCCCGGCTGGCCCGCGCCCTCGTCGCGCGCGGTGCCGGCCCCGAGCGCGTGGTGGCCCTCGCGGTGCCCCGCTCGGCCGAACTGATCGTCGCCGAGGTCGCCGTCCTGAAGTCCGGCGCCGCCTACCTCCCGGTGGACACGGACTACCCGGCCGACCGCATCTCCTACATGCTGGCCGACGCCCGCCCCGCCTGCCTGGTCACCACCGCCGAGGTCGCCCGGGACATCCCGCCGTTCGACGGCATGGACGTCGTGGTGCTGGACGCGCCCGACGTCGTACGGGAGTTGGCGCAGGCGCAGCCGTCGGAGCCCGGACCAGGCCCCGACCTCGACCCCGGCTCCGGTTCCCTCTCCGTCGGCAACGCCGCCTACGTCATCTACACCTCCGGCTCCACCGGCCGCCCCAAGGGGGTGGTGCTGTCCCACGCCGGTGTCGCCAAGCTGGTCGCCACCCAGACCGAGCGGTTCGGGATCGGACCGCACAGCCGGGTCCTGCAGTTCGCCTCGCCCAGCTTCGACGTGGCGTTCTGGGACCTGTGCCTCGGGCTGCTCTCCGGCGGCCGGCTCGTCGTCGTACCGGCCGAGTTGCGGGTGCCCGGCGCCCCGCTCGCCGACTACGCCCACGCCCACGGCATCACCTTCATGATCCTCCCGCCGGCACTGCTCGCCGCGATGCCCGAGGACGTCGAACTGCCGCCCGCCACCCTGCTCGCCGGCACCGAGCGGGTCTCGCCCGAGCTGGTCGGCCGGTACGCCCGCGGCCGCATGATGTTCAACGCGTACGGCCCCACCGAGGCGACCACCAACTCCACCCTCGGCCTGTGCGACCCCGACACCCCGGCCGGCACGATCGTGCCGATCGGCGTCCCCGACCCCGGCACCCGCGCCTACGTGCTCGACGCGCGGCTGCGGCCCGTACCGGCCGGAGTGCCGGGCGAGTTGTACCTCGGCGGCGCCGGACTCGCCCGCGGCTACCTGGGCCGGCCCGATCTGACGGCCGAGCGGTTCGTCGCCGATCCGTTCGGGGGGCCCGGCGAGCGGCTGTACCGTACCGGCGACCTGGTGCGCTGGAAGGCCGACGGCAGGCTGGAGTTCCTCGGTCGCGCCGACGCGCAGGTGAAGATCCGGGGCTTCCGCATCGAGCCCGGCGAGATCGAGTCCGTGCTGCGCGCCCATCCGGCCGTGGAGCAGGCCGCGGTCCTGGTCCGCGAGGACCGCCCGGGCGACCGCCGGCTCGCCGCCTACGTCGTCCCCTCGCTGGACGCCGACCGGGACTTCGGCGAGCAGGTCCAGGAGTGGAAGGACCTGCATGAACTGCTCTACTCGGCGGCCGGATCCGAGGGCCGGCAGGAGGGGTCCGAGGGCCTCGGCCCCGCCTCCGCCGGCTTCCGTGAGAACTTCGCCGGCTGGAACAGCATGTACGACGGGCTGCCCATCCCCGTCGCCGAGATGCGCGAGTGGCGCGAGGCGACCCTCGCCCGCATCGCGGAACTCGACCCCCGCCGCGTGCTGGAGATCGGCGTCGGCAGCGGTCTGCTGCTCTCCCGGATCGCTCCCGGCTGCGAGGCGTACTGGGGCACCGACCTGTCCGAGGAGGCGGTACGGGCCCTGCGCGACCAGGTCGACGCGGTACCGGAGTACGCCGGCCGCGTGCACCTGAGCGCCCGGCCCGCCCACGACACCGACGGGCTTCCCCGCGCCTACTTCGACACGGTCGTCCTGAACTCCGTCGCCCAGTACTTCCCGGACGCCGACTACCTCACCGATGTCATCGGCGCCGCCGCCGGGCTGCTGGCCCCGGGGGGACGGCTGTTCATCGGCGACGTGCGCAACGCCCGGCTGCTGCGCTGCCTGCGTGCCGCCGTGGAGGCGCGCCGCGCGACCGACCTCGAGGACAAGCAGGCCCTGCGGACCGCGGTGGAGCGGTCGGTCGCCTGGGAGGGCGAACTGCTGCTCGACCCGGACTACTTCGCCGCCCTCGACGGCTTCGACGCCGACATCCGCGTCAAGCGGGGCGCCCACCACAACGAGCTGACCCGCTACCGCTACGACGTGGTGCTGCGCAAGCGCACGTCGTCCTCGGCCCCCGCCACCGCCGCGCCGCGGACCGGTCACCCGGCCCCGGCCGACGACCGCGCCGCCACGTCGGAGGCCGGCGCCGCCGGAGACGGGGCGGCGGCCCCGTTCGACCGCGACGAAACCGCCCCGACCGCGGCCGACGGAACCGCACCGGCCGCCCCGGCCGCGGCCGACGCAACCGCACCGGCCGTTCCGGCTGAGGCTGACGGGAGCGTGTCGGTCGTTCCGGCTGAGGCTGGCGGACCCCTGTCGGTCGTCCCAGCTGAGGCTGACGGGACCGTACCGGCCGTTCCGGCTGAGGCCGACGGGAGCGTGTCGGCCGTCCCGGCTGAGGCTAACGGGACCGTACCGGCCGTCCCGGCCGAGGTCGGCGGGACCCTGTCGGCCGTTCCCGCCGAAGGCGACGAGGTGGCCTGGGCCGATCTCGTCGGCGACGGCGACCCCGCGGACGGCCCGCGCGGCCTGGACGCCCTCGGCGCCCTGCTCGCCGGGCGCACCGCCCCGCCCGCCGGACGTACGACTCCGCTCCGCGTCACCGGTCTGCCCAACGTCCGCCTCGCCGAGGACCTGGCGGCACTGTCCGCCGTGGACGACAGCAGCCGCGCCGCGTCCCCCGCCGACGTGCCGGACCCCGAGGACCTGCACGCCCTCGCCGCCCGGCACGGTCTGGAGGCGGCCGTCACCTGGAACGGGGCCGCCGACGACGGCAGCCTCGACGTGGTGTTCGGCCCCGTCGGCACCGCAACGGCGGCGGCGGTGGCAGGGAGGCTGTACCGCCCCTCCGGCACCGCGGCGCACGCCAACCGTCCCGCGCCCTTCCGCGACGTCAACTCCCTCATGAAGGCCCTGCGTACGTACGCGGCCGAGCAGCTGCCGGAGTACATGGTCCCGTCCGCCGTCGTCCCCCTGGACCGCCTCCCGGTCACCCCCAGCGGCAAGCTCGACGGCGCCGCGCTCCCGGTGCCCGACTACGGCGCCCTGAGCTCCGGCCGCCCGCCGCGCGACGCCCGCGAGGAAGTGCTCTGCGCGGCCTACGCGCAGGTGCTGGGCCTGCGGTCGGTGACCGTCGACGACGACTTCTTCGCACTCGGCGGCGACAGCATCACCGCCATCCAGCTGCTCGTCCACGCCCGCCGGGCCGGGCTCCGGCTCAGCTCCCGCGACGTCTTCCGGCACCGGACGGTCGCGGCCCTCGCCGAGGCCGCGGACGTACGCGCCGACACCGGCACCGACACCGGCACCGGCACGGGTACGGGTACGGGTACCGGGGCCGCCGGCGGCCGGGAGGCCCCCCTCGTACGGCTCACCGAGGCCGAACTCGCCGATCTTCGGGGCACGTACCCGCTCACGGTCCAGGAGGTACTGCCGCTGAGCCCCCTCCAGGAGGGCTTCTACTTCCACTCGCTCGTCGACGGTGCCGACCGCGACACCTACGTGGTCCAGCAGGCCCTCGAACTGTCCGGCCCGGTCGACGCCGAGGCACTGCGCCGGGCCGCCCGGCGCGTCCTGGACCGGCACGCCCCGCTGCGGGCCTGCTTCCGCCCGCTCTCCGACGGGCGCCCCGTGCAGATCATCGCCGAGGGACTCGAACTGCCCTGGCGCGAGATGGACCTGTCCCGGGACGGGGACCTCGCGGCGCAGGACGGCCGGGGCCCCGGGACCGGCCAGGTTCCCGGGAACGGCCGAGCGCCCGGGGACCGCCTGCTCCTCGCCGCCGACGCGGTCGCCGCCGAGGAGCGCGCCCACCGCTTCGACCTGGCCCGCCCGCCCCTGCTGCGCTGCGCCTTCGTCCGGCTCGGCGAGCAGCGCAGCCGGCTCCTGCTCACGTTCCACCACAGCGTCGCCGACGGCTGGTCGCTGCCCGTCCTGCACCGCGAACTGCTGGCCGGCTACGGCGAGAGCCCCGCCCCGCTGCCCGAGGTCGCCCCCTACCGTTCGTACCTGCGCGCACTGGGCGCCGCCGACCGCGACGCCGCACGCGAGACCTGGCGCGGGGCGCTCGCCGGGATCGAGGAGCCGACCCGGCTGGTCGCAACTCCCGCCGACGGCACGCCGATCACGCCCGCCCAGGTCCGTGTCGAGCTGTCCGAGCAGGTCACCGCCCGTCTGTCGGCGCGCGCCCGCGAGCTGGGCGTGACACTGGGAACGGTCGTCCAGGGCGCCTGGGGTCTGCTGGTCGGACGGCTGACCGGCCGCCAGGACGTGGTGTTCGGCACCACCGTCTCCGGCCGGGACGCCGAGGTCGAGGGCATCGAGTCCATGGTCGGGCTGTTCATCAACACCCTGCCCACCCGCTTCCGCTGGGAGCCCGCGGACACCCTCGCCGGCCTCCTGGGACGGCTCCAGGACGAGCAGGCCGCCCTGCTGGACCACCAGCACCTCGGTCTCGCCGAGATCCAGCGCGTCGCCGGACTCGCGGGCAGCGGCGAACTGTTCGACACCCTCGTCGTCTTCGAGAACTACCCGGCCGCCACCGGCCTCGCCGACCCCTCCGGCCGGATCCGGGTCACGGGCCACGAGTTCCATGACGCCGTCCACTATCCGCTCGCCCTGATCGTGAAGCCGGGCCGCCGCCTCGACCTGCGGCTCAAGCACCACGCGCAGCGGCTCGACGCCGACGCCGTACGGCACCTCGCGGACCGCCTCACCCGGATCCTGCACGCCCTGGCCGCGGACCCCGGGCAGCCGGCCGCCGCCCTGGAACTGCTGTCGCCGGCCGAGCTGTCCCGGGCCCACCCGGCCGGCGAACGGCGCGAGGTGCCCGGCACCACCCTCGCCGCGGCCTTCGAGGCGCAGGCCGCCCGCACCCCGCGGGCCACCGCGGTCGTGTACGGGGACGAGACCCTCACGTACGCGGAACTCGACGCCCGGGCCGAGGAGGTGGCGCGACGGGTCCGGGCGCAGGGGGCCGGACCCGGCACGGTCGTCGCGGTCGCCGTACCGCGCTCCGCCGCCCTGATGGCCGCCCTGCTCGGCGTGCTCAAGTCCGGCGCCGCCTACCTCCCGGTCGACGTGGACTACCCGGCCGACCGGGTGACCCACATGCTCACCGACTCGGGGGCGACGACGATCGTCACCACCGCCGGCACCGCACACCGGCTGCCCCGCGTTCCGGGCCTCGCCCACCTCCTGGTGGACGCCCCGGCCGGCCGGCGGGCAGGAGCCGCCCCCGATCCCGACCCCGATCCCGGCCCCGATCCCGCCATGGCTCCCGTCCGTGCCACCCCCGACGACCCCGCCTACCTGATCTACACCTCCGGCTCCACCGGTCTGCCCAAGGGCGTCGTCGTCACCCACCGCGCCGTCGTCAACCGGCTGGCCTGGATGCAGGGTGCGTACGGGCTGACCGCCGACGACCGGGTGCTGCAGAAGACCCCGGCCAGCTTCGACGTCAGTGTCTGGGAGTTCTTCTGGCCGCTGTGCGAGGGCGCCGCGGTGGTGCTCGCCCGTCCCGACGGACACCGCGACCCCGCCTACCTCGCCGCACTGATCCGCGAACAGGGCGTCACCACCCTGCACTTCGTGCCGTCGATGCTCGAGGCGTTCCTGCGGTCCGGGGAGATCACCGCCGACCCCGCGTGGGCCGCCACCCTGCGACGCGTCTTCAGCAGCGGCGAAGCCCTGCCCGGCGCCGCGGCGGCCCGCTGGCGGGACCTCACCGGGGTGCCGCTGCACAACCTGTACGGCCCCACCGAGGCCGCAGTCGACGTCACCCACCACCCCTACGACGGCGCACCCGGCACCACCGTGCCCATCGGCCGCCCGGTGTGGAACACCGGCCTGCGCGTCCTGGACCCCTGCCTGCGCCCGGTGCCCGAAGGCGTACCGGGAGAGCTCTACCTGACGGGCGTCCAGCTCGCCCGCGGCTACCACGCGAGGCCGGGCCTGACCGCCGAGCGGTTCGTCGCCGACCCGTACGGCGGACCCGGCGAGCGCATGTACCGCACCGGTGACCTGGTACGCCGCCGCGCCGACGGGGTCGTCGAGTACCTGGGCCGCACCGACCGCCAGGTCAAGATCCGCGGCAACCGCGTCGAACTCGGCGAGATCGAGGCCGCGCTGGCCCGGCAGGCCTCCGTCGCGCAGGCGGCCGTCACCGTCACGGACGGCGCGCTGGTCGCGTACGTGGTCCCCGCCCGCAGCGCCCACCCGGAGCCGGCCGGACTCCGGGCCGCCCTCGGCGAGTCGTTGCCCGCCCCCCTGGTACCCGGCGCCTACGTCGTCCTGGACGCCCTCCCGCTGACCCCCAGCGGCAAGCTCGACCGGGCCGCGCTGCCCGCCCCGCAGGCGGTACGCGCCGAGGCGCGCGCGCCCCGGAACGAGCGTGAGCGCGCGCTCACCGAGATCTTCGCCGGGGTGCTGAAGCTCGACGAGGTCGGCATCGACGACGACTTCTTCATGCTCGGCGGCGACAGCATCACCTCCATCGGCGTCTCCAGCCGCGCCCGCCGGGCCGGCCTCGACCTGAACCCCCGCGACGTCTTCGAGCACCGCACGCCCGCCGCCCTGGCCGCCGCGGCCACCCCGGTCGCCGAAGTGCGCGCCCCACGCTCCGACTTCGCCCTGACCGCGGAGGAGACCGAGCGCGTCCACCGCCTCAGTCCGGGCCCGGTGGACGACATCTGGCCGCTCGCCCCGCTCCAGGAAGGCCTGTTCTTCCACTCCACGTACGACGCCGGCACCCTGGACGTCTACACCGTCCACGAGTCCTTCGACCTCGCCACCCCGCTCGACACGGAGCGCCTGCGCACCGCCGTCCGGGTCCTGCTGGAGCGCACCCCCAGCCTGCGCGCCGGGTTCACCAGCGAAGGGCTGCGCCAGCCGGTGCAGTTCATCGTCCGCGACCCCGGGATCCCGCTCGAAGAAGTCGACCTCTCCGGGTTGCCGCACGCTGAACAGAACGCCCGGCTGAGGGAGTTGACGGACGCCGAGCGGTCCCGCCGCTTCGACCTGACCCGTCCGCTGCTCTTCCGCATCCTGGTCGTGCGCCTCGGCGAGGAGCGCGGCGACCGCCTGATCGTCGGCCGCCACCTCCTCCTGTGGGACGGCTGGTCGGCCTGGCTCTTCCTCGACCAGCTCTTCGCCCTGTACGCGTCCGGCGGCGACCCGGGCGGCCTGGCCGCACCCGGTTCGTACCGCGACTACCTGACCTGGCTGGAGGTCCAGGACACGGCTGTCGCCACCGCCGCCTGGCGCACCGCCCTCGCCGGGCTCGACGAGCCGACCCTGCTCGCCGCCGCCGACCAGGGCCTCGAACCGGACATCCCGGAGAGCCTCGACGCGTACGTCCCGGACGAGGTGGGGACCCGGCTGCGCGACCTCGGCCGCCGGCACGGGCTGACCCTCAACACCGTGCTCAACGCGGCATGGGGCCTGACCCTGGCCAGCGCGACCGGGCGCACCGACGTCGTCTTCGGCACCACCGTCGCGGGCCGGCCGAGCGAGGTGCCGGAGATCGAGAACGTCATCGGCATGTTCCTCAACACCGTCCCGGCCCGCATCGCCTACGACCCCGCCGAACCCGTGCTCGCACTCCTGCGCCGCGTCCAGGGCGAGCGGCTGGCCGTCATGCCGTACGAGTACCTGGGCCTCGGTGTGCTGCAGGCCGAGACCGGGCACCGGCGGCTCTTCGACACCCTCTTCGTGCTGCGCAACAGCGACACCGGGGAGCGGCTCGCCGAACTGAGCGAGCGGCACGGGGCCACCGCCGTCGCCAACGTCGACGCCACGCACTACCCCGTCAACCTCGTCGTCACCCCGGGCCGCAGCATCCAGGTCACCCTGACCCACCGGGCCGACGTCGTCGCGCGTCCGCAGGCCCAGGACCTGCTCGACCGGTTCACCCTGCTCCTGGACCGCCTCACCCGCGACCTCGACGCCCCCGTGGGCCGCCTCGACGCGCAACTGCCCGCCGAACGGCGGGAGCTGGCGCGCGAGCGGGCCGAGGGGCGGGTGCCCGACCCCGAGGACACCATCGCCGACCTGCTGGCCGACCAGGCCGCGGCGACGCCCGGCGCCACCGCGCTGGTCTTCGGCGAGCAGACCCTGACGTACGCCGAACTCGACACCCGCGTCAACCGCATGGCACGGCTGCTGCTGGAGCGCGGCGCCGCGCCCGAGCGGGTCGTCGCCCTCGGGCTGCCGCGCTCCCTCGACATGGTCGTCGCGCTCTTCGCCGTGCTGCGCACGGGCGCCGCGTACCTCCCCCTGGAGCTGGACCACCCGGACGACCGGCTCGTGGCGATGCTCCAGGACGCCCGGCCCACGCTGCTGCTGTCCAACGCCGCCGTCTCCGCGCGGCTGTCGGCGGCCGACACCCCCCGCGCCCTGCTGGACGACCCGGCGGTCGTCGCCGAACTCGCCGCGTATCCGGCCGGCCTGGAGCGGCGGCGCTTCAGCCTGGAGCACCCGGCGTACGTCATCTACACCTCCGGGTCCACCGGCCGGCCCAAGGGTGTCGTCACGCCCTACCGCGGCCTGACCAACATGCAGCTCAACCACCAGCGGGAGATCTTCGAGCCGGCCGTCGCCGCGGCGGGCGGGCGCGGACTGCGCATCGCCCACACGGTGTCGTTCGCCTTCGACATGTCCTGGGAGGAGCTGCTGTGGCTCGTCGAGGGCCATGAGGTGCACATCTGCGACGAGGAGCTGCGGCGCGACGCCGAGGCGCTGGTCGCGTACTGCGAGACGCACCGCGTCGACGTCGTCAACGTGACGCCCACCTACGCCCACCTCCTCATCGAGCAGGGCCTGCTGGAGGGCCACCGGCCGCCGCTCGTGCTGCTCGGCGGCGAGGCCGTCTCCGAGACGGTGTGGAACCGGCTCCGCGACACCGAGGGCACGTACGGCTACAACCTCTACGGGCCGACCGAGTACACCATCAACACCCTCGGCGGCGGCACCCTCGACAGTGCCACCCCGACCGTCGGACGTCCGATCCGCGGGACCCGGGCCCATGTCCTGGACGCCTGGCTGCGCCCCGTGCCCGAGGGCGTGCCCGGCGAGCTGTACATCGCGGGCATCGGTCTGGCCCGCGGCTACCTCGACCGGCCGGCCCTGACCGCCGAGCGGTTCGTCGCCGACCCCTTCGGCGAACCCGGCGAGCGCATGTACCGCACCGGCGACCTCGTACGCCGGGGCCCCGACGGCAACCTCGACTTCCTCGGCCGCACCGACGACCAGGTCAAGATCCGCGGCTACCGCGTGGAGCTGGGCGAGATCGAGACCGCGCTCTCCCGGCATCCCCAGGTCGCGCACGCGGCCGTCGTCGTCCGCGACGAACGCCTCGTCGGGTACGTCGTCCCGGCGCCGCTCACCGGCGACGACCGCGACGGCGCCGAGCGCGAGCAGGTCGGCGAGTGGCAGGAGATCTACTCCGACGAGTACGAGGAGATCAGCACCGCCGTCTTCACCGAGGACTACGCCGGCTGGGACTCCTCGTACGACGGGCGGCCCATCCCCTTCGAGGAGATGCGGGAGTGGCGCGCGGCCACCGTCGCGCGGATCCGCTCGCTGCGCCCGCGCCGCGTCCTGGAGATCGGCGTCGGCTCCGGACTGCTGCTGTCCGAGCTCGCGCCGGAGGCCGAGGCTTACTGGGCCACCGACTTCGCCGCCCCCGTCATCCGCAAGATCGGCGAGGAGCTGGCACAGGACCCGGAACTCGCCGCCCGCGTCACCCTGCGTGCCCAGGCCGCCGACGACCTGACCGGTCTGCCGGCGGACGGCTTCTTCGACACGATCGTCATCAACTCCGTCGTCCAGTACTTCCCGAGCGTCGACTACCTGACGTCCGTGATCCAGGGGGCGATGGAACTCCTCGCCCCGGGCGGCGCCCTGTACGTCGGCGACGTACGCAACCTGCGCCTGGCCCGGACCTTCCAGACGGAGATCCAGCAGGCCCGGGGCGTCACGGGGGAGGGGCTGGAGCGCGCCGTCGAACGCGGCCTGCGCCTGGAGAAGGAACTCCTGGTCGACCCCGACTACTTCACCACCCTCGGCCACCGCGTGGACCTGCGCACCAAGCGCGCCCTCCACCACAACGAACTCACCCGCCACCGCTACGACGCCGTCCTGTACGCCGGTGAGCCGGACCTCGCCCTGGAGCGCGTCCCATCGGTCGGCTGGACCGACGACCTCGACGTGGCGGACCTCGTCCGCGCGGTCACCCCGCTGCGGTTCACCGGCATCCCGGACGCCCGCGTCGGGGCCGCCGGGGGAGTGGACCCCGAGACCCTGCACGACCTCGCCGCCACGCTCGGCTGCCAGGTCCTGACGACCTGGTCCCGCGAACCCGGCACGTACGACGCCGTGTTCGTCACGGACGGCGAGGCCGGTGCCGGCGGCGGCCCCGGCCGCACCGCCGGCCTGTACCTCCCCGGCGGCGGCGAGGCGCCCTACGCCAACGAGCCCACCGCCGCACGCGGTGCGAACAGTCTGGTGCGGCGGCTGCGCGACGACCTCAAGCAGCGGCTGCCCGAGTACATGGTCCCGGCCGCGTTCGTCACCCTCGACCGGCTGCCCATGAACGACAACGGCAAGCTCGACGTGCGCGCTCTGCCCGACGCCGAGCCGGCCGTCGCCCTCGGCACCGGCCGCGGACCGCGCACCCCGCAGGAAGAGGTGCTCTGCCGGCTCTTCGCCGAGGTGCTGGGCCTGCCGGAGGTCGGCGCGGAGGACGCGTTCTTCGACCTGGGCGGCCACTCCCTGCTCGCCACCCGCCTGATCAGCCGGGCCCGCACCGAGCTGGGCGCCGAGCTGGCGATCCGCGACCTCTTCGAGGCGCCGACGCCGGAACTGCTCGCCGCCCGGGCCGGCACCGGACGCCCCGCCCGGCCCGCCGTCGCCCCCGCCGAACGGCCCGAACGCATCCCGCTCTCCCCGGCCCAGCGCCGGCTGTGGCTGGTCGAACGGATCACCGGCAGCGGCGTCGCGTACAACTTCCCGCTGGTCTTCCGGCTCCGCGGCCACCTCGACCTCGACGCGCTGCGGTCCGCCCTGGTGGACGTGGCGGGACGGCACGAGGCGCTGCGCACGGTGTTCGGCGAGCACGACGCAGAGCCCTACCAGCGCATCCTGCCGGTCACGGAGGCCGCGCCCGGGTTCACCGTGACGGACTGCGCCGAGGACGCGCTGGACGCGCTCATCGGGTCGGCGCAGCGCCGGCCCTTCAACCTGGCCCGTGAACTCCCGCTGCGCTGCGAGGTGTTCAGGACCGGTCCGGCCGACCACGTGGTGGCCGTCGTGCTGCACCACATCGCCACCGACGAGTGGTCCGACCGCCCGTTCCTCGCCGACCTGAACACCGCGTACGCGGCCCGGCTGGCGGGCGGGGAACCCGGCTGGTCCCCGCTGCCGGTCCAGTACGCCGACTACACCCTCTGGCAGGACGACCTGCTGGGCCGGATCGGCGAGCGGCAACTCGCCTACTGGACAAGCACGTTGAGCGGTCTGCCCGACGAACTGACGCTGCCCCTCGACCGGCCCCGCCCGGACGCGCCGACCGGACGGAGCGGCAAGGTACGCCTGGAACTGCCCGCCGCCACCGGCCGGGCGCTGCGCGACCTGTCCGGTGCCACCGGCACCAGCATGTTCATGCTGTTCCAGGCCGCCACCGCGGCACTTCTGCACCGGCTCGGCGCGGGCGACGACATCCCGCTCGGCGCCCCCATCGCGGGCCGCACGGACGACGCGCTGGACGACCTGGTCGGCTTCTTCGTCAACACCCTCGTCCTGCGCACCGACCTGTCCGGTGAGCCGACCTTCCGCGAACTCCTGGCCCGGGTGCGGGAGTCGGCCCTGGCGGCGTTCGAGCACCAGGACCTGCCCTTCGACCAGGTGGTGGAGGCGCTCAACCCGGCGCGGGTCGCCGGCCGCAACCCGCTCTTCCAGGTCATGCTGGGCTACCACCACCGGCCGGACGGCGACCCTGACGTGCTCGGCCTGCCCACCGAGTGGTCCGACATGGACACCGGGCAGGCCAAGTTCGACCTGCACTTCACCTTCGTGGACGAGACGCCCGCGGGCAGGGCGGACCGGCTGATCCTGCTCCTGGAGTACGCGGCCGACCTGTGCGACGGGGCGACGGCGCGGCGCCTCACCCGGCGCATGGTCCGGCTGCTGGAGCAGGCGACCGCCGCACCGGACCGGCCGGTGCGGGAGCTGGACGTCCTCGACGGGTCCGAGCGCACCCGCGTGCTCACGGACTGGAACGACACGTCCCGCCCCACGGGCACGAGGACCCTCCCCGAACTGTTCCGCGACCAGGCGGCCCGTACGCCCGGTGCCCCGGCCCTGGTCTTCGGTGAGGAGCGCCTGACCTACGCGGAGCTGGACGCGCGCGTCGAGCACACCGCCCGGGTGCTGGCCGGGGCGGGCGTGGGCCCCGAGACGACGGTGGCCGTCGCCCTGCCGCGCTCGGCCGACCTCGTGGTGGCCCTGCTGGCGGTGCACCGCGCGGGCGGCGCCTACCTCCCGCTGGACGCCGGTCTGCCCGGGGAACGCCTCGCCCTCATGCTGGAGGACACCCGCCCGGTGTGCGTGATCCGGGACGCCCTCCCCGAAGGCGGGTACGGCGAACCGCCGCGCTCGTACGACCCGTCGAGCCCGGCCTACGTGATCTACACCTCCGGTTCCACGGGCCGCCCCAAGGGCGTGGTCGTACCGCAGTCGGGCATCGTCAACCGCCTGCTGTGGATGCAGGACACGTACGGGCTGGACGGCACGGACCGGGTGCTGCAGAAGACCCCGTCCAGCTTCGACGTCTCCGTGTGGGAGTTCTTCTGGCCGCTGATCACCGGGGCCACCCTGGTGGTCGCCGAGCCGGACGCGCACCAGGACCCCCGCCGCCTCGCGGAGCTGATCCGGCGGGAAGCCGTCACCACCGCGCACTTCGTGCCCTCGATGCTCCAGCTGTTCCTGGAGGAACCGGCGGCCGCCGGGTGCACGGGCCTGCGCCGTGTGATGTGCAGCGGCGAGGCCCTGCCCGCGCCGCTCGCGGACCGCTTCCACCGCACGCTCGCCCCCGTCGAGCTGCACAACCTGTACGGACCCACCGAGGCCTCCGTCGACGTCACGGCCGGCCGGGTGCGGCCCGGCGCCGCGCCGGTCACCATCGGCCGGCCGGTGTGGAACACCCGCGTGTACGTCCTGGACGCCGCGCTGCGGCCGGTGCCCCCGGGCGTCGCGGGAGAGCTCTACCTCGCGGGCGCGCAGCTGGCCCGCGGCTATCTCGACCGGCCGGGACTGACGGCCGGGCGGTTCGTCGCCGACCCCTACGGCGGACCGGGCGAGCGCATGTACCGCACGGGCGACCTCGCCCGCTGGACGTCCGACGGCGAGGTCGAGTACCTGGGCCGCACCGACGACCAGGTCAAGATCCGCGGCTTCCGGGTCGAGCCCGGCGAGGTCGAGGCCGTACTGGGACGGCACGACACCGTCGCCCGGGCCGTCGTGACCGCGCACGGCCAGCGGCTCGTGGCGTACGTCGTCCCGGCGGCCGGACACGTCACCAACGCCGCGGAACTGCGCCGCCACACCGCGGCCGAACTGCCCGAGCACATGGTCCCCGCGGCCTTCGTGACCCTCGGCGCCCTGCCGCTGACCCCCAACGGCAAACTCGACCGCAGGGCGCTGCCCGCACCCGACTTCGCCGCGCGGACCACCGCGACCCTGCCGCGCAGCCCGCGCGAGGAGATCCTGCGCGGCCTGTTCGCCGACGTCCTCGGCCTCGAACGGGTCGGCGTCCACGACGACTTCTTCGCCCTCGGCGGCCACTCCCTCGTGGCCATGCGGCTGGCCGCCCGCGTCCGGGCCGCGCTCCACGTGGAGGTGTCACTGCGTACGCTCTTCGAGGCGCCCACGGTCGCCCGGCTCGCCGAACGCCTCGGTGAGGGCACCGGGCGCACCGGCGCCGGCCTGCCCGTCCTCGCGCCCGCGGACCGGCCCGAGCCCCTCCCGCTCTCCTTCGCCCAGCAGCGGCTCTGGGTGCTGTACCGGGTCGAGGGCCCCAGCCCCACGTACAACATCCCGCTCGCCTGGCGGCTCACCGGGCCGCTCGACACCGACGCGCTGCAGCTCGCGGTCGACGACCTGGTGGCCCGCCACGAGCCGCTGCGCACCGTCTTCCCGGAGGACGACGGGCGCGCGTACCAGCTGATCCTCGCGCCGGAACAGGCCCGCGTCCCGGTGCGTACCGCCGCCGCCGACGAGGAGGAGCTGGCCGCGCGGCTGGCCGAGGCCGCCGGGTACGGCTTCGCGCTGGACCGGGAGGCACCGCTGCGCGTGCACCTGTGGCGCACCGCGCAGGACGAGCACGTCCTGCTGCTCCTGCTCCATCACATCGCGGGCGACGAGTGGTCGGACCGGCCCCTCACCCGCGACCTGGCCGCCGCCTACGGGGCTCGCGCGGCGGGCCGGGCGCCCGAGCGGGCACCGCTGCCCGTCCAGTACGCCGACTACAGCCTCTGGCAGCGTGCCGTGCTCGGCGACGAGAAGGACCCGCAGAGCCTCGCCTCCCGTCAACTGGCCTTCTGGAAGCAGGCGTTGCAGGGACTGCCCGAAGAGCTCGGGCTGCCCGTCGACCGGCCGCGTCCGCTGGAGGCGAGCTACCGCGGCGGTGCGGTCGGCATGGCCCTGGACCCGGAACTGACGGCCGGACTGCGCGAGCTGGCCCGGTCGGGCAACGTCAGCATGTTCATGATCGTCCAGGCGGCGGTGGCGGCCCTGCTGACCCGCCTGGGCGCGGGCACCGACATCCCGCTCGGCAGCCCCATCGCCGGGCGCACCGAAGAGGCGCTGGAGGACCTGGTCGGGTTCTTCCTCAACACCCTGGTGCTGCGCACCGACACCTCCGGCGACCCGGCGTTCCGCGACCTGCTGGCCAGGGTGCGGGAGACCGACCTGGCCGCCTTCGACCACCAGGACGTGCCGTTCGAGCGCGTGGTGGACGCCCTCGGCCCGGCCCGCTCGCTGTCCCGGCACCCGCTGTTCCAGGTCATGGTCGTGTACCTGGCGGCAGGCGGTGACGGGGAGGTCCTCGCCGGACTGGACGCCCGGCGCGAGGAGACCGGCGCGGCCGGCGCCAAGTTCGACCTCTCCTTCGACTTCGTGGAGCGCGACGGCGGAGAGGGCGTCGACGGCGTCCTGGAGTACAGCGCCGACCTGTTCGACCACTCCAGTGCCGAAGCCGTCGCCGAACGGCTCGTACGGTTCCTGCGCGCCGTCGTCGCGGCCCCGGACACCCCGATCAGCCGGATCGACATTCTCGGCGACGCGGAACGCCGGCGCATCCTCACCGAGTGGAACGACCGGCCCCCGCTCGCCGCACCGACCACCGTGCCGGCCCTCTTCGAACGGCAGGCGGCGCTCTCACCGCACGCGCCGGCCGTCGCCTCCGACGGCGTCGAGCTGACGTTCGCCCAGCTCGACGCCGAGGCGAACCGCCTCGCCCGGCTGCTCGTCGCGCACGGCGCCGGACCCGAACGGCTCGTCGCGCTGGCCCTGCCCCGCACCGCCCGCACCCTGCTGGCGATCCTCGCGGTCCACAAGGCGGGCGCCGCCTACCTGCCGCTGGACCCGGACGCCCCGGCCGGCCGGCTGAAGGACACCCTCGACGACGCCCGCCCGGTCCTGACGCTCACCACCCGGCACCTCGCACCCCTGCTGCCCGCGGACGGACCGCCGCTGCTGGAACTCGACACCCCCGCGACGGCGCGGCTGCTCGCCACCCGGGCCGCGACCGCTCTCACCGACGCCGACCGCACCGCGCCCCTGACGCCGCGTCATCCGGCGTACGTCATCTACACCTCGGGCTCCACCGGCCGGCCCAAGGGCGTCGTCGTCACCCACGAAAGCGTCGGCAACCTCTTCCACAGCCACCGCGAGACGCTGTACGCGCCCGCCAGGGCGGCCACCGGACGGCGTCACCTGCGCGCCGGACACGCCTGGGCGTTCTCCTTCGACGCCTCCTGGCAGCCGCAGCTGTGGCTGCTCGACGGGCACTGCGTCCACGTCGTCTCCGACGAGACCCGCCGCGACCCCGACCTCCTGGCCGCGGCCGTCACCGAGCACGGCTTCGACTTCCTGGAGGTCACCCCGTCGTTCTTCGCGCAGATGGCGCAGACGGGCCTCGTGCGCGAGGACGGCAGCAGCCCCCTCGCGGTCGTCGGCGTCGGCGGCGAGGCCGTACCGGGCGCGCTGTGGGAACGGCTCGGACGGCTGAACGGCACCGAGGCGTTCAACCTGTACGGGCCCACCGAGTCCACCGTCGACGCGCTCGTGGCCCGGGTGCGCGACAGCGACCGGCCGCTGGTCGGCCGGCCCGTCGCGGGCACCCGCGCCTACGTCCTCGACGAGCGGCTGCAGCCCGTACCGCCCGGCGTGACCGGTGAGCTGTACCTGGCGGGCGGCGGCCTGGCCCGCGGGTACCTGGGCCGCCCCGCCCTGACCGCCGAGCGGTTCGTCGCCGACCCGTTCGGGGCTCCCGGCTCGCGGCTCTACCGGACCGGCGACCTGGCCCGCTGGACCGCCGACGGGTATGTCGACTACCTGGGCCGCGCCGACGACCAGGTCAAGATCCGCGGCTTCCGTATCGAACCCGGCGAGATCGAGTCCGTGCTCGCCGCCCACCCGGACGTCGCGCAGGCGGTGGTGACGGTACGTCAGGAAGGCGCGAGGAAGCTGCTCGTGGCGTACGCGGTCCCGGTGACCGGCGCCCTGCCCGATCCGGGCCGGCTGCGCGCCCACGTCGGCGGGCACCTGCCCGACCACATGGTCCCGGCCGCCGTCGTCCTGCTCGACCGGTTCCCGGAGCTGGCCAACGGCAAGCTGGACCGGGCCGCCCTGCCCGCCCCGGACTTCTCGGCGCTCTCCACCGGCCGGGCCCCCGGCACCGAGCTGGAGAAGACCCTCTGCGCCGTGTTCGCCGACGTGCTCGGCCTGCCCGAGGTGGGCGTCGACGACGACTTCTTCGCCCTCGGCGGCGACAGCATCATGGCGATGCAGCTCGTCAGCAGGGCCCGCGCGGCGCAGGTACGGATCACCCCGCGCCTGGTGCTCAGGCACCGCACGGTCGCCGGCCTCGCCGAGGTGGCCACCACCACCGGTGCCGCCGACGCCCGCCCGGCCGACGACGGCACCGGCACCGTGCCGCTCACCCCGGTCATGCACTGGCTGCGCGAACTGGGCGGCCCGACCAAGGGCTACCACCAGTCGGCCCTGGTCCGGACCCCGGCCGCGCTGGACCGGCCGGGACTCACCGCCGTGCTCCGGGCGCTCGCGGACCGGCACGCCATGCTGCGCGGCACCCTGGTCCGTACGGACGGGGGCGCGGACGGCCGCGAGCAAGGTGCGCCGCAGGCGCCCCACAAGGGGCGCGGGGAGCTGCGCGACCGGCCCCCGCTGGCCCGCGGCCGACGAACGACCGCCGCCGGGGACGGCCACCGCGGCGACTGGAGCATCGTCGTGCCGCCCGCGGATTCGGTGGACCCCGGGACCTGGATCGAGCGGATCGACGTCACCGGTCTGGATCCCGAAGCGCTGCGGACGGCCGTCGCGGCCGGCGCCCACGCCGCCCGGGCCGCGCTCGACCCCGACGCCGGGGTCATGGTGCGGGCCGTGTGGTTCGACGCGGGCGCCGAGCCCGGCAGGCTGCTCCTGATGGCCCACCACCTCGTCACCGACGGTGTGTCCTGGCGCATCCTGCTGCCGGACATGGAGACCGCCTGGCGGGCCGTCCGGGCGGGCCGCCCGGTGGAGCTGCCGCCCGTCGACACGTCCTTCCGCACCTGGTCGCGCAGGCTCACCGAGCTGGCCCGGGACCCGGCGCGGGAAGCCGAACTGCCTTTCTGGACGGACATCCTGGAGGGCGCCGCGCCCCTGCCGCTGAAGAGCCCGCTCGACCCGGTCCGCGACACGGCCGGCACCGTACAGCGGCTGGAGCTGCGGCTGCCCGCCGAGTACACCGGTCCGCTGCTGTCCGCCGTACCGTCCGCGTTCTCCGCGAACGTCAACGACGTCCTGCTCACCGGTCTCGCACTCGCCGTGGCCGACTGGCGGCGGCGCCACGACAGCGGCCCCGGCGGACCGGTCCTGGTCGACCTCGAAGGACACGGCCGCGACGAGGAGGTGGCCGGGGACGTCGACCTGTCCCGTACGGTCGGCTGGTTCACCAGCGTCTTCCCCGTACTCCTGGACCCCGGCCCCGTCGACCTGGACGCGGCGCTGGCCGGCGGCCCCGCCGTCGAGGAGGTGCTCGACCGGACCCGGCGGCACCTCGCCTCGCTGCCCGCGAACGGAACCGGCTACGGCATGCTCCGCCACCTCAACCCCCGTACCGCACCGGTCCTCGCGGGCTTCGAGACGCCGCCGATCGAGTTCAACTACCTCGGCCGCTTCGGCATCCCCGAGGACACCGACTGGTCGTACGCCCCCGAGGAGGACATCTCGGACATCGGCGCCGAGCCGGACATGCGGGAAGGTCACGCGCTCGGCATCGACGTGGTGACCGAGGACCGCGCCGGCGGACCCGTCCTGGCCGCCCACTGGTCCTGGCCCGGGGCGGTCCTGGACGAGGCGGCGGTCCGCGACCTGGCGCAGACCTGGTTCCGCGCACTGAAGGCCCTGGTCGCCCGCGCGGCCGGCCGCGACTAGACCGACACCCCCTGTACGTCGACCCGTACGTCAGCCGATCCGGAGGACCCCGATGAGCACCAACCCGTTCGAGAACCCCGAAGGCACCTACTCGGTGCTCGTCAACGACGAGGGCCAGTACAGCCTGTGGCCCGACTTCGTGGACGTGCCGGCCGGCTGGACCGTCGTGCACGGCCCGGCCCCCCGCCAGGAGTGCCTGGACCACATCGAGGTCACCTGGACCGACCTGCGCCCCAGGAGCCTGGTGGAGCGGATGACGGCGGAACAGACCGGCTGAGGCTCCGTCGATGCTCACCACGAGACTGACGAACGGCCGCATCCTCACCATGGACCCGGACCGCCCCGCCGCCCGCGAACTGGGCGTCTGGCGGGGCCGGATCGTGGGCCTGGACGAGGAGGTGGCCGCCCTGCCCGCCCGCAGGACGGTGGACCTCCAGGGCGCCACCGTGCTGCCCGGGTTCATCGACAGCCATGTGCACCTGGCCTGGACCGGCCTCAAGGCGGGCACGCCCACCGTGGCACCCTGCCGGTCGGCCGAGGACGTCCTGGCCGCGGTCGCCGAGGCGGTGGCACGCGCACCGGAAGGAGGCTGGGCCCACCTCGCGGGGTACGACCAGCGGGGTCTCGGCCGCCATCTGACCGCCGCCGAGCTGGACCGGGTCAGCGCGGGACGCAAGGTGTTCCTGATGCACGACTCCGGGCACGGCTGCCTGGTCAACTCCGCCGTCCTGGACCTGCTGCCCGCCGAACTCCGGGACGGGGAGGGCTTTCTCGCCGAGGGCGCCATGGGGGCCGCCCGGGCACTGCGACTGCCGCACTCGCAGCAGGAACTGGCGGACGCGATCGGGCACGCCGCCCGCACCTGTCTGGCCGAGGGCGTCACCGGATGCGCCGAGGCGGGCATCGGCGGCGCCCTGCTCGGCCACAGCCCGGTCGAACTGGGTGCGTACCAACTTGCCCGCGAACAGGCCAAGTTACCGCTCCGGGTGCAGCTCATGGTGTCCGCGGACCGACTGCACCCGGTCGGCGCGCACGAGGACGACGGCATCCCCCGCGGCCTCGACCTCGGTCTGCGCACGGGGTTCGGCGACGACCGGCTCTCCGTCGGCGCGCTGAAGGTCTTCACCGACGGCGGCATGATGGCCCGCACCGCGGCCCTGAGCCGCCCGTACGAGGGGCTCGACCACGGGGGCCAGCTGCAGGACGATCCCGAGGTGCTCGCGGCCACGATCGTCGACGGCCACCTCGCGGGCTGGCAGCTCGCCGTCCACGCCATCGGCGACCGCGCGGCCGACGTGGCCCTGGACGCTCTGGAGCGGGCCCAGCGCCTGCGGCCCCGGCCCGCGGCCCGGCACCGCATCGAGCACGCGGGCCTCGTGCGGCCCGACCAGCTGGACCGGATGGCGCGACTGGGTGTGGCGGCCGTGGTCCAGCCGAACTTCCTGCGGTACTTCGGCGACGACTACGCGGCGGTCATGGGGGAGGAGCGGGCGCCCTGGCTGTACCGGGGGAGGGGTTTCCTCGACCACGGCATCACGCTGGTCGGCAGCTCCGACCGGCCCGTGGCCGACGGATCGCCGCTCAGGGCCGTCCAGTTCATGGTCGAGCGGGCCTCCCGGTCGGGCCGGGTCATCGGCCCGGACGAGGGCATCACCGTGGACGAGGCCCTGCGCGCCTACACCGTGGCCGGCGCCTTCGCCTGCCACTGGGAGGACAGCGCGGGCAGCCTCACGCCGGGCAAGCGGGCCGATCTGGTCGTCCTGGGCGACGACCCGACGAGTGTCGACGTGTCGCGCATCGGCGACATCGACGTGGTCGCGACCTTCGTGGAGGGCCTGGAGGCGGAGGGAGCCGCCCTGTAGCCGCGTTCGCCGTTCACCCGCTCCGTGCCGCCCTGCCGTGCAGCAGGTGGCGGATCAGCTGGTCGGTGGTGCAGACGACGCCGGTCCGGGCGATCCACCGCAGTGCCAGGGAGTGGTCCTCGGCGGAGAAGTCGGCGACCGCGTCGGCCACGACGAACGGCTGGATGTCGTGCATGAAGGCGTCCGCCGCCGTGAGCAGGATGCCGAGGTGCGCCCGCACCCCGCACAGGATCAGCTGGTCGCGCCCCTCGGAGCGCAGCAGCCTGCCGAGATGGCTGCGCAGGAACGCGTTGTGGCGGACGTTGACCATCAGGTGTTCGCCCGCCCGGGGCGTGAGCGGGGCCACGACCGCCGCGTCCCCGTCGGGCTCCGGGCCGGGGCGCCGCGCGGCGGGTTCGGCGCTGAAGACGACCGGCATGCCGAGGGTGCCCGCGAGTTCGCGCAGGGTCGCGATGTTGTCGATCAGCTCCACGACGGGGGAACAGTCCGGCGGGAAGGCATGGACGAAGTGGTTCTGCATGTCGTGCACCAGCAGTGCCGCCCGCGCCGGGTCGATCGTCCAGGGCGGGGCGGAGGCGGGGACCGCCGCACGGTCGGGCATGGCGTAGGAGTTGATGACCGGCGGAACCATGGCGGACTCCTCCCTGGTGGCGTGGGTGTCCGAGCCCGTTCAGGAACTTAGCTTAGCCTAAGCTAAGTTGAGTGACGAGTGCCGGGCCCGGTCCCGTGTGCCTGGCGCAGGCAGTCGTCCACGACGGACCTGTCCAGCGCCGCCCGCACCAGCGCGGCCGCCAGCACGGCCGGACCGGTGTCCCCGGCGAGTTCCAGCAGCCGGCCGGGCTCCTCGGGCAGACCGAGCCGGGCCGCGCCCTGCAGGGCCTTCGCGTCGAGGTGGGGCGCGACCTCGGGCCACACCTGCTGCACCTCCCGCAGGAAGATGTCCACCCCGGCGGGGCCGAGCCCCGGCAGCTCCCGCAGCAGGGACCGGAGCTCGTCCAGGTCGCCGTCCGCCGCCTCCCGCATCCGGCGCGGATCCCCGCCCCAGCGGTCCAGCAACAGCTCGGCCCCCTCCCCGAGCTGGGTCGCCGTGCGCTCGTCGTAGCGCCGGTAGCCGCCCCGGCCCAGCGCGTCGACCCGCTCCTGCCACGGGGCCCGGGCCATGCGGCGGGGATCGCGCAGCCCGGCCTCGTACAGGGCGCGAGTGGTGGCGAGGGCGACGGAGCCGCGGATCCGGGCACTGAGCAGGCAGGACATGACCAGGGTCCGGTACAGCGGCTGCGGGGTGTTCCGCAGCCGGATGCCCGCCTCCTCGGCGAAGGTACGGCCGTGCCCGGCGATCAGAGCCGAGAGGATCCGTCGGGACCCGTCGCTCACGCGGTCGCCCGGGACGGGTCGTGGCCCAGCGTCATCAGCCGCTTGCGGCGACGGGCCTGCACGGCCTCGGAGTCCTCGGACCGGTGCGCCTCCGCCGCCTCCGCGGCGCCCTGCGGCACGTGCTCCGGGTCCGTCTCGGCCGTGACGGTGTCCACGACCTCGTACATCACGTCGAGGTCGTCGTCGGTGAGATCGATCCGCCGCTTCTGCAGCAGGGCCAGCACATGCTCACCGGTCGGCGTGCCCTTGTGCTCGGGCGGCGGGACCGACTCCTCGGCCGCATCGTTCACCCGCAGCCAGGCGGCCAGTTCCTGCGAGGTCATGTTCACCACGCGGTGGAACTCCTCCCACAGCGCGTCGAGCTCGAGGGCGTCGGCCATCGGGTGTTCCTTCCGTCCGTCGATTCGCGCCCACCCGAGTGCCCGGCCCGGACCGGCGGAAACACCCGCCGCGCCCGCCCGTCCGGTGAGACACCCGTGCCATGACCGGACAGATGGACATAGCATCGGTCACCGCATGGACACGATGACGCTCTGGCACACGACCCCCTGGGAGTTCGCCGCCCTCGCCGCCGCGGCCCTGCTCGTCGGCTTCTCCAAGACCGCCGTGAGCGGCGCCAACACCGTCAGCCTCGCGATCTTCGCGGCGGTGCTGCCGGCCCGGGCGTCCACGGGGGTGCTCCTGCCGATCCTGATCGTCGGGGACGTGCTCGCCGTCCTCACCTACCGGCGGCACGCGCACTGGCCGACGCTGTGGAGGCTGTTCCCCGCGGTCGCCGCGGGCGTGGTCGTCGGCACGGTGTTCCTGATGCGGGCCGACGACGCGATGGTGCGTACGTCGATCGGCGCGATCCTGCTGCTGATGGCCGGGGTCACGGTGTGGCGCCGCCGGAAGGCCGAGGCGGAGAACGACCCCGACGCGGTGACCACCCGGACCGGCCGCGTCAAGGCACGCTCGTACGGGGTGCTGGGCGGCTTCACCACGATGGTCGCCAACGCGGGCGGTCCGGTGATGTCGATGTACCTCCTGTCCGCGGGCTTCCGCAAACTCGGCTTCCTCGGTACCTCCGCCTTCTTCTTCCTGATCGTCAACGTCTCCAAGGTCCCCTTCAGCGTCGGCCTGGGTCTGATCGACGGTCACTCGCTGCTCCTGGACGCGGCCCTGGCCGTCTTCGTCCTCCCGGGCGCCCTCCTCGGCAAGTGGGCGGTGGACCGCATCAACCAGCGCCTGTTCGAACAACTGGTGATCGCGGCGACGGTACTGGGCGGCCTGCAGCTGCTCCTGCGCTGACGGCGCGCCCCGCCGCAGCCGCGCCCGGCGTCCTCGCCGCGGCCCGGGTCCGCGGCCAGGGCGTTTCTTGAAGAAACGCCCTAGCGTCGGTCGGTGCCCGCCGCGGCCAGGGCTCTCGGGCGCGGCTCCGCCGCGGGTCCGTCGGACAGGTCCTCGACCAGCAGCCGCTTGGCGATGCTGTCGACGGCGACGCGGAGCTCCTCGCCCGAGGGGCGGCCGAGGTCGTTCTCGACGCGGTCCGCCAGCCAGCCGGCCCAGGCCTCGCCGATGACACGGGCCTCACGCGCGCCGGCCTCGGTGTGCATGAACAGCGTGCCCTCGCGGGTGAGGTAGCCCTCCTCGACCATGCGCTGGAAGACCGGCACCAGGACCTCCGGGGGCAGGTGCCGCCGGGCCGCGATCAGCGTGAGACCGGCGTGACCGACCATCCGGGTGAACAGCTCGACCTGCATCACCGCCCAGGCCCCCGCGACGTCCAGCCGGGTGTCCGCCCCGATGACGATCCGGCGCAGGGTGTCGGACCCGGTACCGCCGAGGATCTTCCCCACCGTGGCCTCCAGGCGCTGCCGGCTGTCGGCCGCCGACGGGGTCGCGAAACCCTCGCCCAGGTCGGTGGACCCCATCCGCGCGCTGTCGCGCAGCTGCACCTGCTTGAGGAACAGCGAGACCAGGAAACCGAGCAGCGCGACGGGCACCGTCCACAGGAAGACGGTCTGCAGCGTCTCCGCGTACGCCTTCACGAGGGGCGCGGCGGTCGCCGACGGCAGGCTGTGCAGCCCTTCCGGGCTGGTCGCGGCCCTGGTGACGGCCGCGGGGTCGGCGGCGCCGGTCCGGGCCGCCTCGGCGACCCCGTCCGCCAGGTTCGGCTTCAGCGTGTTGGTGTAGATCGTGCCGAAGACCGCGGTGCCGAAGGAGCTGCCCAGCGTACGGAAGAAGGTCACGCCGGACGTCGCGGTACCCAGGTCGGTGTACTCGACGGTGTTCTGCACGGCGATGGTGAGCACCTGCATGCACAGCCCGATCCCGGCGCCGAGCACGAACATGTACAGCGAGGACAGCCAGATGCCGGTGCCGCTGCCCATCAGGGAGAGCAGGTAGAGACCGACGCCCATCACCAGCGAGCCGACGACGGGGAAGACCCGGTAGTGCCCGGTCCTGCTGACCACGCTGCCGCTGAACACCGAGGCGATGAGCAGGCCGACGACCATCGGCAGGGTGCGTACGCCGGAGACCGTGGCCGAGTCGCCGTCCACGTACTGCAGGTACGTCGGCAGGAACGTCATCGCGCCGAGCATGGCGAAGCCCACGATGAAGCTGAGGATCGAGCAGACCGTGAAGACGGGGTTGCCGAACAGCCGCATCGGCAGCATGGGTTCGGCCGCCCGGGTCTCGACCAGGCAGAACGCCGCCAGCGCCACGACACCGCCGGCGAAGAGGCCGATGACGACGGGGGAGCCCCAGGCGTACTCGTTGCCGCCCCAGCTCGTCGCCAGGATCAGCGCGCTGGCGCCGATCGCGACCAGCGCGATGCCGAGATAGTCGATGACCGGGCGGGACGGCGACTTCACCACCGGGATCGTGCGGGCCGCGGCCACCACGACGAGGATCGCGATGGGCACGTTGACGTAGAACGCCCAGCGCCAGGTGAGGTGGTCGGTGAAGAGGCCGCCGAGCAGCGGGCCGATCACGGTGGCGACGCCGAACACCGCGCCGATCGCCCCCTGGTACTTGCCGCGCTCGCGCAGGGGGATCACGTCGGCGATCAGGGCCATCGCGGTGACCATCAGACCGCCCGCGCCGATGCCCTGCATGGCCCGCCAGGAGATCAGCAGCAGCATGTTCGAGGCCAGGCCGCACAGGAACGAGCCGGTGATGAAGATGATCGCCGACACCTGGAAGACGATCTTGCGGCCGAACAGGTCACCGAACTTGCCGACCAGCACCGTGGCGACGGTCTCCGCCAGCAGATAGCTGGTGACCACCCACGACATGTGCTCCGCGCCGCCGAGGTCCGACACGATCGTCGGCAGCGCCGTGCCCACGATCGTCTGGTCCAGCGCGGCCAGCAGCATGCCGAGCATGATCGTCACGAAGACGACGTTGCGGCGTCGCCTGTCCAGCACGGGAGACTGCGTGGCGGGTGCTTCGGCGGCGGGCGGTCCGGCGGGCGGTCCGGCGGTGTCGATGGTCGTCACACCGGTCAGCTTCACACCGGCCCGCGGGGTGTGCATGCGGGGCCGTCCGCGCGGGGGTGCGGGCCGCTGCCGTGTGCCTTCGGGGTCTGCCGGGTCTGTGGGGCTTGTGGGGCCTGCGCCGTGCTGTGGGGCCCCGGGTCAGCCCGGTCCGGGGGCGTCCTGGTCCCGGGGATGCCTGCGGAGCAGGTACGTGTCCATGATCCAGCCCTTGCGTTCGCGGGCCTCCGCGCGCAGCTCGACGATGCGGGGTGCCGTCTCCGCCAGCGGGCCGGAGGCGAGGATCTCGTCCGGCGTGCCCAGGTAGGCGCCCCAGTAGATGTCGATGTCCTCGCCGGAGTCGGCGTACCGCCGGAACGTCTGGTGGGCGTCCAGCATGACCACCACGTCGTCGACGCCCTCCGGGAACCCCTCGGCGAGCCGGCGGCCCGTGGTGATCTGCACGGGCCGTGCCACGCGGTTGAGTCCGGTGCGGTGGCGGGCGACCAGGGACGAGACGCTGCTGATGCCCGGCACCACGTCGTAGGCGAAGGCCACGGCGCCCTTCCGGAGGATCTCCTCCAGGATGCCCAGCGTGCTGTCGTACAGCGAGGGGTCGCCCCAGACGAGGAACGCCCCGGTCCCGTCCTCGTCCAGCTCCTCGGCGATCAGCCGCGCGTAGATGTCGGCGCGGGCGCTGCGCCAGTCCCCGACGGCGGGGGAGTAGCCCGCGCCCCCGGCGGCCCGGTCGCGCTCCGGGTCGCGCGCCTCCACCGTCCGGTACGCCCCGTCCGGCAGGTGCGCGTCCAGGATGTCCCGGCGCAGCTGTACCAGGTCCGCCTTCACCTCGCCCTTGTCCAGGATGAAGAACACGTCCGTGCTCCTCAGCGCCTTGACCGCCTGCAGGGTCAGTTGGTCGGGGTCGCCCGCACCGATGCCGATGACATGAATCTTTCGCACGCCCCGAGTCTGCCGCACGGCACCGCGGCCGCGGTCACCGCACCTGCTCCGGGCGGCCGGGAGCGACGCGGGCGGCGGACCGTAAGCGGCCCGGGAGCGGCCCGGGAGCAGGTCTACGCGCCGCCGCGCAACCGCGGCGCCCACTCCCGCGCGTCCACGGCCGTCTGGTCCCGCTCCACGAGCTCCGCCAACTCGCGGGCCCAGGAGGCGAGTTCGGCCGGCGCCAGTCCGTACGGGCGAGGCGTCCCGCTCTGCGCGCCCCACTCCTCGACGGCGCCGGCCCCGCGCCGCAGCAGCCGCGCACCGCCCGTCGCATTGCCCCGGGCCGCGTGCGTGAGCCCCACCGCGAGCTGGGCGAGTCCCCGCCACAGCGCGCGCTCCCCGTCGGGGCCCGACTTCCAGGCGTCCTCGAAGACCTCGTGCGCGTGGAACGGCTTGCCCGCCGCCAGCAGCGCCTGCGCCTCGGTGACCGTGTCCTCGGGGGCGCGCACCACGCCTTCGGGCTGCCGCTCGACCCCGTCCGTCCCGTACGGCAGGGGCCGCCCGAGCCCGTCCCGCGGCCGTGCGTTGCGCGCCCGCCCCTCCGCGTCCCGGTCCCGCCCGTCGCCGCTGCCGCTGTCGTCGTCAGAAGTGCTGCTCATGCACCGATTGTCCCCCTGCCGCGCCGTCTTCGGAGCAGCCCCGGGCGTGCGGTAAGGTTCTGTTCGCGCGATCACGCGGTTCACCGCGACGAGGCGCATCGGGACGTGGCGCAGCTTGGTAGCGCACTTGACTGGGGGTCAAGGGGTCGCAGGTTCAAATCCTGTCGTCCCGACTGGAGACAGTCGCAGGTCAGGGCCGGTTTCGGAGAAATCCGAAACCGGCCCTTGGTCTTTTTTGGGGACCAGTTGGGGACCGGCGTCCTTGACCGGCGTCAGCGGGTCATGACGATCGGGCTCGGCGGGGAGCGTGGGGCGCCGGCGGCCGTGATCTTGTGTACGTCCGGGTGGAGGTAGCGCTGGGTGGTGGTCAGTGACCCGTGGCCGGCGATCCTGCGGAGGACGTGTACCTGGACTCCGGCGTCGGCGAACCAGGCCAGTCCGGTGTGCCGGAGGTCGTGCCGGCGCAGGTGCTCGTAGCCGAGCTTGGTGACCACGTCGTCCCAGTGGGTGGCGTGGCGCAGGACGGCGGTGGAGATGCGTCCGCCGCGCGGGCCGGTGAACAGGCGGGCATCGGGATCGGGGCCGGCGGACAGGATGCGCTGGGCGACGAGGGGACGGATCTCCTCGACGATGGGAACCTTGCGGGCGCGTTTGCCTTTGGTGCCCTTGTCGGTCAGTCCGCCGGGCGCGGGTGTGGTCTGACGCCGTACGGTCCGGATCCACTGGCTGGTGTCGATGTCACCGACACGTGCCTGTGCGGCTTCGCGCCGCTGTACGGCAGCGATCTTCTCGTCGATGCTCGTGCTTCGCCGATCGCACCTCGGCTCCTTCTTCGTGCTGCACGCGCTGATCGAGGCCGGCGGGGGAGTGAGGTGCCGGTGGTGCGGGTTCGCCGACGTGGGTGGTGATGGCCTGCGGGGGTGTGCGGGTCAGGGGCGGGGGCGTAGGGGGCGCCTGTCGGCGGGTGGGGCGCCGCCGATGTTGGTGATGAGTTCCTGGCAGAGGTCGCGGAGTTTGATGTTGCGGTGCTGGGAGGCTTTGCGCAGGAGGGCGAAGGCTGCGTCGGCGGTGCAGCGCTGCTGTCCCATGATCACGCCGGTGGCCTGGTCGATCACCGTGCGTGATTCCATGGCGTGCTGCAGGTCCGTGGCGTACTGCTGTGCGTCGGCGATGCACTGGGCCAGAGCGATCGCTCCGGTCGCCTGCTCGGCCAGTTTCCGAAGGCCGGTGAGGTCGATGTTGGGGAACGCGGATGCTTTGGGTGAGTACAGATTCAGGGCGCCGGCGGTGTGGGTGTGCGCGGCGATCGGCAGCGACAGCGACGAACGAGTACCGCACGCAGCCGCATACGCGGGGTAAGGGCCCCAGCGCCGCTCTTCCAGCATGTCCGCCACCAGGACCTCCTCGCCTTGGCGCAGCGCCTGCAGGCACGGTCCGTCGTCCTGTCCGTACTGGGCCTCATCCAGCTCAGGCGCTCCCGCCCCGCTGCTGACCACCGTCAGCGGCCGCTTGTGCCGCTCCAAGGTGATCCCCACCCCGCCGGCGCCGGCTGCCATGGCCAGCGCACTGTCCGCAAGCATCTTGAGGAACTCCTCGAGCGAGTCGGTGCTCAGCAGCACAGACATCACGTCGGGAAGGGCAGAGACCTCATCGCTCACGGTGTACCTCCTGCGGCATTGAGGCGTGGACTGCTCAAAAGCGGGACCGGACCAGGAGAACGGCCGGCCGCGTCCAGGAGAGGACCTGGCCACTGCTTCACCCAACAGGCCGGGTGCCCACGACACGATCGGGCACTCCCCAACAGCAGACACTCTTTTCCGGCGCAGTGCGGCCGGACCCCGCAAAGAGGCTCTGCCGGTCGCAAGGCGGGACTGCGGGCCAGACGCGGCGAGACCGCCGGGGCAAGCAGCTCGCCGCGTTTTTGAAAGGGGGTACGTTCGACCGGGTCGGTCCCCGGCCGGACACTGCCTGGATCGTCTGCAGTACGACCAGGCGCAGTCCGGGGTCCAGGGACCTGAGACCGCCACCCGTAAAGAGGCGACCAGGTGCACGCCACTCCGGCCGGTCCACGGTCTCCGCTGTACAGGGGTATGCCCCACGTCTAGTCGCTGCTCGCGAAACCTCGCATCCGCTGAACGGCCTGGGAGGGAACGCGCATGGCACGGGAGTGCTGGCCGCCTGACTGACGAACAGTTCCGTCGCTACTGCACGATCATGGAAAGTGCTTGTGGCAGATGTCTGATTGTTCAGGGCCTGTCTGCGGGGGAGCGCGGTGGCGGTGAGCGTTCGCGAGGCACGTATGCCCGCCATCAAGCCCGCTGCCCAGGACCGTCACGACGACTATCGAATTGGTGCGTGATAGCGGTTGGGCATGCTCTGCCGGTGAGGGGTATGGCTGATCGTTCGGTATTGGCGCATCCGTTGTTCACGGGGATCTCAACAGCTCATCTGATTGATACCTTGAGGGGTTGGCATAGAGTCTTTGGATGCCTTCTTTTCGCGCACTGGAGTGCCTCATTGCTGTCGCGGACACCGGATCGATCACTCAGGCCGCATTGCTGCTGCACTCCTCGCAGCCGGCCGTGTCCCACCAGATCGCCTCACTGGAGCGTGAGGCCCGCACGACCCTGCTGCGTCGCGAGGCACGGGGGGTCAAGCTCACCGCCGCGGGGCGGGCCGCGGTCGCTGACGCCCGACGGGCGGTCGAGGCGGCTACCACCGCTGTTCGATCGGCTCGGGCGGTGGGAGAAGCCGGGGGCGGGTTGCTGCGGATCGGCTGCGCGCAAAGCCTTACCGTCGCCTTGCTCGCCCCGGTGCTCCGCGACTGGCGCCGGCGTCACCCGGATGTGGTCATCACCCTGCATGAGCTCGCCGTCATGGACGAGGCACTAAGGCTGGTCGAGTCCGACGACGTTGACGTCGCCGTGCTGCCGGACCCCCCGTCCGGCCGTTTTCGGATTACTGCCATCGCCGAGGAGGAGATCGTCCTGGCTGCGCCCACCGGCCACTCATTGGCCCAGCAGGCCTCAGTGCGGATCCAGGACCTCGATGGCGCGCCACTCGTGCACTACACGGCGCACAACCGCCTCGGCGCATGGCTCGACCAGTCCTTCGCCCGGGCCGGGGTCCACCCGGAGGCGGTCATGCGGACGTCCGTTACTGCTACGGCACCTCAGCTCGCCGCCGCCGGACTGGGCGTTGCGGTCTGTCCGGTGAGTGCGATCAGTGCGGGCTTTCCGGGCGTGGTCCGGCCGTTCTCACCGCGGTGGACCAGACAGTTGATGGCGGTGACCTCTGCCAACACCGATCCGCTCGTCGCACGGTTCATCGCGGGACTGCGCCGTCACGGACTGCGGATCGCCCGCAGCGTACAGACGCAGCTCGACGCAGGCGTCGTGGTCGCGGACGAGCGATCACAGACGCTCTGAGACCGGCACAGGACACGAGGCCCGGCTTCCCCTCAGAGACGAGTTCCCCGCCGATCTGCGACATCTCTTCAACTGGCAGACTCTCTTGACGATGGGCATCGCAACGTTCGGATTCGGTGGCATGTCCGGCGCCTCCTATGCGGCGCTGACGCTCACGAAAGTCTCGGGATACCCCACCAGCGCCGTTGCCTGGCTGCTCGTGCTCTTCGACATCGGCCTCATGGTCGGCAACGCACTGGGCGGTCGGCCGGTCGACCGTGCTCTGGCCGCACCCTGGCAGAGTCACTCATGGGCCTGCTGGCCGTGCAGATTCTCCTCAATGCACCCAAGCCGGCACGGTGACCCCGGCCGTCCGAGTCGCCGCCCCCACCGTGAGAAGCATGGCGACGGCTGACGTCCTCGGTATTGCCCGGCTGAGGAGTTTCCGGCTCGTGCGCTTTCGCCGGCGGACAACTCCGCGTTCCAGTCGACGAGCCGCTTTCGGCGAGGACCTGCCGTAACCGCAGGACGCCCTGCGCATAGCGGTCGCTACCGTCGCCGGTTACGGCGGAGGGCAGGACCGTCTCCTGCTCCTCGGCGCCCTGCTTTCATCATCCGCACTCGCCGACGCGGCTGTGCGACATCGCCCTGCGCGACGCTGACCCGCTGCTCGAGCGTGGCCACCGGGCGTCGCCCAAGATCTCACCGCGCTACCGGTCATCGGTCCGGCCATTGACAGAGTTCTCGCCGACATCCGGAGATTCTGCACTCCTCCGGTAGAGGGACGAGGGTGAGACATCCAAAAATTCTATGTCACGCCGTCCACTTATGAATGACTTCGAGGGAACAGCGGGCAGCCCCTGATCGCTGCACACCACATGACCTCCCGCCTGCAGCGAGCGGGAAGCGTCTTACACGAGAGGGAAGGCTCCCATGTCGCAGGCATTCATTACGGGTGGCTCCGGTTTCATCGGACAGGCCCTGATCCGCCGGCTCGTCGCAGAAGGCCATACGGTCCGCGCACTGGTCCGCAGCGAGGCGTCGGCCGACAGGGTCGCGGTCCTCGGCGCGCAGCCGGTGCGGGGCGAGTTGACAGAGGCGGCCAGCTGGCAGGACGCGGTGGCAGGCAGCGACGTACTGTTCCACCTCGCCGCCGAGACGGACGTCACCGCCGACCGCGAGCGCCATGAGCAGGTGACGGCCGGTGGCACCCGAGCGGCTGTGGAAGCAGCCCGTACCGCGAAGGTCGCCACCTTCGTCCACTGCGGCAGCGAGGCCGCTCTCCTGGCCGGCGAACCGCTGCTGGACGTGGACGAGACCGCACCGCTGCGGCCGGACTCCGAAGCCGCCTACTGCGCGGTAAAGGCCGTCGCCGAGCAGGTCCTGCTGGACGCCAACGCACCGGGCTTCACCACCGTCTCCATACGGCCGCGGTTTGTCTGGGGCCCCGACAGCAGCCTGACCGAAGGCCTGGCCGCTGCGGCCAAGGCCGGGCAGTTCGCCTGGATCGACGGCGGCCGGCACACCACCGATGTGACATACGTGGACAATGCCGTCGAGGGCTTGATACTCGGCTGGCGGCACGGCCGGCCGGGTCAGGCGTACTTCGTCACCGACCAGCGTCCAGTGGTCCTGCGAGATTTCCTGGAGACACTTTTCTCGCTCTACGGCGTCGACGTGCCCATCCCCGACCTGGACGCCGACACCGCCGCCCAGGTAGTGCCGGTGCCCGCCCGGTGGTTCGTCGGACAGCCGTGCACGCTGCGCACCGACAAAGCCGTGACCGAACTGGGATACCGGCCCATCGTCCCGCACGCCGCCGGTTTCGCCGCGGTGAAGGAAGCGCTCGCCTCCGACGCCGCGTGACGGCCTGCGGGGTCTCACCTGTGGTGTCCGCCCTGGGGTCCGGTACGACCGCAGGCAGGGAGCCGGCACTGTTTAAGTGCCCGGCCGTCGTCTGTGGTCGGGCACGTCGGTGTGGGTGGGTCCGGTCGGCGGTGAACCTGGACGCAGAGATCGCCGTTCCGGCTCCGCGTGGCGGCCTCGCTGGCCGGGCCGGAACGGAGCGGGAATGGAAAAGATAGGGTGCGGTCGCGTGATGCGTCTTGCAGTTCTTGGTCCTGTCCGTGCATGGCACCGGGACGAGGAGATCGACCTCGGATCTCCACAGCAGCGTGGATTGCTCGCTCTGCTGCTTTTGCATGAAGGGCGCCCAGTGGAGACCGAGGCGATTCTGGAGGCCTTGTGGGGCGAGCACGGGCCTCGAGGCGCTCGGGGCACCGTTCGCACTTACGTCTATCGTCTGCGCCCGATTCTCGGCGACATGGCGGTCATCGAGTCGACCGGCACTGGCTACCGTCTCATGGTTCGTGACGGGACTTTTGACCTGAGGAGATTTCGGGAGCTGACCGCCCAGGCTCACAAAATGCGCCGCGTCGGCGCCGCGGCGAGTGCTGCCGATCTCCTGCGTCAGGCTCTTGGCATGTGGCAGGGACCAGCCCTGTCGGGTGTCCGGGGCCCTTTCTTCGAGCTCGAGCGTGATCGGCTGGAGGAGTTGAAGCTGGCTGCCCTGGAGGAAGTCTTCGATCTTGAGCTGGAGGTCGGCGGGCCGTCTGATCTGACGTCCGAGATTCGGGCAGCCGCGATGAAGCACCCACTGCGGGAGCGGCTGCACGAACAGCTCATGCTGTCGTTGTTCCGTGCCGGCCGCCGAGCCGAGGCTCTGGCCGCCTTCCAGCGCGCACGGCAGCTTCTGCGTGAAGAGCTGGGTGTGGACCCCGGGCCCGCACTTCGATCTCTCCACAGCCGTATCCTGCGCGAGGTCGAGGACTCGCCCGTCCCTGCGAACCGTGATCTGTCCTCGCCCCTCGCCCCCGCGCCTGCTCAGCTCCCGGCGGACCCGGCAGTGTTCACCGGGCGCCGCGCAGAGATCGCGGAGCTGTCCTTGACACTGCGTGATGCCGCGCACGCTCCGGTCGTCGGCATCACCGGCCTGGGCGGGATGGGCAAGACCACACTCGCCGTCCACGTTGCACACACCCGGCGCCATCTGTTTCCCGATGGGCAACTCTTCGTCGACCTCGGCGGCTTCAAGGACCCGGTCGGCCCGCTGGAGGTGCTCGGCCAGTTCTTGCGCGCGGTCGGGGCGTCACGGCTGCCGGCATCGCTGGACGAACGTGCCGCGCTGTGGCGTACGACCGTGTCAGGGCGCCGCCTGCTGATCGTCCTGGACGCGGCATCCAGCGGTGAGCAGGTGCGTCCCCTGCTACCGGCCTCCCCGGGCTGTGCCGTCATCATGACCAGTGCGCGCCGCATCGTCGACCTGCCCGGAATCCCCTGGCTGCGTCTCGGCGTCCTACAGCCCCAGGACGCGTTGCACTTGCTCGCCGCCATCTCCGGCACCCGGCGGGTGTTCGCGGAGCAGGCAGCGGCCAGCCGCCTGGTGCAGGCCTGCTCCTACCAGCCGCTCTCAGTGCATGTGGCGGCCGCCCGGTTGGATGCCCGGCCCTCGTGGACGATCGACCAGATCCTGGCCCAGCTCGAAGACGATCTGCGCCAGCCGGTCGTCATGCATGAGGACTGCAAGATCGTCGACAAACCGTTCCGTGAAGCCCAGGCGCGCATGGACGCCGTCCACCGCAACGCCTTCCACCTCGCCGCCGTTCCCGACTGCGGCAGGCTGGACGCCGCCATGGCCGCGGCAGTGCTCGACCTGCCCGTCAACGAAGCCACAGCCGTCATGGAAGCCCTCGTCGACGCCCATGTGGTGGAGACCGGCGAGAACGGCGACTACCACTTCCTCGGGCTCGTCAAGGCGTTCGCGCGGCGCCAGGCCCTCAACGGGCTGGGACACGAGCACTGCCAGCAAGCGCTGCACCGGCTGCTGCGCCACTGCCTGACCGGCAAGAACACGGTCGGCGAAAGGGATCTGCGCGCGGTACTGGACCAGATCACTGATCTTCCGGACGCTCTTGCGGAAAAGGTGTCGCTCTCGCTGCCCTGATTCCTGCAGCGGCCGCGCGAGGCGACGTACCCGCACAGCCCCCGTATCACCGCATCACCTGCATCACCCGCGGTGAGAACGTGCGGAAGCCCACCTGCGTCCCGCGGGCGAAACGCCTCGTCGACGCGCCATCGACGCCACGTCGACAAGCGCTCGATGCAATGCACGCATGCTCGATTCACTCACACGCGCCGCTTTGGCGGCGCAGATCACCGGGCCCGTACTCGGACCGGAAGACGAAGGGTTCGCCGATGAGTGCGCGCCCTTCAACCTTGCCGTGACCCACCACCCGTGCGTCGTTGTCGGAGCCGCGAACAGCACCGACGTGCAAGTCGCCGTTCGCTTCGCTGCACAGCGGCGTCTGCCGGTCGCCGTCATGGCCACCGGCCACCAGGCGACGATCCCGGCCGACGACGCGGTCCTCATCACCACTCACCGCATGACGCAGGTGAGCATCGACCCCTCAGCCCGCACAGCCCGTGTAACGGCGGGAGCCCGCTGGCAGCAAGTGATCGACGCGGCGACCCCGTTCGGGCTCGCCCCGCTCAACGGCTCCTCACCGCTCGTCGGAGTCATCGGCTACACCCTCGGCGGAGGCTTGAGCCCCACCATGGGCCGCGCCCACGGATGGGCAGCCGACCACGTCACCTCTGTGGAGGTAGTGACAGCCGACGGCGAGTTGCGCCATGGCGACGACGCGTCGGAACCCGACTTGTTCTGGGCGCTGCGCGGCGGCAAGAGCAACTTCGGTGTCGTCACTACCATGGAGTTCGCGCTCTTCCCGGTGCAACAGCTGTGGGCGGGCGGTCTCTTCTTCGACGGTGCCGACGCAGCCGCCGTCCTACACGCCTATGCCCAGGTCACGGCCGAGGCCCCGGACGAGTTGAGCTCATCGATCGCCCTGCTGCGCCTGCCGGCCCTGCCCGGTGTGCCCGCCTTCCTGGCCGACCGCTTCGCCGTGCATGTCCGCATTTCCTACCTCGGCCCGGCAGCCGAGGCCACCGGGCTGGTTGCGCCGCTGCGGGCGGCCGCCCCTGTCCTTGCGGACACTCTGGGTCCGATGCCCTACGCGTCCTTCGCCCAGATCCACAACGATCCGGCAGATCCGGCACCGTTCATGGAACGTACCGCGATGCTGCGCTCACTGACCGCCGAAGCCATCGAGGAGATCCTGACCGCCGCAGGTCCGACGGCCGACTGCCCGGTGCACTTCGTCGAGCTGCGTCACCTCGGCGGCGCCCTGGCCCGGACCGCGGACAACGCCGTCGGACACCGGGACGCCCAGTTCGCACTCTGGATCGTGGGCGTCGGGGCACCCGATGCCTTCACCGCCATGAACGCCTACGCCGATGAGCTTCTGCAGCGGATGCGCCCCTGGTCCACCGGCGGACGCTACCTGAACTTCATGGCCGCCCAGGACACCGGCGTCACCGATGTGAGCGCCGCCTACGACGAAGCCGACTACCACCGGCTCCGCAGCATCAAGAGGCGCTTCGACCCGGACAACCTCTTCCGCCTCAACCACAACATTCCCCCCGAGGAGCACCCGATGTCCGACGACAAGCTGCAGCGCTTGATCGACCACGCCGCGATCGCCGATGCACTGCACCGCTACACGGCAGGACTCGACCACGGCGACGCCGATCTACTCGCTTCGTCACTGACCGAGGACGCCATGGTCGACCTGACACCGGCCACGAGCAAGATCGGTCTCGACTTCCCCACGCTCAAGCCGCGCGACACCGTCGTGGGAGCGCTCATCCCGGCGGTCGGCCCGCTCGACACCAGCCACGTGATCAGCAACATCCGCGCCACTGTCGACGGCGACACCGCCCACGTGTACTGCTATGCGATGGCTCAGCACTACCTGCCCCAGGAAGGCCCCAAGCCGGACCGGACCCGTCACGCGCTGATGATGAACCGCTACGACGCGGACCTGACGCGCGACGGAAGTACATGGCGCATCAGCCGGCTGACGATCGACAACGCCTGGTTCGAGGGCGACGAGACCGTCCTGCTTCCCGGCGACTGATCTCAGAGCGGGACGGTCCCACCGGGGTGACACCTTCCATCTGCAAAGCGCCACCCCGGTGCTGCCGGGCCCCACCAGCACTGCCGCAGATGCGGGCCGCACCCGTCTGACTCACGAAACCGCCACTGGCGGGTCGGCTACACCCAAGCCTTCAATGCCCGCACTCCACGATCCACCTGGGAGCGTTCTGAGTGTCCACCATCCCCGATGAGCCCCACCCTTCTCAGCACTCACACCCCAACAGTGTCCAGGAACGACTCAAGGCCCTCATGCGGGACTTCCGCCACGGTGTGTGGCAGCCGACCGGCCTCGAGCATCGCCTGGCCGAGCTTCTTGCGCAGTCGGCCGCCGGGACCGGGTCGCTCAGCGCGGTCAGCATCCGGACCGCGACATGGGAGGGTTCGATGACGGCCATCCACGAAAACGGCGGACGTTTCATCACCCTTCTGGCCGATCTGCTGCCGCTGGTCGAGAAGCCCGACGCAGCCGCGCTGCACACTGCTGGCCTGGCGCTGGACCTCGTCGAGACGGTCGCACAGGCGGCACCGCACCGACAAGATGCTCCTCCGCCGAGAACATGTTCCTGTCCGAGCCTGGCAGGCGACCAGCACAGTGAAATACCACCCGCGCCCCCGTCACCACATCTTCGCGAGGACAGCAGACGGCTGCGCGTGGACGCGGCACGCAACCACGCCCGCCTGCTCAACGCCGCGGCACGAATAACGCGCGAGCACGGGCTGAAGCACCTCACCATGGAAGCGGTGGCTACCGCGGCAGGTGTCGGCAAAGGCACCGTCTTTCGCCGGTTCGGCGACCGCACAGGTCTGTTGCAAGCCCTGCTGCAGCACTCCGAGGACACCTTCCAGGCCGCTCACCTCAGCGGCTTGGACCAAGCAGACGGTCGTGGCGAGGCCATCGAGCAGCTTCGCGCATTCGGGGTGGCCGCCATACGGCGCTATGCCCAGGAGATGGAGCTCCAGATAGCTGCCGAGCCCTCCCCCGAACAGCGCTACCAGCGCACACCTCGCCGCTCGTACCATGAGCGGGTCAGCGTCCTGCTCAGCCTGGCTGCACCGGAAACAGACGCAGTACTGTTCAGCCACGCGCTGCTGGGCTACCTGGAGCCCGCCCTTCTCCGGCATCTGGGCGACCAGTGCAACCTACCGCTGCAGCGGCTGGAAAGAGGCTGGATCGAACTGGTCTCCCGACTCACCCAAGAGGCCACAGCTCCACACGACATGACCTGAGGACCGCCAACGGTTACGGGACAACCTCTAAACTTGCCGTTTAACCTCGGCGCGAGATGAGTCGGACAAGCGACTCCGTGGGCCAGCAGAACCATGCGAGAAGAGGGTTCGTAACCACGAACCAGTGGACACTGATTCGGCCTTGCTCCTTGTCCAGGATCGTTGGGGCCTCATCCCGGTAGATGTAGCGGAGGTATTGGCGGCGGACCGGCGCTCCGATTATCAGGAGCACTGGCGATGCGACAAGGATGGCCACCGGGACCAAGGCTCGTGCGGCGGCGAGCTTCGACTTCCCCTCGTATCGCATGTGTTCAGTGTGCTGATCCTGGATGTCGCTTGTCAGCCTGTCCTGCGGGGTTTGGTGCCGGCCTTGTGGTGGGCGGGTCGGCTGTATGTTTCGCCGGTGGTGAGGACTCTGCCCACGTCATGACAGGTGGCTTGACGGTGGTTCTTCGAACCCGGGGGGGCGACCTGGTCCGGGCCGGGACGGTTTCGGTGCACCGGCTGGTGACCCGGTCTTCGCGTGCAGGTTTCTGAAGCCTCTGCGAACGCGGGCGGGTGTCAGTCTGTTCGGTTCGGCTGGCCTTTCCCAGGGTCGCCGCAGGTCGGTGGCCGGTGGACGGGCGAGCCGGAGCTGGGGCCTTGACCCCGGGTTTTGGACACCGGAGACACTTGGATCTTGATGGTCCAGGAGAACGGAGTCCCCATGGGGATGAAGCATTACCCCGCCGAGTTCAAGGCGGACGCGGTCGCGTTGTACCGCTCGAGGCCGGGAGCGACGATCAAGTCGGTCGCCGCCGATCTCGGGGTGAACACCCAGACACTGCGGAACTGGATCCGAGCCGCCGACCTGGCGGCCACTGCGAGCCGCCCGCCGCTTCGCCGCCCGCCGCCTCGCCGGCCGGCGGTGACGCGGTGCAGGCGGAGCTGGCCGCAGCCCGCAGGAGGATCCGCGAGCTCGAGGAAGAACGGGACATTCTCCGCAAGGCGACCCGGTATTTCGCGACGGAGACACGCTGGTGAACCGCTATCAGTTCGTTGACGATCACCAGCGCCGATACGGCGTGAAGCGGCTCTGCGACATCCTCGGTCTGGCCCGCTCGAGCTTCTACTACTGGCGCCGCACCGCAGGCGCGAGAGAGGCCCGGCAGATCGTCGAAGCCCGGGTCACGGCTCGGATACGCAAGGTCCACCAGAACTCCGACGGCACCTATGGAGCTCCCAGGATCACCGCGGAACTCCGCGACGAGGGCGGCCCGGCGGTCAACCACAAGCGGGTCGCGAGGATCATGCGGACCATCGGGCTCGAGGGCGTCCGTCTGCGCCGCCGGCACCGCACCACGCTCACGGACCAGGCCGCGGTGAAGGCACCGGACCTGATCGGACGTGACTTCACCGCGGCCGAGGTGAACACGAAGTACGTCGGCGACATCACACACCTGCCGGTCAGCGGTTCGAAACCGCTCTACCTCGCGACCGTCATCGACCTCGCCTCCCGCCGGCCGACCGGGTGGGCGATCGCCGATCACATGCGGACCGAGCTCGTCATCGACGCCTTCACGGCCGCCGGGCGGACCCGTGGAAACTTGACCGGCGCGATCATGCACACGGACCACGGATCTCAATACACGAGCAGAGCCTTCGCAGAAATCTGCAGGTCAGCAGGGGTACGACAGAGCATGGGCGCGATCGGCTCCAGCGCGGCCAACGCGCTTGCCGAGTCCTTCAACGCGACGTTCAAACGCGAGACGCTGCAGGGCCGCAAGACCTGGTCCAGCGAACGCGAGGCCCGCCTCGACGCGTTCCACCGGCTCAACCGCTACAACACCCGACGTCGTCACTCCCGCCTCGGACAACACAGTCCCATCGCTTACGAGACAGCACTCGACCCCACATCAATTACCCTGGCCCAAGCCGCATGGCCCGTGTCCAAGATTCCGGGTCAAGGCCCGGCGCTGTTGGAGCTGGAGATCACTGTGGAGCGGGTGGAGGCCGTCGTGCGGGACGGCACGTCCCGTGCCGGTGGCACGCGCCACTGATCCGGGCCGGATCGGCCAGCACGGTCTGGAGATCGTCAAGGCGGTCAGTGAGCATTTCGCGGTCGTGCGTGAGTCGGCGGGCAACCGGGTCACGGCCTGGATCATTTTGGCCTGAGCACCGTCATGCCCGGGGTGTGCCGGCAGGAGAGGACCGGAAGAAGGCTTGCCGGTGCGTGGCGTTGTGTCGCCATACTGGAGTGTGTCGCCATTTAAGGGTTTTGGTCCGGATGTCCGGCCGTCCCAGGGGCTGTCCTCGGCGTTCGAGGTGCTGGGTCGGCAGTACGCCCAGCAGGGCGCCTGGGTGGTGAGCGTGCACGGCGAACTGGACTGGGACTCCTTGTCCGCGGCGCGCACCCGGCTGGAGTACGCCGCCCAGGCGGTTCCGGTCCTGGTCCTGGACGTGAAAGCCGTCACCTTCGCCGATTCCGCCTTCTTGAACCTGCTGCTGTTCCTGCGGCAGCTGACCGACCTGCGACTGGCCGGCACATCCAGCCGGATGCTGCGGGTACTGGAGATGACCGGCGCGGACATGGTCCTGCGCCTGTTCCCCACCGTGCAGGACGCACTGGACAACCGGCCCACGCGATCTGCCGTGGTGCCACCGCAACGCTGAACACGTTCGCTGGCACCTGCCCGCGGGAGGGCCCGGCGCCATGACAGCAAGAGTGGGCCCCGGCAACAACGCATCCGGCCAGGACAGGGAGCCGGAGCTCACTGCCGCCTCAACGACGGGCTCGTGCAGGGGATACGCCCTGTATCCGCCATGTGTGCAGGGGCATCGGGCGTCGGCGCGTGCAGCGCACAAAGTCCCCCGGGCCGGGCCCGGAGGACTCTGCCAGGGCTCTGGTCCGAACCCCGCTGTTGCCGGGTGACCGCTTTTTCCTAGGTCAGTCCCGTTCGGTCCCGCTCAGGTCCTGTATGTGCAGGACGTGGGCGTTCTCCAGCTGGTTGTGCAGTTGGGCGCTGATGTGTTCGGGCAGTTCCTGGGTGTGGGCCCAGGCGACGAGGTGTTCTGCGACGTGGCGCAGTTTGGTGTTGGTGCGCTGGGAGACCTCCCGCAGGACATGCCGGTGAAGCCCTGTTCGCAGTGCTGGAGCAGGAGTTGGCCAGGGGGCCGGTCGCGCACGGCTGGCCGGACCAGACCTGGGCCCTGGCAAGGGTCAAGACGCTGATCGGGCGCCGGTTCCACAAGTCCCTCGCGCTGTCGACCATCATGGAGATGCTCCGCAGCCACGGATTCAGCCATCAGGTCCCCGCCCGGCGGGCTGTGGAGCGCGATGAGGAGAAGGTCGCCGGCTGGGTGAAGGACACGTGGCCGCAGGTGGAAGCACCGCGGCGGCGCTCGGGGCCTACATCGTCTTCGAGGACGAGGCCGGATTCTCGATGACGCCGCCCACCTCCCGCACCTGGGCCCGACGCGGGCACACACCCCTCATCCGGGTGAGAGGACGCTCCCGGCGTCGTTTCTCCATCGCAGCCCTGACCTGCTACAAATCCGGCGAGCGTTCCCGGCTGATCTTCAGGCCCAAACGGCACGTGGACCACAAACGCGGCGGCCGACGCAGCTTCACCTGGACCGACTACCGCGACCTCCTGATCGCCGCCCACCGGCAACTCGACGCACCGCTCGTGCTCATCTGGGACAACTTGAATGTGCACCTGAACGCCCGGCTCCGCGCCTTCATCGCCTGCCAGGACTGGATGGTCTCCTTCCAGCTGCCGCCCTACGCACCCGACCTCAACCCGGTCGAAGACATCTGGTCACTGGCCCGGCGCGCGGGCCAGAACAACATCGCCTTCACCGACCCGGACCACCTGATGCGCGTCCTGCGGCGGACCCTCCGCGAAATCCAATACCGCAGCGACGTCATCGACGGATGCCTCGCCGCAACCGGACTCACCCTGACGACACTCAACCCGAAAGCTCAGTAACCATGTTGTTGCGTGTGGCTCGGCTGAAAGGCCGGCAGCGGATGTGGCGTCGGCTGTCACCGTCGACTCCCCTCGTGTGCCCTGCGCATCTGATGAGTGTCTGTCCCCTATTCGGCGGATGCAACCGCTTGCAGGAAAGGACACGGCAGGGCGGCGGTGGCCGCCGGGACCAGCCCCGCTGACGGGCCGCGCCTGGACCGGCGCCCTACAACCTGCCTGGCGTTGCCGCCGACGTGTCCCGGCGGCTGCCTTTCGTGGCCGCGCCTGCGGTTCTTTCGAGGGCTTGGGCACTCTTGCGTGAACGCGGGCGATGGCGGAGGGTGCCCTGTCAGCTCTGCCCGTGTCCGGGCGCGTGTCGTGGAGAGCCGCCTGCAGCGCGAGCAGCGCGGGCATGTCTGCGTCCTGCACGAACTGTTCCATCAGGACACCGACCCGCCCGTGCTGCTTCCAGCGGATCGCCGAGATGATCTCTTCGATGGCCGCCATCTGGGCGGCCGAAGGCGAAGCCTCCACCAGAGTCCTTTCAACAACGCCGCACGCCCATGGACTTCCCACCCCGGTGTCCTCGCTGCGCTCCGGCAAGGCGGCGGTTTCCGTATCCCCCCGTGGCAGCCCGCCCGTCGCATGACGGTGGCTTTCCCGGCGCGCTTTCGCGACCGTCTTCGACTTCCGATCACTGCGGCCTTCTTCTACGCTGAGAGAAGGTTGCGCCGGGCCAGGGCCCGGTACCGCAGGCTCCCAGCCCTTGAGCCGTGACCGACTACCGAGGCCGGCTGGAGCCGCGCCGCCGACAATGCAGCTCCAGCCTCCGCTCTCCGGGCGCACTCAGCGAGGCACCTCCCGCTGCCTCGCGCCGCCGGGAGAGCTCCTCGCGCGAGGCCCGACCGGGGAGGCGTCCCGGTCCCTCGCGCTCTCCGGCCGTCGCCGCTCCCGCAGGCGGCGGCCGGACACAAATTAAGCGTCCCACCACGAGCGCCCCCTGTCCGCGCATTCACAGGGCACATTCATCTGTCCCGCTCTGAGCACCGCGTCGCTGCGGAAACCGGCGCTTCGTGGCCTGCCGGCTTCAGCGGCCGCTCCAAGGTGGGGATGTGAGGTGCTGGTGGATGGTCCGGGAGGTGGTGAGTGTGCTTGTGGCGGAGCGCAGGGCCCATTCGAGGACGTCGGGGACGTGGAGGGCGCCGGTTCCGTCGGGCGGGGTGATCCATTCCAGGTGGCCGGCTTCCTGGTAGGGCGGGGGAGTGGGGATCCAGCTTCCTTTGCCGACGTGGCGCACTCCGGCCCCGATCCACTGGGAGTGAGGGCCGGAGGGCAGGAGGAATCCCACGCGGTGGGCTTTGCTGTGCCTGAGCGCGGGGGCGGGGATGCGCAGCGGGTCGCTCCAGAGGACGTCCAGGGCCGCCAGACCGAGTTCTTCCGGGACGGACAGGACGTTCCAGAGGCGTCCTGCTTGAAGTAAGGCGACCCCGGTGCCGTGTTCCCATTGCCGTTTGCAGGCCCGGGGGTCGGCCGCGGCTGCGGCGAGCCACTCGACACTGCGCATCCATGCTGCGTCCCACATGATTTTTTGTCCTGAGTATCGAGGGCTTCCTCTGCCCGTGGTTGATTGGCGCGATGCATGACCTGTGCATTGTTCGTGCAGGTCAGCGCGTTGTGATCATGCTGGTTGATGTTCGACGCTGCGGGGAAGGGTGGCGCACCCTGGCGTTTTGTCTGTGACCTGCGAACAAGTGGCAAAAGGCTGCTGGCAGCAGTTGCGCATACAAAGGCACAGTGCTTCTCGGTGGCGTGCAGGCCGTCTGCTGTGTCCCTTCCTGCTGGGGTGAAGACGTGGCAACGGGTGCTCAGGATCCAGGCCGTGGCGGTCATGGCGGCCGGGCCGCGATGGGCACGGTCGGTGTTGTCCGTGCCCGCTGTCTGCCCGCAGGCTTGAGCCGGCGGGCAGACAGCGGGGTGTGAGGCGCTCGGGAGGAAAGCCGACTCCGGGGTTCGCCGCGCGTCCTAGAGATCGTCTTCAAAGGTCAGATCCAGAGCAGGATCGAGGCGCCCTCGGGGTCGATGACGCGCAGCTGCACGAACCGGGTCAGTGCCTGACGCTGTCGGGGATCTTGGGCGAGCGCTGTTCTGGAAGATCATCGAGCTGAACGGACGGTCTACGCAAGGATGTTGCGTCAGGGTTGGACTCGGTAGCCGGTCCCCGGGACGGTCTTGGGCAAGGTGGTGGTCACCACCTTGAGAACGATCACCTCAGCCCGCGGGGTGGGTGGCGACGCGCCAGGACCGGGGCCGGGGGATGTGCTGCCAGTCGAGGAAAATCTGCAGAGCTGTCGGGTTTCTGGGCTGGCGGGTCGGCGTTGTCGGGAGGTGGACGTCGATGCGTTCGAGGTTGACCGCGATGGCGGCCAGCACGTGCTGGCGGTGGGCCTTGTCCTGGCTGCGGTAGCGGCACTGGCGCATGCCGTGGCCGTTGACGAACTCGCTGATCGTGCTCTCGACGGCGGCCTGCAGTGCGTAGCGCGAGAGCCATTCCTGGGTCTGCTGCTCGGTCCGTGACTCGGACTGGATGTTGTAGAGATCGCGCGGCAGGAAGGTGACCTTGCGGGCATCGGTGCGGGTGCAGGCGGCCTTCGCCGGGCACTGCCGGCAGTCGTCCGAAAAGAACTCGATGATGACGTAGGGCGCGAGGGGCGGCGGTGTCGACCACCGACGACTCACCTTGTCCTGCGGGCAGGTGACCTGCTTGGCGTCCCAGTCGATGGCGAAGGCGTCGCGGTGGAAGACGGTGCCCCTGCGGGACTGCGGGGTGCTCCTGGCCCGGATCGGTCCGACCAGTCCGACACCGTGCTCACGGGCGATCTGCTGTTTCAGTGCGACGGAGAGGTAGCTGCCGTCGACGAAGTGCTCCTTCGACAGCAGGTTCCGATCCTCCAGGTTGGCCAGGATGCCGGGCAGGGCCTTGGTGTCGTGGACGGGGGCCTTGGTGGTGGTGACGTCGGTGATCACGCTGGGGGTTGTCCGGGTCGCAGGTCTCGGTGACGTGGGCGAGGAAGCCCTTCCAGCGGGTCTCGCCGCGGCGTGCGTAGCAGGCGCTGATAACGATGCGTTCGCCGAACGGTCACCGGATCGCTGCCGTGTTCTCCATCGAGCTGTCGGCCTGTTCGCCGGGTCCCTGGACAGCGGAAATGGATCGCTCGCCCGGCATCTTCGTAGTGATCGACAACCTCGGAAACCAAGATTCCCGACAGCGTCAGGCACTCAGAACGTCGTCCACCGGATGGGCGCAGGGCTCGACGGGTCGTGAGTTGCACTGACACAGATCGTCAACTGATTGATTCTCATGGGGCTGGTCGCTGTCCCGGTCCTGCGGAAGGGTTCAAAGAAGGCGGCAGTGCGGCATTTGCGCACTCGATCTGTTGCCGCGCCGAGTGTTCAGGCACATGCACGAGAGAAGGAAACACACCCCTATGCGTGCCCTTGTGGTCGATCACAGTGAGGCCGGACCCGTCCGGTTCGCCGATGTCGATGAGCCCGTGCCGTCCACCGGTGAGGCGCTGGTGGAGATACGGCACATCGGTCTCAACTCCGGAGAGCTGAAGTACGTGCACCAGTGGCCAGCCGGCGCTGTGCACGGTCATGACGCGGCCGGCATCGTGGTGCGCGCCGCATCCGACGGCTCGGGGCCGCCCGAAGGCACGCGCGTCGCCGTGGGAATGGCTCCCCACGCGTGGGCGGAGCGGGTGGCAGTCAGCCCCGCCTCGCTCGGCACCGTCCCCAAGGGCGTGGACCTGGCCGACGCCGCCGCGCTGGGGATCGCCGGGGTCACCGCATTGCGGGTGCTGCGCAAGCGTTCCCTGCTGGCGCGCGACGTGCTGATCACCGGCGCCAGCGGGGGCGTGGGGCACTTCGCCGTCCAACTGGCGGCGCTGGCGGGCGCCCGGGTGACGGCACTCGTCGGTTCGCCGGAGCGGGCCGCAGGACTCCGCGAACTCGGCGCCGACAAGGTCCTGACCGGCCTGGCCGAGACCGGGGACCGGTTCGACCTCGTCCTGGACACGGTCGGCGGACCGCTGGTGGCCCAGGCATGGAGTTCCCTCGCCGAGGGCGGCACCATCCACCTGATCGGTCACTCCGCGGGGCAGGAAACCACGTTCCCCTCAGGGGCCTTGTTCGGCTTTGGTGAGCCCCGCAGCATCGCCACCTACGGCGACATGACGCCGACCGGCGGGGAGCTGACGGACCTGCTGGGCCTGATGGCCGCCGGGAGGCTCTCGGCGCCAGTCGGACTGCGGGGCGACTGGCAGGGCGTGGAGGACGCCGTGCAGGCACTGTTCGCGCGCAAGGTGCACGGAAAGGTCGTTCTTGACGTGGCCTGACCCTGTGAACGAGGACACATGCGTCGTCGGCCGACGGCCGGCGACCGGCGGTGGGCGGCGGACGGTGGGCGGCGGTGGACGACAATGGACCCATGGATGTGCTGGCGGAGGTCTTGCGTGTTTCGGGTGCGCGTGGGGCCCTCGGGGGCGTACTGAAGGCCGGAGGAACCTGGGGCCTGTGGCTGGACTCCTATCCAGGAGCGGCACTGCACGTAGTGTCCCGCGGCACCATGTGGCTCCACGTCACAGGCGAGAAACCTCTTCAGGTGCAGGCCGGAGATGCCGTCCTGGTGTCGCCGGGCACCGCACACGGGATAGCCGGCGGCGCCAACGTGACGATGGGTTCCTGTGACCCTGAGGCGGCGGTCCGGGCTTTTGGCGATGGCCGGGCCCTGCGGCTGGGCTCGGCGCCGGTGCAGACGGAAGTGATCGTCCTGCACTATGAGCAGGACCTGGAGGTGCGCACACCGGTGCTTACCTCCCTCACTCGGCCGATGCACGTCACAGCTCGGGAGAACGCGCAGCTCAGAAGGACCGTCGAACTTCTCGCTGCCGAGCTCGCACAGCCGCAGATCGGCACCACCGCCGCCATCAACAGCATCGTCGACCTTCTGCTCGTCCAGTTCGTACGCGTCTGGCTGGCCCGCCACCCGCAGGAGCCGTCCGGCTCATGGCTGGGAGCGATGCGTGATCCGGTCGTGCGCGACGCTCTGGCATGTGTGCACGCCCAACCGGCACACCCCTGGACCACGGAGACCCTGGCCGCCGCGACGAGCGTCTCCCGGGCGACGCTGTCCCGGCGTTTCCGGTCCGCCCTCGGACAGACGCCGGGCGCCTACGTGACGCAGTGGCGCATCGACCTGGCGTCCGTCCGGCTCCGCGACACCGATGAGCCGGTCGAGTCGATCTCCGGCGCGGTCGGATACGCCTCTCCGCACGCTTTCAGCCGGGCCTTCAGACGTGCCCGAGGCACGGCCCCGGGCGAGTACCGGTCTCGGCTTCGCAAGTGATCCGGGCTCGGAGAGGTCAGTACCAGTCGGGTGCCGCCCCCCAGTGCCCACATCGGCACGAGGAATACGCGACACCTCAACATGCGAGCCCACCAGTCCCACAGCCGAAAGCAGCCGACACCTCGTTGCCCGACAACGCACTTGCCTGATGAACGGCCAGGGAGTGGAACATCCCGGCACCGGTCGCAGCGAGGCCGGTTGCGGATGGCGCGGCCCGCGTGTCAGCGGTCGAACTTGAGTGCGCCGTGGCCGACGCGGGTCGTCCCGGCGACGCTGCGTTCGAAGGACCGGTTGATGCCTCTGATCGCCGCACGGCCGGCGGCCTCGAACGGGTCCTCCTGATCGGCGCCGTCGAAGGGGCCGTCCCGCGACGGGGCCCGCCGCGGAAGTGTGAGATGTGAGAGGTAGCCGGCGATCAGCCGCGGTCCACCAGGGCGCGGGCCCTGGGCATCGCCGCCGCCTTCATCCGGGCGAGGTCGCTGTAGACGGCTGGGTAGCGCTTGCGAAGCCGCGCGTCGTTGGAGCGGTCGAGGGCCGAGGCCTCCCGAGAAAGCCCGGTGGACACAGCACAGGTCGCCTCCGCTACCGCCAACCGGATCTCCCGCGCGCGGCTGACACCCTTTTCGGGGTCGGCGGCGGCACGGCTCTCCTGGGGGTCCGCATACGGCAATCCGGCAGCTTTCATGCACCGCGCCCAGCGGTCGCGGGCGGCAAGGTACTGCGGATCCTGCTGGACCGCCGCCACGCGTTCGCCGGCCAGATACGTGGTGGTCCGGGTCGCGCGAAACCAGGCCGGCAAATCGCCGTACAGGCTGCGCTCGGCCTCCGCCGTACAACCCTGGTCGCTATGGCTGACTCGGGCGCCATTGGGCAGGTCAACGGTGAGTCCGCGCGGGTGCGACCCGTTCAGCGCGGCCAGCAGGGCGGTACGGCGCTCCGGCCGCAGCGACCACAGGTAGTGCTTATTGGGGTTAGATTCATCGGCCCGCTGGAGCGCCGCGTACTGGTCGGCGCCGTAACCGTGGACCCTGGCCCATCCGACGTCGTCCACCACGTACGGGAAGTCACGGCGCATCGTGGACACGGCCCGCGGGACCACCCAGAACTTGAAGCCGTGCCGCCGCATACAGTCGCGTTCCAGCAACTGCTCGGCGATGTCGAGGGCCTGCTGCGGCTCTTTCTCCTGACTGCTGCGAGGGCCCGACGTCGGCCTGGCAACGGTTTCGTCGGCGTGTGTCACACATCCCGAGAGCAGCGACATGGCGGCCGCAGCACCCACCGCCCACACTCCGCCCCGCGCCGTCCGCCGCATGCCCCGGCTCCTTCCGTGTCGTCCCGCTGTCCGGTGATGGGAGGTGTCTAGCCCGATTCGTTGTTCGGTGTCGGCGGGAGGCGGCCTTACAAACAAAGCCCGGACAAAATTCGCGCGGGGGCGCCCGCGCCCCGGGCGAGCGAGGACATACGGGCCTGCTGGCTCGGGCGCGCGAGGTGACCGGCGCCCGCCGGCTCCGCAACCGCGGCAACCGAACCTGCCGCCGTGACACGAAATCGCCGACAGCCTCGCCAGCAAAGGCATCATCCAGCCCCTCACCGTCGTCACCCGGGACGCCTTCCTGACGGCCCACCCCGACCACACCTCGGACGACCTCAAAGCCGCCGAATACGTCGTCGTCGACGGCAACCGGCGTCTCGCCGGCGCCCGCCTCGCAGGCCTCGACCAAGTCCCCGTCCACATCGACGACGCCCTCGCCGACGACGCGGACACAATCCTGGAAACCGCCCTCACCGCAGCCGTCCAGCACGAAAACCTCGAACCCCTCGACGAAGCACGAGCGCTCCAACGCCTCGTCGAAGTACACGGCTCGCAGTGCGCGGTCGGCCGCTCACTCGGGAAGTCCAGCGGGTGGGTCACCCAGCGGCTCGCCCTGCTCAACCTGACCCCCGAGCTCAAGCAAGCGGTCTCAGAGAAGACCGTTCCCCTGGACGTCGCCCGCACGGTCGGGCAGCTGCCGGCGCAGCCACAGCAGAGCGCCACCGAACGCGCCCTGGAAGAGCGGGCTGTGAAGAAGCAGCAGCGAACGAAGAAGAAGCAGGAGCCCGCCCCGCTTCGTACACAGGAAGCGACAGTCCAGACCGCCGATAGGCGAAGTCTCCCGCCGGCCCGGAGGCCGAAGACCTACAGGCGCTGGCACAGGAGCTGCGCAGCCGTCTCGGCAGCGAGCAAGTCGAGAAACTGATCGAACTGCTCATGGACTGAGGTCTCGGGGGTGCTTACGCCGTAAGCACCCCCGAGAGCGCAACCCCGTGGTTCCGGCCGTTTGAGCTCTGAGCTGGGAGAACACCGTGGCCCCACCGGCTGCCGTGTTGTGCCCGGCACAGAGCTCTTATCCCCAGGTGAGCGGGTCAAGATGGAGGTAGAAGCGCAGGCGGTCGTGGTCAAAGGAGATGTCGTACCTTTTGGCGAACGCCACGTCCGCGGTCCGCGCCTGCTCCTCATCCACCCAGGTCTCTCGCGCATTGGCGAGCAGCAGCGCCAGGTCGGCGTGGCGGTCGGCCAGTCCGAGGCGGCCCAGGTCGATGAAGCCCGACACGTCCAGGGTTTGCGGATCAAGGATGATGTTGGGCAGGCACAGATCCCCGTGGCAGACGACCTTGTCGGCGATCTCCTGATCCTGTCGCCGGGAGACCTCCCGGGAGACGCGGGCCAGCAGCTCCGTGGCGGGCGTGTGCTGCTGCTCGACGGGAAGGAACTCTGGGTTCACGGCATCACGGGCCACGACGTCACGTGCCACGGCGACCATGGTGTCCAGGTCCCGGCGGAATGGGCACTCGGTCACGGGCAACTCGTGCAGCCGACGGACCGCATCCGCGATGTGCTCCCAGGAGGCCCACAGATCATCAGCACGCACCTGATCAGCAGGTAGGCCGGAAACGGCACTCGTTATCAAGCAGGCGCCCGCATCACCGGAATACCAGTCGAGAACCTGCGGCCCTGGTACGCACTGACCGCTCAGCCATGCGATCCGGTCCTGCTCAGCACTCAGCTCGGCTGCATCCGCAGCGGGTACGCACTTGGCATACCGGGTGGCATCCGCACTGCGAAAGACGCAGGCTCCCGACTCACCCGCGGTGACAGGAAGCCAGTCGCCACCGCCGGCGCCGAGCAGCGCGGGCGACACGGCCTGAGGCCCGGAGTGATCGCTCATAGCAGCCACTCTAGCCAGCTCGGAACCCGGATTTGAGGCTGTATGAGCCCTGCCCCTGCCACCCGCAGCGCACCACTGATGTCGTCGCCGGAGTAACCCCAAGCCGTCCCTGCTCGAATCCTGCTCTGGGTAAATGCGCAGCTCAGAATTGAAAACAGGCACTGAGCTTGTCGTTTAACGGTCGACGTCGAACCGCCCCTCCTGCCGGTATGTCAGTCCCAGGCGTTGAAGAGGACTCCGCCCAACGTGGTGATGCCGTAGAAGCGGACCTCACGCCATTCACCCTGCGTGAGCACTGAGGTGTCCACGCCGGAGAGCGGTGTGGCGAGTCGTTCGCTGCTCAGGACCGTGAAGCCCCTGTTGGCGAAGGTGTGAGCCCATGGCGGCGGTGCGAGGAAGTCCTCTCCGTACCATTCCCGCCGTTCGTTGGCGAAGGCTATCCAGGGGTAGTGAACGTGACATAGGACAACGGTCTCGCCTTCGCGTCCAACGACCGTTGCGGTGTGGAAGGTCCGGGGGTACGCCTGTTTCTCCACCTCACCTACTTCGCCTCCAGCGACGCGGGCAGCGGCATACAGAGCGGCGCGGAACGCCTTTAGTTCAGTCTCGGGAAGCGGGCCGTCCTCCGGCCGGTAGAAACCTGTCGCCCCCGCGGCAGCGTGAAGCCGTCGTTCCCCTCGTTGACCATGCCGCTCATTCTGCCTGGTGCGAGGCATATTAGTGTTCAGAGGTCTTGAGCTGGCAGTTCATGCTGCGCGTCGCACAACTCAAACAACGCGTCGCCTCGCGCGGTCAGGCACGCGTACAGCTCCGACCGGAAGTGTGACACTTCCGCGAACGCATCCCGTAGGACACCCTGATGCATCAAACTCACGACCACGGCCTTCGCGCTGATCCACTCTGTGACGAAGCACAGGATCAGACGAGGGCCGCCCACACGTCCGCCGAACTGCGAAAACGCTGATCAAGTTCGAGCCGCGTTCGATGCCGGTCATTAAATGACAAGCTGAGTGGGCGTTCAGATCGCTTCTGTATCATTAAATGCAGGTTCGGGGTGAGTGCCTGATGAGGCTGAAGAGGGCAACGGTTCACTACGAATGCTTCCGCTTCCGCCGCGCGCGCCCTGCCGAGCTGAGTGGGCTTGCCGCCTCCTGGCAGTATGAACGAACGTCGGCGGTATCCCAGTGACTTGTCCGATGCCCGGTGGGCCCTGGTGGAACCGCTACTGACGAGCTGACGGGACGACAAGGCTCGCCACGGGCTGAACATTGGTATCCCGCCTCAGCGCAATCTGCGCGACCTGCTCGACGCGATTCTCTACGTGGCCCGCACCGGGATCCCCTGGCGCTACCTTTCCCACGACTTCCCGCACCGGAACAGCGTCTACCACTACTTCGGCCGGTGGGAGAGGGACGGCATCTTCGAGCACCTCAACGCCCTGCTGCGGCGCCGGGTCCGGGAAGAAGAGGGCCGTAGCCCGGAGCCGACCGGATCCGTCATCGACGCGCAGAGCGTGAAAACCTCCACCAACATTCCCGCCCGCGAGCAGGGTGCTGACGTGGGTAAGAGGATCGTCGGCCGCAAGCGGAGCATCATCATCCACACGACCGGTCTGATGCTGACGGTGCCGGTCACCGCCGCCAGTATCCAGGACTCCGTTGCCGGCGAACGTCTCCTCAACCGACTCGCCGCCAACCATCCCGGCATCCGCAAGGGCTGGGCCGACCGCGGCTACCGCGAATACCTCGTCGACCACGCCGCCCGCCTCGGTATCGACCTGGATGTCGTCCGACGCGCCCCCGGCACCAAGGGCTTCAAAGTCCTTCCCCGCAGGTGGGTGGTCGAGCGCAGGCTGGGCTGGCTGATGCACCTACCGCCGTTTGGCCCGGGACTACGAAGCCCTCCCTGCCCGCTCCACCGCATGATCTGCATCGCGATGATCGCCTTCATGACTCGCCGCCTCACCCACGAATCCACCCCAACCTGGCGAGGAGCCTGAAGCACAATCACATGCCCGCCCCGGAGTCAGCCGAAACTCACTGGTGCCGATTCTCGGTGTCGTTGTGGGAAGCGCTAGGCGATACTCGCCCTGTGGAATGGCGCGAGCAGGTACAAGCGGCAGAACAGATCGGTGATTGGGGTGCAGCTATCTCGCTGGTGAGCGCTCGTGCCGAGTGCTACTCCACCGATTTCCTCGCGCACGACAATCATCTGTGGCACATGGATCTGCTCGTTCGTGCGGAGCGATTCGACCAGCTCACCGAACTCGCGCTCACAGATGTCCACGCGCGCCGGCGACTCAACAGATCGCTTCACGAGCGGGCCATCGACACAGCGCTGCGCCACCGTGCTGAGGCTGGCGACAGCGGTGCCTTGTATCACCTTGTGAAGTTGCTGTGCGGAAGAGACCAGCTGCAGGACGCCCAAGAAGCGGTTGAGTGTCTAGGTCCTGAGAATGAGTACGCGCACCAGCTCGTGGCCGACTCCCGAACAGCCTCGGGCGGCACTTGGTAGCTCTCCGCCGCGGATCGCCGTATGCCCGCGAAACGATGTACTTCCGGGCGAAGTATCGGCAGAAAAACACCCGCTCAGGCAGGTGGGGCGGGAAGCGGTGCTCCAGGATCTGCACCCACCGGTGCAGGACCACGAAGCCGGTCGTGTCGGCCTGCGCCCGGATCAGCTCTCTCAGCGCTTCGACGGACGGCTGGGTGCCAGGCGCTGAAGAACGAAGCTGTCTGTCCCTCCGCCATGGCACATGAAGATTATTCCGCAAGGACTTCTCAGCCGGGTACGTCCATGCGCTGTGTGCCGATGACTGACAGCAGCCGCAGTGCCTGCTCTGCGGGAGAGCCGGGCTCGACCGTGTAGAGCACGATCTGCTGGTCCTGGTTGGTGATGTCGAGGAAGGTGCAGTTGAGGGTGATGGGGCCGATCAGTGGATGGTTGACGGTTTTGAGCAGGGTGGGTTCGGGGTGCACGTCGTGGGCGGCCCACAGCCGGGCGAACTCCGCGCTGCCGGCGAGGAGGTCCCCCACCAGCGTGGTCACCTCGGGGTCGTCGGGGTAGCGGGCGGCGGTGGCACGCAGGCGCCGGGCGGCGGCGCGGGCGAACGCCTGCGCGTCGAACGGGTCGTACAGCGGCCGCTCCCGCGAGGGCGGTGCGAGGTAGGCGCGGCGCACGAGGTTGCGCTCGCGCCGGGGCAGGGGGGAGAAATCCTCCAGGAGGGCGGCGGCCAGATCGTTCCAGGCGATCACCTCGTAGGTCGCGGAGAGCACGATCGCCGCGGTGTGCGGCAGCCGCCGCAGCAGGTCGAGGATGCTGTGCGGTACTTCGCGTGAGGGCCCGGCCGGCGGACCGGGCGGGGCGCCGGCGAGGTGGTGCAGGTGGTCGCGCTCGGCGTCCGACAGGCGCAGGGCCCGGGCCAGGCCGGCGAGTACCTCACGCGAGGGGCGCGGACCGCGGGCCTGCTCGAGGCGCGTGTAGTACTCGGTCGAGATGAACGCCAGCTGCGCCACCTCCTCGCGGCGCAGCCCCGGTGTGCGGCGGCGCGGCCCGGCGGGCAGCCCCACGTCGGCAGGGGTGATGCGCTCGCGCCTGCCGCGCAGGAAGCCGGCCAGCTCTGGTCTGTCCATACCTCCAGTGTGCGTCCGGCCGCACGGGCGAGCCAGGTACCGCGGGTGCCTGGATCAGCTGTGCGGCCGGACGCAGGCTTGCTGCCATGGACAACGCGCAGATCATCGACACCGCCGTCCCCGCCGCCGGGGGCCTGCCGTCGACGGTAGTGCGCACCCGACCGGTCCCGGTGCGCGTATCGGCGCCTTTCCCGGCTGGTGACACCGGGCCGGCGAATCATCACTCATCGAACAGAAACGGACAGGCATCATGATCAAAATGGTCATCACGCTGAAGCGTCGCGAGGGCATGACCCATGACGAGTTCACCCACTACCAGCGGAACATCCACCGGCCGCTGCTCATGTCCATCCCGGAGGCGAAGCAGTACATCCGCCGCTTCGTGGTGTCGTATCCCGTCCCCGCGCCGAACTACCCCGAACCGGACTACGACTCGGTGGTCGAGGCATGGTTCGACACGATGGACGACCTCAACGCGCTCTACTTCTGCGAGAACTTCCTGAAGACCGTCGACCCGGACCACGAGAACTTCATCGACCTGAACACCTTTGGACGCATCATCTCCGAAGAGGAGGTCGTCGTCGGCTGAGGCCCCGGCACCGAGTCCGCCACGGCCTCCACCGACAGCCGGCCAGCTGCCGGTAGTGCGGGTGCGGTATCCCGCCGGTGGTGATCAGGACGGTCAGCTGCCGGGCGCACCGGGAGCGGGCCGACGCGCTCTTCAGTGCCTGGTGCTGCTGCTCCCCGTTCAGCCCGGCCAGTCCTTTGACCTGCGCGCACAGCTGGTCCCAGGTGATGGTCGTATCGAGCCGGGCGGTGTGCTCCAGGACGTCGCGCACGGTGTCGGCCACGGCGCCGACCTCAGCGGAGACAGCCGCGGAAGCCGATGCCCGGCGCGGGCCGGCGCGCGTGGTCCGCTGTGTCCCGGCCCGGGGCGCGGGCTCCTTCACGGCGGCGGGGGCCGGTGCTGCGGCGGCCTTCGGTGCGGGCGTCGGTGCCGGGCCGGGTGGGGCTGCAGAGCGGCTGCGCTTGTCCCAGGCGTTGATCTGATGGCGGGTCAGCCACGGCCCGGCCGTTTGGGCCTGGTCCTGCGGCCGGGCCACCAGCTGCTGCATCTCGTCGGCCCGCATGCGGCCGCACCGACTTCGACTGGTGCAGCAAATGCGGTGGCTACGCCCTGCGCAGACTCACCGACTCCCAGCAGTCCTACTACCGAGCCGCTCACCACCTGCACAACATCAAACGGTCGCTCGACGGCAAGGGCGGAATCTCCGGCACCGACGCCTCCACGATGATCACTCACCTGGAGGAACTGGCAGCCTGGCAGCCAGCCGACGAGGAGGAGTGGCACGGGAGCGATTCCTGGCAATGGCAGGACACCGTCCGCGAGTTCAGGCGCAAGGTCGCAAGGTCTCACACCGTGACGGGTCCTGGCGAGCCGGCCTCTTGACCCGGTTGAGAGCGTTGGACACGCGCGTCACCGACATGCGCATGGGGACCAGTTGGGGACCACGCGGTGTTCGCGCGCCTGAACGGTACGCGCGGAACAGCACGCTTTGCTTCCTGCTTTCTGGCCGTATGTGCAGACAAAAGGGATAAGCCCTACTCCTGGGGGTCAAGGGGTCGCAGGTTCAAATCCTGTCGTCCCGATGATGCGGAGAACCTCCACGGACGGGAGTCCGTGGAGGTTCTTTTCGTTGTGGGCCCCCTCGTGCGGGTTCCTCCGGCCGACCCGCCGCCCAGCCGCCGCGGACCCGTCGTCGACCCGTCGTCGACTCGTTTATGATCTTGCCCGTGACTGCGCAGAGCATCGACAGGACGGCTTCCCGCAAGCAGCGGCTGCAGGAGAAGCAGCGCCGCCAGTTGGCGGTGGTCGACACCGTGGACAAGGCCGAGATCAAGGTCCGCAAGGCGGAGACCGAACTGGCCGTGGCCGTCACCGAGGCGGTGCAGGTGTTCGGCGACGAGCAGGCCGCGTCCGAGGGCCTGGACATGCCGGTCGAGTCGGTCCGGCACTTCCTCGGCATGGCGCGGACCGAGGCGGCCGGCGGCGACAAGGGCGGCACCGAGGACGTACAGGCCGTCGACGGACCCTGAGGCCCGGCCACCGGACCCCCTGAGGCCCGGCCACCGGCCCCTGAGGCCCGATGACGGCCCTGAGGCCCGGCCACCGGACCCCCTGAGGCCCGGCCACCGGGCCCTGAGGCCCGGTGGCGGTCAGGGCAGGATCTCGACGTACCCGTCGGTTCCGTGCACCCGGATCCGCTGCCCGTCCCGGATCAGCCGGGTGGCCCGCTCCACGCCCACGACGGCCGGCAGACCGTACTCGCGGGCGATCACCGCGCCATGGGTCATCAGACCGCCCACCTCGGTCACCAGGCCCGCGATGGCGACGAACAGCGGCGACCAGCTGGGGTCCGTGAAGGCCGTGACCAGGATGTCGCCCGCCTCGAGGTCGGCGTCCGCCATGTCGAGGACGACGCGGGCCCTCCCCTCGACGGCCCCGGCGGAGACAGGGAGACCGATCAGGGCGCCGGGCGGCGCGTCGTCGCGCCGGTACGCCCCGGTGAGGGCCTCGCCGTCCGAGGTGAGGACCCGGGGCGGGGTGAGCGCCTGGTACGACCGGAACGCGTCCTTGCGCCGCCGGACCAGGAGGCTGTCCACCCGCTGCGAGCGCACGGCCTCCTCGAACTCCTGGTAGGTCAGATAGAAGGCGTCCTCCTTCTCGGGGAGCACGCCGGTCTCCACCAGGCGCTCGGCCTCCCGCAGCAGCGCCTGCTTGTAGAGGAAGTAGCGGCTGACGATGCTGTACTTCGGGTACTCCCGGTACCCGATGAAGGCCCTGACCCGGTCGATCATCCGCTTGGTCTCGTCGGCCTTCCGGTCTCCGTCCGGCAGGGCGCGCAGACGTGACAGCACGTCCTGTTCCTTCTCCCGCGCCCGCTGCCGGCCCTCCTCGAAACGCCGCGCGGCGGCGCCCGGTTCGAAGTTCCTGACATTGTCGAGGAGCACGGGCACGAGGGTGTCGGGCCGCTCGCGCCAGCGCGGCCTCGTGATGTCGATCTCGCCGACGCAGCGCATGCCGTACAGGTCTAGGTAGGCCTCGACGGCGTCGCGCGCCGCGGCCCCGCCCGGGAGCGTCGCCATCTTGTCCAGGAAGTCCTCGTCCTGGACGTCCCGCAGGAAGGCCACCACCTCCGGGTGCGGACGGATCACGTCCGCGACGTCGAGCAGCGCCAGGCCCATCTCCGACGTGATGTTGTCGGGGGCGGACAGGGTCAGGGTGTCGGCCGCGTTCTTCTCGCCCAGCCATTCCTGCAGCTTGTCGTTGAGCCACCACGTGGCGTCCATCCCCGCCATGATCGCCTGGATGTTCAGCGGATCACCGAGGACCCGCTTGTGCTCCTCGAACGCCTTCGGCAGGAAGTCGAACAGCGCCGGCCCGCTCTTCGTCCGGATGTCGCGCTCCAGGGCGGCGACGGACGCCCGGCTGCGCTCGATCAGCTCGGCGACGACGGCCGGATCGGTCTCGACAGGGGCGGGCGCGCCACCGGCCGGCGGCCGCCCGGGGGCCGGGTCCGGGTCCGGGAGCGACGGGACGAAACCGTCGCGGTCGAGGACGGTCTCCAGGGCGTCCCTGACCAGCGGATCGCCCTTCCCCATGACGTCCAGCAGCCCGGCCCGGCCCGTGGGCGAGGCCAGGCGCCGGGTGATGTCGACGAACAGCCGCCCGCCGGCCTCGTGCATCGGCACCATGGCCGTCAACTGCCACATGGAGAGGCCCAGGGGCTTCATGGGATCGGTCATCATCTGCTGGTGGCCGACGGACACGTACACGCGGTTCTCCGGGCCGTCGCTCCCGGGGACGGCTTCGGGGACGGGGAACAGCGTCGTGATCGGCCGGCTCTGCACGATCTGGAAGTCGTCGTCGGCCAGGCACCATTCGATGTCCTGCGGACGGCCGAAGCGGTCCTCGATCCGCCGCCCCAGCCGCACGAGCCGCACCACCTGCGCGTCCGTCAGCGCCGGCTCCTCCCGCCGCGCCGCGTCGACGGCCACCTCCCGCGTGCCGCCGGACGACAGGGCGTGTACGGCCCGCTGTTTGACGGCGACCGTCCTGGCGACGACCTCGCCGTCCCGCACCTTGAAGACGTCCGGGTTCACCAGACCGGAGACCAGGGCCTCGCCGAGGCCGAAGCCGGCGTCCACGGTGGCGACCTTCCGGTCGCCCGTGACGGGGTCGGCCGTGAACAGGATGCCGGCCGCGTGCGGGAGGACCATGCGCTGCACGACCACGGCCATGTGGACCGTACGGTGGTCGATGCCGTTGCGCCGCCGGTACGTCACGGCCCGCTCGGTGAACAGCGAGGCCCAGCACCGGCTGATGTGCCGCAGGACCGCGGCCGGTCCCAGGATGTTCAGGTACGTGTCCTGCTGTCCGGCGGAGGACGCCGTCGGCAGGTCCTCCGCCGTCGCGCTGGACCGGACGGCGTAGGCGGCCTGCTCCCCGTGCCGGGCGAGCGCGCGGGTGATCGCCGCCGCGATGTCGTCCGGGACGGCGACCCCCTCGACGGTCTGGCGGATCCGCGCGCTGAGCGTGCGGACCGCCTCCCGGTCGTCCGGGTCGAGGTGCGACAGCTGATCGAGGAGACCGCCGATCGACGGGGCGTCCGCCATGATCCGCCGGAAGGCGTCCGTCGTCACGCAGAAGCCGGCCGGCACGCGGATGCCCTCGATCCGCGACAGCGCGCCCAGGTGCGCGCCCTTGCCGCCGACGGCCGAAACCCGCGTCTCGTCGACCTCCTGGAGATCCAGCACGTACGGCCCGGTCATCGCGACAGCTCCGTCCACATCGTCAACACACACGCGTCGTGTCCTCGTTTCCGCAGGTTGTGGCCTCGGCCGACGATTGTGCGGCACCCCCCGGGCCTTGCCGCAAGCCCCCTGGTGCGTTATAAATTGAGAGTGGCGAGGAGAGGTCTCCTCGCCTTTTTTCGTGCCCCGTCCGCCGCGCCCTTCCTCGCCGTCCGCCGCGACCGGCAGGCCGCGCTCCGCCAAACGGTCCGCCGACGGGCGGCGGCCGTTCAACTCCCCGCCACCGTCCGGCCGTGGCGGATGAGGAGCGTACGGGCTGCCGACCGGTTCCTTCCGGTCCCTTCGGTTCCTTCCGGTTTCTTCCGGTCCCGCCCTACGGAGTGTTCATGACTGCGGCAGAACAACAGAACCCCCTGCACAGACGCTCGTTGCTGCGAGCCGCGGCAGCCCTGCCCGTGGCCGGCGCGGCGGTCGCCGGCCTGGAGGTGCCGGCGCAGGCCGCCTCCACGGCTGCCTCCGCCTCCTCCGCCTCCGCCGCGGCGAACGGCGGCCGGTTCGATCCCGGGAGCCCCCGCTTCGTACTGGCCGTCCTGCCCGACACCCAGTACCTCTTCGACGCGGACAGCACCGACCCCGCGCCGCTGCGGGAGGCCTTCCGCCACCTGGTCGCCGAGCGCGGGGAGGCGAACATCGCCTTCATGACGCACCTCGGCGACGTCACCGAACACGGCACCGAGGACGAGATCCGGCGCGCCGCCGACACCTTCCGGACCCTCCACGGCAAGGTGCCCTACAGCGTCCTCGCGGGCAACCACGACATCGCCTCAGGGGACGACCAGCGGGGCGACTCCGCGTACCTCGCCGCCTTCGGGCCCGCCCGCTACCAGTCCATGCCGACCTACCGCGGCGCCTCGCCCGACGGCTACAACACGTACCACGTGCTGACGGCCGCGGACCGGTCCTGGCTGATCCTCGCCCTCGACTGGCGGATCTCGGACAAGGGCCTCGCGTGGGCGCAGGGCGTCCTGGACGCCCACCCCACACTGCCCGCCGTCCTCACCACGCACGACATCGCCTGGGCGGACGACGACGGCGAGGCGCAGCTGTCGGACAACGGCAAACGGCTGTGGGAAGGCCTCGTCCGGGGCAACGACCAGATCTTCCTCGCGCTGGGCGGCCACTACTGGCCGCCGGGCCGCACGGTCCTGCGCAACGACGCCGACAACGATGTCCACGTCCACATCACCAACTACCAGGACCGCTACTACGGCGGCGCCGGCATGATCCGCACCTACGGGTTCGACCTGGCCCGCGGTGTCATCGACGTCGAGACCTTCTCGCCGTGGCTCCTCGCCCGCGATCCCGCGAAGCGGTCGCCGCTGGAGGCCGAGACCATCGAACTGACCGGTCCCGCCGACCGGTTCGCCCTGGACATCGACTTCGACGCGCGCTTCGCGGGCTTCGCCCCCGTCGCGGTGCCGAAGCCGCGCCCCGCCTCCGCCGTGATGCCGCGCGGCACGGTCGCGTACTGGCGCTTCGACGCGGCCGGGACGACGGCGGGCGGGACTGCGGGCAGGCCCGTCGCGGACGGGGCCGTCGTACGCGACCTCACCGGCAACGGGAACGACCTGGCCGTCAGCCGGCTGGCGTCGAGCGGCCCCGAGGCCCTCACCTGGTCGGCCGACCACCACCCCGGCCAGCCGGCGCACGCCAGTCTCCGCTTCGACGGCGGCAAAAGCCCGGACCGCGGCGCGATCCTGACGACCGCCGCCCGAGCCGCCCTGAACAGCGAGAAGTTCACGCACGGCTACACCATCGAGACCTTCGTCCGGCTGCCCGAGCCCTTCGAGGGCGACCACTCCTGGATGGGCATCCTCAGCTGGGAGGGGCGCAACGGGGACGCGGGCAAGACCACGGGCTGGTCCCCGCTGGAGCCCACCTGCAGCCTCAACCTGTCGCCCGAGCGGTTCCTGCAGTTCGTGGTCTACCCGCAGCGCCAGGACGCCGACCCCACGTCGTGGAGCCACGCGGTGCCCGTCGGCCGCTGGATGCACATCGCCCTGGTCAACGACGGCCGCCGCACGGTGATGTACGTGGACGGTTCGAGGATCGCCCGCAATCCGGCGCAGCCGTCCACCGGCATCGCCACCCTGGGCAAGCCCTTCGTGCTCGGCGCCACCCAGTTCGACGAGCGTTTCTCGCACGGCTTCTACGGCTGGATCGGTGACACCCGCATCGTGAACCGGGCCTTGTCCGTACGGGAGTTCCTCACGCCCTTCGCGTAGGGCGCGCGAGGAGGAGCCCTGGCGGGCCGCCACCTGACAGGGCCCCGCCGTCCTGAAGTTCCCGGCGGTGGGCGACGGCGGGCGGGCGGCGGGCGACGTTCGGTGACGGACCGATCGCGGTGAGGTGGTCACGTGGGCGAGGTCACCTTCGGGTACGACGAAGGTCACATTTACATATCGGACACTTCGCACTTCAATCTTCACGCCAGACACACAAGTTGGCTAAGTTGACCGGCAGGCCGTACGACTCCCTCCGGTGAACCTCGCCGGGTCGCGCGGCCTCCGCCGAATCCGACAGGCCCCCGCGGCTGCCGGAGCCGGAGGTCCGGTCGACTTCTTGGGTGAAACGGCACGACTGCCCGGTGGGCAGCGGCCGCAGGACATGAGTTCCGGGAACTGTCCGCCCGACCCGACAGCCGGCCCGGCAGGCGGTGCACGGAAGGAGTCGTCCCCCATCGCGCCGGAACGAACGCAGCGTCCCGCCCTCGTGAAGGCGGCCCCCTCCTCCGCGGACGTGAACGGCGACGAGCCGAGCCGCGAGGAGGTCCAGCGGCGGATCGCCAATCTCTACGACCGGGTCGAGAACGCCACCGGCAACTTCAACGCGACCCGCGCGATGACCACGGCGGCACGCGGCGCGGGCAGGCCGGCTCCCGATGGCAGGGGAGGCCGCGGCGACCGTGGCGGCGCCGCCGGTGCGGGCGCCCCGCTGCCGGACATCGCGAAGCAGTGGTTCGACGTGGGACGCGGGCAGTTGGGCCCCGTCTTCCCGGCGGTGCTGCCGCCCGACAGGATGCCGGACCGCGAGGCGGCCGGGTCACGGCCCGCCGACCCGGGCGGGCGCCCGGGCGGCCGCGGCCGGGAGACGCCCGACAGGCCCGTCCTGGAACTGACCGCAGGCCCGTCCGGCGCGGGCGCCGCCGGGTCCGTCGCGGAGCTGACCGCGCGGCCCGTGGCCGAGTTGACCGCCGGAGCCGGAGCCGGAGCCGGAGCCGGAGCCGGAGCCGGCACCGCCCCCGTCGCCGCGCTGCCCGCCGTGCCGGCGCAGCGGCAGGCGACCGACCGCGCCCTGCCCGGAGCGGCCGGCGAGCCCTCGCAGGCGGCGCTGCGCACCCGCAAGCAACGCAACCAGCGCAAGCTGGGCCAGGCCCGCGAGCTGCTGGCCGGGCATGCGGCCCGGCGCGGCGCACCCGTCGCAGAGATCGCGCCCGTGCCTGCACCCGCGCCCGCGCCGGCCGAGATCGCCTGGCCGTCCGCCGCGGAGCAGACCTACTCCGGGACCGGGACGGGCTCCTGGCAGCAGCCGTCCACCGGCTTCGCACCCGGGCCGTACGCGGGCGACACGTCGTACGCGGCAGGCGCGCCCTACGTGGGCGGCGCGCCGTACGCGGCCACGGAGCCCCACATGGGCGCCGACCCGCGCACGGGTACGGACATGCGGGCCGGCATCGACATGTACGCCGGTACGGGGGCGTATCCCGTCGGCCAGGGCACGTACGGCGGCCCGGACATGTACGCCGGCCCGGGCGCTCACCCCGGCCCGGACCCGCTGGCCTCCGCCCACCAGGGCATCGTCGGCGGTGTCCTGTACCCCGGCACGGACCAGTACACCGGTCCGAGCCTCTACATCGACGCGAGCACGCCCATCGCCGCGGGGGTCGCCGCCGACATGCGGGCGGGGATCGGCTCCAGGACCGCGGGGCCGGTGTACGTCGAGCCCGTGTACGCCGAACCCGTGTACGTCGAGCCGGTGTACGCCGAGCCCGTCCGCACCGACCCCGGGTACGGCGGACAGGGCGCCAGGGCTGCCGAGTTCGCCCGCGCGCAGATCGGCAAGCCGTGCGTCTGGGGCGCGATGGGGCCGGGCTCGTACGACTGTTCGAGCCTCACCCAGGCCGCCTGGAAGGTCGCCGGGGTCGCGCTGCCGCGTACCGTCCAGGAACAGGCGGCCGCCGGCACACCGGTCGCCGTCTCCGACATGCGCCCCGGTGACCTGGTCCTCTTCAACGGGCCGGTCGGCCACGTCGGCATCTGCACCACCAACGGCATGATGATCCACGCGCCGAGCCCGGGCGCGGCCATCCGCGAGGAATCGATCTACTGGGCCGGCGAGCCGGCGATCCACGGCGTGGTCCGGCCCGCCTAGGGGCCGGTGCTCAGCAGGGCAGTGGTGCCCGTTCCGTGAGGGCCTTGGTGAAGCAGACACTGAACGGGTTGAGGTCGTATGGGGCGTACGGCCGCACCCGCTGCCAGCCCTCCCGCGCGTAGAGCCCCAGGGCCTCCGGCTGGAGCTCGCCCGTCTGCAGCCACAGCCGGTCGATGCCGAGGTCCAGCGCGCTCGACCCCACCGCCGCCAGGGCCGCCCGCGCCAGGCCCCGGCCGCGGTGGCCGGCGTCCACGAACACCCGCTTCACCTCGTGCCGGTCGGGCAGCCTGCGCAGCGAGGCGGTGGCCACGGGCACGTCGTCGGCGTACGCGACCCAGGTGACCAGGATCTCCTCGGCCGCGGGCTGCGGCGGGCGGACGCGCCGGTGCTCGACCGGCGCGTAGCGCGGGGCCAGTTCGGCGGACATCTGCTCGCGCAGCCGGACCGGAGCGGCGGCCTCCCACTCCTCGGTGACCCAGCGGATCGCCGGCACCCGCCGGACGGCACGGTCTTCTCCCATGATCATGCGCACATGCTCACACCGGCGGGTGGAACGTGTCGTCGGCTCCGGCCTCCTGTTCGCGGAACGGAAACACGCCGTTCGCACCGGCGTTCGCACCGGCGTACGGACCGGCGTGGGGCCCCGGCTAGCGGGCCGCGCGCACGCCGCCCGCGAAGGCCGGGTGCCGGCCGAGCCGGCGGACGTACGCGTCCAGCCGGGGGCACGCGGTCGGGGCGCCGTCCGTGCCGAGGTGGGTGAGCGCCACCCAGAGGTCCACGTCCGCGGCGGTGATCTCGTCGCCCAGCACGTAGCGCCGGGACGACAGTTGGTGGTCGAGCAGGGACAGGGTCGCGGCCCGGGCCGCGGGGCGCGCGGTCGGTGTGACGTCCCGGGCGAGGAGTTCGCGCAGCGCGTCGATCTCCGCGGCGAGGGACGGCGGACGCAGGGCGGGCAGACCGGCCGCCTCCTCGTCCCGGAGCCCGGAGAGGTCGGCCAGGTCGCGCAGGATGTCGGGCGTGTGGTTGCTGACGACGCGTCCGCTCCACCGGTCGCACAGGGCGGGAGCGGTGAGCGGGCCGTCGTAGTGGTGCCAGGTCGCCTCGTAGGCCCGGCGCAGTGCCGCGAAGGCGTCGGGGGTCTCGGCGGGGCGGGTCAGGACCGTCGTGGCGGTCGAGTTCTCGAGGCCCAGCAGGGCGAGGGTGATCGAGACGCGCAGCGAACGCTGACAGCCTTCGGACAGGTACAGCTGGTAGCGGTGCGGCGCCGGGTAGAAGCCGCCGGCGAGGCCGACGCCGATGCGGCCGCGGAAGCGGTGCGGACGTGCGGACGGGCCGGGTACGACCGCGCCGCAGGCGGGCGTGCCGGTGACGGCCGCTCGTACGGCCGTCGCGAAGGTACCTGTACCTGAACCGCGGGAAACTGTCTCGGGCATGGCTCTCCTGAGGGAATCGCGGAAGCCCTGGCCGCCTTGTGGGCACCAGTGCGGAACGGAATGACTGCGCTGCCGTACGGATCCGGATCGGGCGGATGCGCGTACTAGTAGGCGCTGGAGACGCGCAACAGGTCGATGTGCAGTCGCCTCGTCAAGCCGTTCCTGGGCAATTCCCACCCGTCCACGGTCAGGGCTCGCGCGAGGCGAGACCACGCTTGTCCCGCCGCTGCGGCGGAACCCGGTCGTCACCCGGGGCACCCCGTCGCGGTGGAAGGGTTGCCTGCCAGCGGGCCGGGGCCGATGACCGCACGAACGGAAAATCTCCGTCCGACGGGCGCTGGCAATCGTGACCGTCCCCGCAAGTGTCGGTGCGCAGCGTGAGACCGTCAAGAAGTCGAGACGACGTCTCATCACGTGGGCAGCCGAACCGCCGGACCGCGGCGTCCACCCCGCCACCGGCGTCCGGTCCCGACCGTCCGGGATCGATTCCGCCCTGTCGGAAGAAACCGCGCGGTCGTACTGTTGAGTGCGTCGACGAGCAGACGGCGCCCGAGCACGGGACCGCGAACGAGGCCGGCCGGACCTGGTCCGCCGGCCGCAGGGACGGAGGTGACGCACGTGCGGCCACGCCCCGTGCCCCGCCTCCGCGTCCCGAAGCTCACCCCGCGGCGCCGCGTACGCCTGTACTCGCGGCCGCACATCGACCTCCTGCGCTTCGCCGGCGCGCTCTGTCGACCCTGACCCGTGTCCCCGCGGCCCCGCCCTCCCGCGGCGAGGGCCGGCTTCTCGTACGGTCGATCAGGAAGGCACCTCCCCGTGTCGACAGCACCCTCCGCACCGCCCTCCCCCGAGCCCGACTCCTCCCTGCGTCTCGCCGTGGCGCTCGACGGCGCCGGCTGGCACCCCGCCGCCTGGCGCGAGCCCGTGGCGCGCCCCCGTGACCTGCTCACCGCCGGCTACTGGACCGACCTCGTCACCGAGGCCGAACGCGGCCTGCTCGACTTCGTGACCATCGAGGACGCCCTCGGCCTGCAGTCCTCGCACTTCACCGAACCCGACGGCCGGACCGACCAGGTCCGCGGCCGCCTCGACGCCGTCCTCATCGCCGCCCGGGTCGCCCCGCTGACCAGCCGCATAGGTCTGCTGCCGACCGTGGTGGTCACCCACACGGAGCCCTTCCACATCTCGAAGGCCATCGCCACGCTCGACTACGTGAGCACCGGCCGTGCGGGCGTACGGGTCCAGGTGTCGGCCCGCCGCAACGAGGCCGCGCACTTCGGCCGCCGCACGCTCCCCTCCTTCCGCCCCGAGGACCTGGAGAGCCCCGCGGTACAGGAGCTGACGCTCGACCTCTTCGACGAGGCGGCCGACTACGTCGAGGCGGTCCGCCGGCTGTGGGACAGCTGGGAGGACGACGCGGAGATCCGGGACGTCGCCACCGGCCGCTTCGTCGACCGGGACAAGCTGCACTACATCGACTTCGAGAGCAGGCACTTCAGCGTCAAGGGGCCCTCGATCACGCCCCGGCCCCCGCAGGGCCAACCGCCTGTCGGGGCGCTGGCCCACGGGACCGTGACCGGCGCGCCGTTCCGGCTGCTGGGCCGCTCCGCCGACCTCGGGTTCGTCACCCCGCACGACACCGGACAGGCCCGGGCGACGGTCGCCGCGGTGCGCGCCGAACAGGAGGCGGCCGGGCGGGCCGGGGAACCCCTCCGCCTCTTCGCCGACCTGGTGGTCTTCCTGGACGACGACCCCGCCGCGGCCGCCGCCCGCAAGGAGCGGCTCGACGGCCTCGCGGGCTACCCGTACACGAGCGACGCCCGGATCTTCACCGGCACCGCGTCCCAACTGGCCGATCTGCTCCAGGAGTTCGGCGAGGCCGGACTGACCGGCTTCCGGCTGCGGCCCGCCGTCGCCGGCCACGACCTCCCGGCGATCACCCGGGGCCTGGTCCCCGAACTCCAGCACCGGGGCGTCTTCCGGCAGGCGTACGAGGCCGACACCCTGCGCGGGCTGCTCGGACTCCAACGCCCGGCCGGCCGCTACGCCACCGACGGCGCTCTCGCCGGTGCCGCGACAGCTGCCGCCGCCGACGCCGTCGCCACCGCCTGAGCCGGAAGGACCCCGACCATGAGCAAGCCCCGTAAGCAGATCCACCTCGCGGCCCACTTCCCCGGCGTCAACAACACCACCGTGTGGAGCGACCCCGCCGCCGGCAGCCACATCGAGTTCAGCTCCTTCGCACACTTCGCGCGCACCGCCGAACGCGCCAAGTTCGACTTCCTGTTCCTCGCGGAGGGCCTGCGCCTGCGCGAACAGGGCGGCAAGATCTACGACTTGGACGTCGTGGGACGGCCCGACACCTTCACGGTCCTGTCCGCGCTCGCCGCCGTCACCGAACACCTCGGACTGACCGGCACCATCAACTCCACCTTCAACGAGCCCTACGAGGTGGCCCGGCAGTTCGCGAGCCTCGACCACCTCTCCGACGGCCGCGCCGCCTGGAACGTCGTCACCTCCTGGGACGCCTTCACCGGCGAGAACTTCCGCCGCGGCGGCTTCCTGCCGAAGGAGGAGCGCTACTCCCGGGCCAGGGAGTTCCTCGCCACCGCCAACGAGCTCTTCGACTCCTGGCACGGGGACGAGATCGCCGCCGACCAGGAGACCGGCACGTTCCTGCGGGACGCGCAGGCCGGCGCCTTCGTCCACCGGGGACAGCACTTCGACATCGAGGGACGGTTCAACGTCCCGCGGTCCCCGCAGGGCCGTCCGGTGATCTTCCAGGCGGGTGACTCCGAGGAGGGCCGGGAGTTCGCCGCCGCCGGCGCCGACGCGATCTTCAGCCGGTACGCCACCCTCAAGGAGGGCCAGGCGTTCTACGCGGACGTCAAGGGCCGCCTGGCCCGGCACGGCCGCACCCCCGACCAGCTGCTGATCCTGCCCGCCGCGACCTTCGTCCTGGGCGACACGGACGCCGAGGCCGAGGAGCTCGCCCGCGAGGTGCGCCGGCAGCAGGTCAGCGGGGCGACCGCGCTCAAGCACCTGGAGTTCGTCTGGAACCGCGACCTGTCCGCGTACGACCCGGACGGCCCGCTGCCCGACATCGACCCCGACCTGGGCGAGCACACCCTGGCCCGCGGCCGGGCCCAGGTGCGGATGTACCGCGACCCGCTGGCCACCGCCCGCGAGTGGCGCGAGCTGGCCGCAGCCAACAAGTGGTCCATCCGCGACCTGGTCATCGAGACCGGCAGCCGCCAGGCCTTCGTCGGCTCGGCGGCGACCGTCGCGGACACCATCGACGCGTTCGTGCAGGCCGACGCGAGCGACGGCTTCATCCTCGTCCCGCACATCACCCCCGGCGGGCTCGACGTCTTCGCCGACACGGTCGTCCCGCTGCTCCAGGAGCGCGGCGTCTTCCGCACGGAGTACGAGGGCACGACCCTGCGCGACCACCTGGGGCTGGCGCAGCCCCCGTCCGGGGCGGCGGCCGCCGGCTCCGCGGCGGGGGACGCGCGGGCGGCGTCATGAAGTTCCTGGCCATCACGCTGATCGTGCACGCGCCGGACCCGGTGACCGGCGTCCAGAAGTCCACCGGCGCCCGCTTCCGTGAAGTCCTCGACAACGCCCTGCTCGCCGAGGAGCTGGGCTTCGACGGCTTCGGCGTGGGGGAGCGGCACGAGCGCCCGTTCATCTCCTCCTCGCCGCCCGTCGTGCTCAGCCACATCGCCGCCCTCACCTCGCGGATCCGCCTGTTCACGGCGGTCACCACGCTCAGCCTCCTCGACCCGGTGCGCGCCTACGAGGACTACGCCACCCTGGACCACCTGTCGGGCGGCCGTCTCGAACTGATCATCGGCAAGGGCAACGGCACCGCCCAGCGCGAGCTGTTCCACGTCACCCCCGAGGACCAGTGGGACCGCAACGCCGAGGGCTACGAGGTGTTCCGCACGCTCTGGCGGCAGGACAAGGTGACCGCCGCGACCCGCTTCCGCCCCGGACTGGTGGACGCCGAGGTGTGGCCCAGACCGCTCCAGCAGCCCGTCCGCGTCTGGCACGGCAGCGCCACGAGCAAGGAGTCCGTCGACCTCGCCGCCCGCTACGGGGACCCGCTCTTCTCGGCGAACGTCTCCCACCCCATCGATCCGTACGCCGAGTTGATCGACCACTATCGCGAACGGTGGAAGCACCACGGCCACGACCCGGCCCGCATCGCCGTCGGCGCCGGCACGGCCGGCCACTACGCGGCCCGTACGTCACAGGAGGCGATCAGCGCCTACCGGCCGGTCTTCGAGGGCCAGTTGGCGTTCCAGCGGCGGCTCGGTCTGGAACCGGTGTTCCCCACCCTGGAGGACTTCGTGGAGCGCAGCTCCGCGCTGATCGGCAGCCCGCAGCAGATCGTCGAGAAGGTGCACCGCTACCACGAGCGGTTCGGCCACACGGTCCTGCATCTCCACGCGGACGCCGGTGGCCTGACGGACACTCAGCACCGCGACTCGCTCGCACTGTTCCAGTCGGCCGTCGCGCCGGTGCTGCGCCGCGAGATCCCCGATCCGCCGTTCCCCTGGGGCCCGGTGCAGGCCGCACCCGCACCGGTCCCCCTCCCCGCCGGGCGCCCCGTCCCCGCCGACCGCTGAGGAGCACCCCGCACATGTCAGACATCCCCCTCGGCGTCCTCGACCTGGTCCCGGTGTCGTCCGGCTCCACCGCGGCCGACGCGCTGCGCAACTCCATCGACCTGGCCCAGCGGGCCGAACGGCTCGGCTACGCCCGCCACTGGTTCGCCGAGCACCACCTGAACCCCGGAGTGGCCGGCACCTCACCGGCGGTCGTGCTCGCGCTCACCGCGTCCGCGACCTCGACGATCCGGCTCGGCTCCGGAGCCGTGCAACTGGGCCACCGCACCGCCCTGTCCACGGTGGAGGAGTTCGGGCTGATCGACGCGCTGCACCCCGGACGCCTTGACCTGGGCCTGGGCCGGTCCGGCGGCAAGCCGCCCGGCGGGCCCGTCGACCCACTGCCGGACGCGACCCCGGTCGTCGACGGCCGGGCGCCGGGCGGTCTGCCGATCCCGCCGAAGTTCTCCTTCGCGCACCTGCTCGGCTCGCCCCGCGTCGCCCTCCAACTGCGCCTGCTCGGACAGCCGAACGCCGAATCGCAGGAGTACGGCGAGCAGGTCGACGACATCCTGGCGCTGCTGGCCGGCACCTACCGGTCGGCGGAAGGCGTCGAGGCCCATGTGGTCCCGGGCGAGGGCGCCGACCTGCAGGTGTGGATCCTGGGCAGCAGCGGGGGCGAGAGCGCCCGGGTCGCGGGGCGCGGGGGCCTGCGGTTCGCGGCGAACTACCACGTCAGCCCGGGGACCGTACTGGAGGCGGTCGACGCGTACCGGGCCGCGTTCCAGCCCTCCGACGTACTCGACAAGCCCTATGTGAGCGTCTCGGCCGACGTCGTGGTCGCCGAGGACGACGAGCGGGCCCGTGAACTGGCCACCGGCTACGGCCTCTGGGTGCGCAGCATCCGCACGGCCGAGGGCGCGATCCCGTTCCCCACCCCGGACGAGGCCCGCGCCCACGTCTGGACCGACGCGGACCGGGAGTTGGTCCAGGACCGCCTGGACACCCAATTCGTCGGTTCCCCGGGCCGGGTCGCCGCCCGACTGGAGCAGTTGCGGGAGGCCACCGGGGCCGACGAGTTGCTGATCACCACCATCACCCACGACCACGCCGACCGGGTCCGCTCCTACGAGCTGCTCGCGCGGGAGTGGCGACGCGGGTGAGCTCTCCGGGAGCGGCGGCCGAGACATCCGCGCGGATCGCGCGTACTACTACTCGGTCTCCGTCACCGGCCCGCAGGAGGAGAGCGGCATCTCGGGGCGGGTGGCGGTGACCGTCCCTCAACCGCTCCTGTAGGCACGCAGTTTGCGGTACAGGGTGGCGCGGGCGATGCCCAGCGCCGCCGCGGTCCGCGCCTTGTTGCCGCCGTGCCGGCGCAGCGCCTCCAGGACGGCGGTGCGCTCGGCGTGCTCCATCGGGCTCAGCGGCCGTGCCGCCGGCCCCTCCCGGACCGGGTCCGGGAGCTCGGCGCGCCGGACCGGTCCCGTCGTGCGCCGCCGTTCGGCCAACGCTCGTACGAGGTGCGCGAGTTCGGTGACGTTGCCGGGCCAGGGATGGCGTTCCAGGGCGTGCAGGGCGTCCAGTGCCCAGGTGAGAGGGGGCTCGCCCGGTGCGGGCCCCGGCGTCAGGTCCGACAGCAGTCCCCTGATGTCCTGTGCGCGTTCCCGCAGGGCCGGGAGCGCCACCGAGCGGGCGGCCAGGATGTCCAGCAGCCGCTGCAGGCACGGTCCGGGGGCGGTGCCGGGGGTGTGGGTGACGAGGAGCGGCACATGCGGATGCGCGTCGAGCAGGGAGTTGAGCGGGGCGATGTCGCACTGCGCGAGTTCCTCGGCGTGGCGCAGCAGGAGCGGGGCGCCGTCCGTCAGCGCCGCCAGGCGGGCGGCAAGGGCGCGGACGGGTCCCTCCGCCGCGTCCACGACCGCCGGCGCCGGTACGCCGTGCGCGGCCAGCAGCTCCCTCGCCAGGGTGGTCTTGCCGGTGCCGCGCTCACCGGTCAGCAGCAACGGCCCCCCGGCGTGTACCAGCTCCGCCGCCCGGGCGGTCGCGTGCCGCCAGGGGACCGAGCCGCCGGCGGGCCCGGTGCGGGACCGCCGCGCGGCAGGAGGCCCGCCGCCGGGCGGCGGTTCGAGCACGGCGACCACGCCGATGACGGCGCCCCGATGGCACACCCGCGCGATCCGCGCGGTGCCGGCGCCGTCGGGCAGCCGCAGTTCGTGTCCGTGCGGGGCCGGGTGGGTGCGGTGCGCGGGGTCCGTGCTCCGCTCCAGCACCTCCACCGCGGCCGGTGACAGCAGACCTGCCGCCGCCTCGGTCAGCAGGCGGTTCCGCCCGTCCAGTGCCACGACCGCGGCCCCCGGCCGGGAGGCGGCCCGCTGGTAGGCGTCGAGCAGGACGCGTTCCGCCGTGCGCGAGCGGGTCAGGAGCTCCGCCTCGACGGCCGTCGCGGTGGCCTCGGCGAGGGCGGCCCCCGGATGCGGTGAGCGGTCGGCGTGCAGGCCGGACGCCACGGTCACCGTGCCCAGGACCCGGCCGTTCTCCGGCGCCAGCACCGGGACGCTGACCGCGGACACCTCCTGCCACAGGTCGAGGAAGTGCTCGGGGCCGTGCACTTCCGCGCGGCGCCGTTCACGCAGGGCGAGTGCCGCGCTGTTGTGTCCTACCTGGTCCTCGGAGAGATCACGGCACCGCTCGTCGTCCGGCGCGTTCCCACCCGACCACAGCACCCCCAGCCGCTCGTCGGTGAGGAGCAGCGCCGACCGGGCGCGGACGAGGGCGGGGGCGACTCTCTCCAGCACCGGGCGAGCGGCAGGCAGCAGGGGGGACCCGGTGGCGCGGGCGGGGCGGGGCGACTCCCGTCGGTCGTGCGGTACGCCGAAGAAGCGGGCGCGGCGCCAGGCGGCGGCGACCTCTTCCGGTACGCCCGGCAGGCCCTCGGTGCCCGCGGGCGGCGGGGTGCCCGTCAGGAACCGCTCGCGTGCCTGGCGCAGGGACGTGAGGGCGGGGTGGACGGGGACTGCGGGGGAGTGGTTCGTGGTGGTCACGGCGTGTTCCACCGTACCCGGTGTAGTTGAAGGGGCAACGAGGGGATCGTGCGGATACGGGGTGGACGGGAGGCGGGCGCGGCCGGCCGCGCGGTTCCCCGCGCCCCCGGGGCGCGCGGTGACCGGAGCCCGCTGTGTCCCCCGGTCGCGGTCCTTGCGGCGCTGGGTCCTGCGCCGCGCCCTCGGGGCCGGGGGCGTCCGGCACGCCCTGCGGGCCCCGCCGGGAGTCTCGGCGCACCCCGTTCCCCCGTTCGGCCGGGCCTGTCTCGTGGGACCGACCCGGCGGTCGCGGCCGAGCCGGTCGCGAGGCAGGCGTACGGGAGGCGGGCACCCGGCGTCGGCCTCACCGGGCAGCCGCGCTCGCACCCGTACCTGTACCCGCACCCGTACCCGCGTCCGCGCCCACGGCGATCTCCGCAAGCTATCGAAACAGAAAGCGCTGTCATGCGTCTCGACAAGCGTTTCGGGCAGCCCCATGCTTCGAGCAGGTTGTGGCATGAGCCTGACAGGAGATTCCATGATCAAGCGCAGATCGCTGCTGGCGGCGGCGGGCGGCACGCTGCTGGGGAGCGCGCTGGCGACAGGCACGGCCCGGGCCGACGCGACCGTCGCGGTCGACCCCGCCACCACCTACGGGCGGTGGGAGGGCTGGGGCACCTCCCTCGCCTGGTGGGCCAATGTGTTCGGCGCGCGCGACGACTTCGCCGACATCTTCTTCACCACCAACTCGGTCGCGTACGGCGGCAGGACCCTGCCCGGTCTCGGCCTGAACATCGCCCGCTACAACCTGGGCGCGTGCAGTCCGAACAGCGTGGGCGGCCAGACCATGGCGGCCTCGCCCAACATCCCGGCGTTCAAGCAGATCGAGGGTTTCTGGCAGGACTGGAACAACGAGGACCCCACCTCCGCCGCCTGGGACTGGACGGCCGACGCCAACCAGCGGGCCGCCCTGGTCAAGGCGGTCCGGCGCGGGGCCGTCACCGAACTGTTCGCCAACTCGCCCATGTGGTGGATGTGCCTCAACCACAACCCGTCCGGCGCGTCCGGCGGCGGCAACAACCTCCAGTCCTGGAACTACCGCCAGCACGCCTCCCACCTGGCCGCCGTCGCCCTGTACGCGAAGAACAACTGGGGTGTGAACTTCGCGACCGTGGATCCCTTCAACGAGCCCTCGTCCGGCTGGTGGACCGCCACGGGCACGCAGGAGGGCTGCCACATGGACGCCTCCGTCCAGGCGGCCGTCCTGCCGTACCTGCGCAGCGAGCTGGACAAGCGCGGCCTGTCCGGCGTCAGGCTCTCGGCCTCCGACGAGACGAGCTACGACCTGGCCCGTACGACCTGGAACTCCTTCGGGGCGTCGACGAAGGCCCTGATCGGCCAGGTCAACGTGCACGGCTACCAGGGCTCCGGCGGCCGCCGCGACCTCCTGTACACGGACGTCGTCACGACGGCGGGCAAGAAGCTGTGGAACTCGGAGACCGGTGACAGCGACGGCACCGGCCTCACCCTGGCGAACAACCTGTGCACGGACTTCCGCTGGCTGCACCCGACCGCCTGGGTCTACTGGCAGGTGATGGACCCCTCCACCGGCTGGGCGATGATCGCGTACGACCAGAACACGCTGCAGCCGACCACCGTGCAGACCAAGTACTACGTGATGGCCCAGTTCAGCCGCCACATCCGGCCGGGCATGACCGTCATCGACACGGGCGTCGGATACGCGGTCGCCGCCCATGACGCGACGACGAAGCGCCTGGTCGTCGTGGCGGTCAACTCCGGCGCCGCGCAGACGCTCACCTTCGACCTGTCCCGCTTCGGCCAGGTCACCGGCGGCACGGGCGGACTCGTACGCCGCTGGAGCACGCTGACCTCGGGCGGCGGGGACCTCTACACCGCCCGCTCGGACACCTACCTGAACGGCAGGAGCCTGAGCGTGCCGTTCGCCGCCGCCTCGGTGCAGACCTTCGAGATCGACGGCGTCACCGTGTGAGCGCCGGGCCGCCCACGGTGTGACCGTCGGGCCGCGAGGACCGGGGCGGTGGTGCCGTCGCCCCGGAAGCGGGTGTCTCGAAGTGAGACACCCGCTTCCGCGCGTCCTGGGCGACCATCGCTCTGAGCTCCGTGCCGTCTCCCGGGCTCGGACGCAGGTGAAGAAAGGTGGACACCATGGCCCTCGCACTGCTTCGGCAACGGCGGACCGAACGGGGCCCCGGCGCCGGTGCGACGGGCTTCCCGCTCCCCCTCCCGCCGGGCGCGGGCGCCATCGGCCGCGAGGTCCTCGACCCCGTGGGCCAGCCGATGGGCGCGGCCGACGTCACGGTCACCGCGCTGGACACGCACCGCGTCGTGGCACGCGGCACCACCGACCCGTACGGCTGCTTCCTCGCGGCGCTGCCGCCCGGCCGGTACAGCCTGATGGTCGCCGCCGAAGGCCTGCACCCGCACCACGAGACGGTCGACGTGGTGGCCGGGCCCGCGGCGCCGGGGGAGCGGATCCAGCTCCAGCCCGCCCGTGGGCCGCAACTGCCGCCGCCGGGCAACTGGCTCTTCGACCCGCCCCACACGGCGATCCGGTTCATTGCCAAGCACGTCGGCATGGCGCACGTGCACGGCCGCTTCGAGCGGTTCGAGGGCGGCATCCGGATCGGCGAGGACATGGCCGACTCCCGCGTGCACGTCCGTATCGACGCGTCGAGCATCACCACCGGCAACCGGACCCGCGACGACCACCTGCGCTCCGGCGACTTCCTGGACGTCGAGCGGTTCCCGCACCTCGAGTTCCACGGCACCCGGTTCGCGTACCGCGGCGGCAGCCGGTGGACCCTGCAGGGCTCGCTGACGATGCACGGGGTGAGCCGCTCGGTGGCCCTGGACACCACCTACCTCGGCACGGTGAACGGCGGCTACGGCGAGGAGCTGCGCTGCGCCGCACTGGCCAGGGCGGAGCTGCACCGCGAGGACTACACGCTGAACTGGAAGTCCATGCTGGCACGCGGGATCGCGGTGGTCGGGCCGACGGTCCAGCTGGAACTGGACGTGCAGGCGATGTACCGGACGCATGACACGCCCACGCCGCCGCGGTAGCGCTCCGCCGGGCCGGGTCGTCCGTCCGCGGGCGCGTCGTGGCCGGTCGCGCAGTTCCCCGCGCCCTTCGGGGCGCAGCCGTCAGGCCCCACCGGTGAGCAGGCGGCGGGGGTTGGCTATGCGGAAGGCGTACGCCGCCGCGCCGCCGAGGCCGAAACCGGGGGCCTGCGGGGGTTCGGCGTAGGGGCGGTCCGAGCCCTGGACCACCACGTCGGTGCCGAGGACGCGGACGACCGCCTCGACCCCGCGGGGGCCGTACGAGGAGGTCTCGACGAAGACGTCCGGGTCGACCGCCCCGCGGCCCTCGGCGCCCGCCCGGGCGGCGAACCGTTCCCCGTGCAGGGGAGCCAGCCCGGCCAGCAGCGCGAAGCACACCCGCAGCCGCGGATGGCGCGGCCGGCCGAACGCCCGGAACGCGAACCAGGCGGCGTGCATCTGCTGCACGTACGGCACCATCGCGGGCCACCAGCCCGGCCGCCGGGCCGGGTCGGCGGCGGGACCCGGGTGGACGAACAGCGGCAGGTCCCGTTCCACCAGCAGGTCGAGCAGCGGGGCGCACCGCGTGTAGCCGGCCTCGTCCGCCAGGGCGTTCGCCGGGAGCTGCAGACCGGCGAAGCCGAGGTCCAGGTAGCCGGCCGTCACGCCGGCGTCGATGTCGCGCACGCAGGCGGCGGCCCAGGCACCGAACGGCCGGGGCAGCGCGGCCGAGCCCTCGTGGTAGGCGTCGAGCAGCGGCCGTGCGTCCTCGGCCGGCAGCCACTCCACGCCGAGCGGGGACGACAGCGAGACGAGCGCCCGGCCGAGCCCGTCGGCCGCGGCCAGATCGGCCCGGCGGGCGGTGTCGTGGTCGGCACGGGCCACCTCGTAGGGCGGCTCGCCGGCGGTGTGCAGGGTCCAGCCGTCCAGGTACGGCGGCTCGGCGCGCGCCCGCAGGGCCTCGACGAACGAGCCGGTCCACAGGTGCTGGTGCACGTCGACGTTGGTCACGGGGCTCCTTCCACCAGGGCGCGCAGGGCGTCCCGTACCTCGTCGGACCCCAGGACATCCTCGCTCACCCGGTCCACGTCCGCGCCGCAGGGCCGGTCGTCGTCCAGGTGCGGGACGAGCTCGCGCACCGCCCGGTGCAGCAGGGCCGGTCCGTGCCCGAGGGCGGCGGGCGCGGCCAGGTCGACCGCCTGCGCGGCGGTCACGGCCTCCACGGCGAGCAGCTGCCGCAGCCGGACGAGCATCGTCGACAGCCGCCTGGCCCCGAGCGCCGCGTTGGTCGAGTCGTCCTCCACGCCGTGCGCGCCGTGCCGCGGGTCGGTGCTCACCGGCGCCGACAGCAGACGGATCTCGGCGACCAGCGCCTGCGCCGTCTTGGCCAGGGGCGCGAAGCCCGAACGCTCCGGGCCGTACGGGGACAGGTTGGCGGGCAGCCCGCTCAGCACCGGGTCGAGCAGCCGGCGCATGCGTTCCGCGCAGAGGGCCGCCGTCTGGGTCAGGGCCAGCGCGAGCGTGTCGAAGGACAGGGCGAGGGCCGGGGTGTGGAAGTTGCCGGACGAGAGGATCTCACCTGGTGCGGCGGCGCCGGCGGCGGTGCCGGTGGTGGTTCCGGCGGCGTCGGTGGTTCCGGCGGTGTCACCGCTGTCCTCGACGGCGGTCAGGACCACCGGGTTGTCGCCACTGCCGTTGAGCTCGGGATCCAGTGCCGCGCCGGCGAAGTCGAGCGCGGCGTGCAGCGCCCCGTGCACCTGGGCCGCGCAGCGCAGGCTGATCGGGTCCTGGACCCGGCGGGCCCGCCGGGGGTCGGTCAGCTCACCGCCGTCGAGGAACGTGCGGAGTTCCGCCGCGGCCCGGGACTGCCCGGGAGCCGGACGCAGGCCCAGCACCCGGGCGTCCAGCGGGCCGGTGTTCGCCCGGAAGCCCTCGAAGGTGAGTGCCGTCACGGCCTGGGCCAGGGTGAGGACGGCTGCCGCCTCGTGCAGGACGAGACCGCCGTGGCCGGCGGCCAGCGGGCTCGCGCTGCACAGCACGTGCCCGTCCTTGGGACCCAGCTCGGCGGGGGCCAGTCCGGCCCGCCGCAGGGCCGCCCCGCCGTCGAGCACCTCGCCGCGGAGCTCGGCACGGCCCTCGCCGATGACGACGAGACCCACATGTGCCATCTGGCACAGGTCCGAGGCGCCGATCGACCCGACCTCGGGGACCAGCGGATGGACCCGTGCGTTGAGCATGGCGACGAGCAGCGGCACGATCCGCGGGCCGATCCCGCTGCCCCCTCCCGCCAGGCCGTTGACGCGGGCGACCAGGGCGGCGCGTACGACCGGGACGGGCAGCGGGGCGCCGACCGCGTTCGCCCGGCCGCGTACGGTGCGCACGCTGAACCGCGCGAGTTCCTCGCGGGGCAGCGCGTACGACGAACGGCTGCCGAGCCCTGTCGTCAGTCCGTACGTCGGCACCTGGCGGTCCACCACGTCGTCGACCACCGCGCGCTCGCGCGCCAGCCGGGGGAGCACCTCGTCGGCGAGCACGACCCGGGCGCCGCGCAGGGCGACGGCGGCCACGTCCTCGCCGGTCAGCGTGTGTCCGTCGAGGACCACTGATTCGGCACCGGCGGGGTAGGGGGCCGTCATGAGAACCGCAGTTTCTGCCCGAGTCCGCGCTCCCGGGCCTTCGCCAGCACGGCCGCGCCGAGAGCGATGTCGGACAGGGACAGGCCCCGGTGCCAGAAGAGGATCGTCTCGTCGGCCCGTTCCCGGCCCGGCTTGTCACCGGCGACGATCTCGCACAGCTCGCCGTACAGGGTCGCCTCGCTGAGCCGGCCCGATGCGACGTGCGCGCGCAACGCCCCGAAGGGCCCCGACCGGCACTGGCCCCAGTCGTCGACGACGATCTTGTCCATGATGTCGGTGAGACCGAGTTCCACCGCGCTCATCGTTCCGTACGGGACGACGAGGGCGCCCGGCGCGATCCACTCCGTCCTGAGCAGCGGCTCGGGCCGTTCCAGGCGGGACGCCTCCACGACGATGTCGGCGCCCTCGACGCACGACCTCCAGTCGTCGGTGACGGTCACGGGCTTGCCGAGGTCGCGCTCCAGCCGCTGCGCGAACGCCTTGCGGCTCTCCGGACGCCGCGAGTGGACGCGGATCTCGTCGAGGTCGAAGATCCGGTCGAGCAGGCGGACGTTCCAGTACGAGGTGGCGCGGGCGCCGATGTGACCGAGCACCTTGGAGCCGGGCCGGGCCAGGTGCCGGGCTCCCAGCGCGGTGAGCGCCCCGGTGCGCATCTCGGTGATCGCGGTCGCGTCCAGCACGGCCAGCGGCATGCCCGTACGCGGGTCGAAGAGGTTCAGCAGGGCCATCTCGGAGGGCAGACCCGATTTGTAATTGTCGACGTAGTCGCCCACGATCTTGACGCCGGCCATGCCGAGCGGGGCCACATAGCCGCGCAGGACGTTGAAGTGGCCGTTGAAGGCGGGGTCGGGTGTGAGGTGGACCCGTGGTTCGATGACCGTCTCGCCGCGACCCTGGGCGAGTAGTCCCTGTTCGACGGCGTCAAGCACCTCGATGTCGGTCAGTTCCAGCTGTTCGATGTCCGAACCGTTCAGGAACGTGAACAGAACAGGGTCAAGGGCAGTCATACCGGGCGTCCTCCAGCTTTCTTCGGACGAACGTAATGCCCCGTTTACAAAAGGGGATTGACTGTAATTCAGTCACGAACAACTCTGCATGACGATATGCAGTCGGGTAAGGGGCAGCTTTGATCAGATTCGACGCGGTGAGCAAAAACTATCCCAACGGCACCACAGCCGTGGACGGACTGTCCCTGGAGCTGGCCGAGGGCGGCCTCACGGTCCTGGTCGGTCCCTCCGGCTGCGGCAAGACCACGACCCTGCGGATGGTCAACCGCATGGTGGAGCCGTCGGCCGGCACGGTCAGCCTGCGCGGCCAGGACATACGGGAGGTGGCCGCCCCCGAGCTGCGCAGGGGGATCGGCTACGTGATCCAGCACGCCGGGCTCTTCCCGCACCGGACCATCCTGGACAACGTCGCGACCGTGCCGCTGCTGCTCGGCTGGGGCAAGAAGAAGGCCCGGTCGAGGGCGGCCGAGCTGCTCGACCTGGTGGGGCTGCCGGCCACGATGGCCAAGCGCTACCCGTACCAGCTCTCCGGCGGGCAGCAGCAGCGGGTCGGGGTGGCCAGGGCGCTGGGCGCGGACCCGCCCGTGCTGCTCATGGACGAGCCGTTCAGCGCGGTCGACCCCATCGTGCGGGCGGAGCTGCAGGCGGAGTTCCTGCGCCTGCAGAAGGAGCTGCACAAGACCATCGTCTTCGTCACCCACGACATCGACGAGGCGATCAAGCTGGGCGACCACATCGCGGTGTTCCGGACCGGCGGCAGGCTCGCCCAGTTCGACACCCCGGAGCGGCTGCTCGAGCACCCCGCCGACGACTTCGTGGCCGACTTCGTCGGGCAGGACCGCGGTATCCGGCGGCTCTCCTTCGTCCAGGCGTCCGGTCTGCCGCTGCGCGAGGGTCCGGTGCTGCCGGTGACCGCTTCGGTGGCCGCAACCCGGGCCCTCGGCGAGCCCTGGGTGCTCGCCGTCGACGCCGCCAGGCGGCCGCTCGGCTGGGCCGCCACCGCCGACCTGCCGCCCGGCGGCACGCTGGCGGACGCGACGCTCGCCCCGCTCGGCCACACGTTCAGCCTGACCGGCGACTCGGCACGCGCCGCCCTCGACGCGGCGCTGCTGTCCCCCTCCCACCTCGCGGTGGGAGTGGACGCGCAGGGCGCGGTCGCGGGGGTGGCGGACGCGTACGAGCTGTCCGCGGCGATGGCCCGGGCCTCGACGGTCACCGGCGCGTCGGCGAAGACCCCGGTCGCCGGCGGCACGCTGCCGCAAGCCCACGTGGGCGCGGACGCGACCGCCGGGGGCCCGGCGACCGCCGACGCTCAGGACGAAACGGACGCGCGGAACGAAACGAACGCTCGGACCGAGGCGGGTAAGACGCCGGAGGCGCCCGAGACGCCGGAGACGGGCAAGGTGCCTGGCGCGGGCAAGGCGCTCGGCGTGGGTAAGGCGTTCGACGTGGGCGAGGCGTCCGGTGCGGGTAAGGCGTTCGACGTCGGTGAGGCGCCCGGCGCAGGCGAGGCTTCCGAGGGGGGCAAGGTGCCCGGCGCGGGTAAGGCGCTCGGCGTGGGCGAGGCGTCCGGCGCAGGCGAGGCTTCCGAGGTGGGCAAGGTGCCCGGCGCGGGCGAGGCGCTCGGCGTGGGCGAGGCGTCCAGGGCTCCCGTAGCGGTCGGCGCGGGCGCGACCGCCGAGGACTCGCCGGCCACCGGCGCGCAGCGCGAAACGAACGCTCGGACCGACGCGGGCGAAACGCCCAAGACGCCTGAGGCGTCCGAGGTGGGTAAGGCGACCGGCGCAGGCGAGGCTTCCGCGGCGGACGAGGGCCGGTCCTCGTCGGGGGACCCGGGGACCGGCGGCGCGGGCGGTGAGAAGCGATGAGGGACGACGAGCCGCTCGTACGGTGGGCCTGGATCGGTGATCATGTCGGTGAGCTGGCCCACTACACCGGGGTCCATCTGCGGCTGGGCCTCCTGCCCGTGCTGTTCGGGCTGATCATCTCCATACCGCTGGGCATGCTCTGCCACCGCTACCGGTGGGTCTACCCGCCGACCCTGACCGCGGCCAACGTGCTGTACTCCATCCCGTCGCTGGCCCTGTTCATGATCTTCGTCCGCTACACGGGCCTGACCGAACGCACGGTCATGATCCCGCTGACCCTCTACACGCTGTCGGTCCTCATCCCGAACGTCGTGGACGGACTGGCGTCGGTCCCCGACCCGGTACGGCAGGCGGCCACCGCGATGGGGTTCAGCACGGTCCGCCGGGTCGTCCAGGTCGAACTGCCGATCGCCGTACCCGTGGTCGTGGCCGGCGTACGGGTCGCGGCGGTCTCCTCCATCAGCCTCGTCGCCGTGGGGCAGCTGATCGGACAGGGCGGCCTCGGCTACTACATCACCCGGGGCCTGCAGCTCGACTTCCCGACCCCGATCATCACCGCGACCGTACTGATCATGCTGCTGGCCCTCGCCACCGACGCCCTGCTCGTCCTGGCGCAGCGGCTGCTCACGCCCTGGGCGCGCGGCAAGGGGGTGAAGGCGTGAACGACCTCGTGAACCAGATCCGGCTCGTCGGCGACTGGCTGACGTCGTCCGCGCAGTGGCACGGCGACGACGGCATCCCGCACCGCCTCCTGGAGCACCTGACCTACAGCGGCCTGTCGCTGCTGTTCGCGACGGTGATCGGGCTGGCGCTCGGCCTGCTCGTCGGGCACACCGGCCGCGGCGCGTTCGCGGTGGCCAGCATCGCGAACCTGGCCCGGGCGATCCCCACCTTCGGCCTGGTCGTCCTGGTCGTGACCCTCGCCGGGCTCAGCACCGCCCCCGTACTCGTCGCCCTGGTGGCGCTCGCGGTCCCGCCGATCCTCATCAACACCTTCGAAGGGGTCCGCGGTGTCGACCCCGACACCCGGGACGCCGCGAAGGGGATGGGCATGACCGGCTGGGAGGTCCTGCTGAAGGTCGAGGTGCCGATGGCGCTCCCGCTGATCCTGCTGGGCCTGCGCGTCGCCGCCATCCAGGTGGTCGCCACGGCGACCGTCGCCGCGTACCCCGGTCTCGGCGGTCTCGGCCGCTACATCGTCGACGGGCTCTCCCGCAACGACTACGAACTGGTCATCGGCGGCTCCGCCGTCGTCGTGGCGCTGGCGCTCGTCGTCCAGGCCGCCTTCACCGCGCTGCGGCGCGCCGTCGTCTCGCCCGGTCTGCGGCCCGCGGCGACCAAGCCCTGAGCGGTACGCCGTGTACCCGCACACCCGAGTAACCGAGTATCCGAATCGACTCGTCACCTGAATCACCCAGTACCCGAATCACCCAGTACCTGAGTCACCGAGTACCTGAAAGAGGGAACATCATGAAAGCCACGTACCGTACCGCCGCCCTCGGCATCGTCGCCGCGCTCACCCTGACCGTCTCCGCCTGCGGAGGCGGCGACGACAGCGACGACAATCCGCTGACGGGCAGCAGTGGCGACAGCGGCGGCGACGGCAAGGCCGTCGTCGTCGGTTCGGCCAACTTCCCCGAGAACCAGCTGCTCGCCGAGATCTACGCCCAGGCCCTGGAGGACAAGGGGCTGAAGGTGACCCGCAAGTTCGACATCGGCGCCCGCGAGGTCTACTACGACCAGGTCGTCAAGGGAGGCATCGGCGTCTTCCCCGAGTACAACGGCGCCCTGCTGTCCGTCGCGGTCGACAAGAAGAGCACCGCCACCAGCACGGAGGAGATCAACGCCGAACTGAAGGCGAAGCTTCCGAAGTCGGTGGAGATACTCGACTCCGCGGCGGCCGAGGACAAGGACTCGGTCACGGTCACCTCCAAGATCGCCGACAAGTACGACCTCAAGAGCCTGGCCGACCTGAAGCCGGTCGCCAAGGACCTGACGATCGGCGCCGGCTCGGAGTTCAAGACCCGCACCCAGGGCGGCGTCGGCCTGAAGACCGTCTACGGCGTCGAGTTCGGGAAGTTCCAGCCGCTGGACGCGGGCGCCCAGAGCACCCTGCTGAAGCTGCTGAAGGACGACAAGGTCCAGGCCGCCAACCTCTACACGACCGACCCCGCCATCATCGAGGACAAGCTGGTCGTCCTGGAGGACCCGAAGAGCCTCTTCTCCTCGCAGAACATCACGCCCCTCGTCTACAAGTCCGCGGTGAACGACAAGGCCAGGTCGGCGCTCAACGCCATCTCGGCCAAGCTCACCACCGAGGACCTGCTGGAGATGATGAAGAAGCTCGTCAACGACAAGGAGGACTCCTCCGACGTGGCCGAGGAGTGGCTGAAGTCGGCCGGCCTCACGAGCTGACCGCCACGCCTGTCCACGGGGACGCGCGGCTGCGTAGGACCGTCGGGAGGGCCGGGGGCGTCGGCTGCCCCCACGCGGTGGCGGATCGCCCGGTGCCGCCTGGTCCGGCGGACGGCCGCCGCGCCGTTCCTGTCGAGCGTGGAGTTCGCCGGACCGGCCGGACCGGCCGGACCGGCCGGGGCGAGCCGGCCCTCGGTGGCCCGTTTCGCGGTCGCGGTCGCCTTCGGCTTCGCGACGGGTGTCCGGCGCCGCGCAGGCACCTGCGGGCCGTCGTACCCGCCGGGCCGGCCGTGGACGCACGGCCGGCCGACTCCGGTCCGGTGCGGGACGCGGGCCGGCTGACGGCCGCCTCCCGGCCGCCCGTGCCCGGGCTGCGCGCCTCGGCCGCCCGAGCGCGCGGCTTCGCCCACTTCGCCGCGCAGGCGCACCCCGACGTGCGCCTGCCGGACGAGGGCGGAACGCTGCTCGCCGACCGCGTCGACGCGGCCCGCCACGCGGGCGTGGGCGCACTCCTGTGCCTCGCGCTGCCGCGCCGTCCGGTCGAACCGCCGGCCGCGCCGGAGCATGCCTGTGATGCCAGGCCGACCGTGGTGACGATCGCTGACGGCACGTTCGCCCCCGGCGGGCGCGCCGAGGCTGCCGGGCCAGGTCCTCCTGGAGGCGACGGGCGACGGCGTGCCCGGTGCCCGGGCCCGGTCGCCGGAGTCCGACACGCGGGCCGCGGCGCGGGGCCTGTTCGCCGACCGGCCGGCCGGACGAGGAGCGGCACCGGGCGTCGAGCGGCACGGGCGCCCGCCGCTCCAGGTGCGGTAAGGTTCACCTGCGTCTTCCCGCGGTTCACCGCGGCGGGACACAGCTGGACGCATCGGGACGTGGCGCAGCTTGGTAGCGCACTTGACTGGGGGTCAAGGGGTCGCAGGTTCAAATCCTGTCGTCCCGACGGTGTGAAGGGTCTTCACGGGCGAGAGCCCGTGGGGGCCCTCTTCCTTTTTCCTCATGACCCTTCTCGTACGATCCGGTGCCGAAATCTAGGCCCGCGTCCGGAGCCCGTCAATACCTTCGCCGCAGCCCGCCGTGCGGCCCGCCCGCGCGCCGCCGTCGCAACCGCCCGCATGCGGCGCGTTACTCAAACGTGATGCCCCTCCTGCTGTCGGCCCCCTTGACCGGCATGAATTGTTAGCGCTCACAATGACCTCCGCAATCACGAGCCGATGTGACGGGCCGCGGTCCGGCCCGACACGCGGATCTTTCGGTGCACGACCGCCAAGGAGGTGCGGCCATGACGCAGTCCCAGCTCCGGCCGCCCACCATGGCCGACGTCGCGCGACGGGCGGGGGTGTCCCATCAGACCGTCTCCCGGGTGCTGGGGGACCACCCCAACGTCCGGGACGAGACACGGGCCAGGGTGCTGCGGGCGATCGAGGAGATGGGCTACCGCCGCAACTCCTCCGCACGGGCCCTGGTCACCCGGCGCACCCGGACCCTGGGTGTGGTCGCCTCGGACACCACGCTCTACGGTCCGGCCAGCACTCTCTTCGCCCTGGAGGAGGCGGCCCGCGCCGAGGGCTACCTCGTCTCGACGGTCAGCCTGCGCAGACTGACCGTCGAGAAACTGGCCGAGGCGCTGGACCATCTCGGCGAGGGCGGCGTGGAGGGGGTCGTCGCCATCGCGCCGCAGCGGTCGGCGGTCGAGGCCCTCGCCGAACTGCGCCACCCGTTCCCGGTGGTGACCGTGGGCAGCGGGCCCGGCCTGGGGATCCCCAGCGTCAACGTGGACCAGCACCTGGGCGCGCGGCTGGCCACCGCTCACCTGCTGGCCGCCGGCCACCGCACGGTCTGGCACCTCGCCGGACCCGAGGACTGGCAGGAGGCCGCCGACCGGGCCGCGGGCTGGCGGACCACCCTGGAACAGGCGGGTGTGGCACCGCCGTTGCTGCTGCGGGGGGACTGGAGTCCGCTGTCGGGCTACCGGGCGGGCCAGGAGCTGGCGGGCTGGGTGGGCCGGGGGCTGACCGCGGTCTTCGTCGCCAACGACCAGATGGCGCTGGGGGTGTTGCGGGCCCTGCGTGAGGCGGGGGTGCGCACGCCGCAGGACGTCGCGGTGGCCGGCTTCGACGACATCCCGGAGTCGGAGTTCTTCGCCCCGCCGCTCACCACCGTCCGGCAGGACTTCGCGGCGGTCGGCAAGCGGAGCATCGCCCTGCTCCTGGACCTGATCGAGGGCAGGGAGCCGTCCGGGGCGCTCCGGATCGCCATCGAGCCCCAACTCGTCGTCCGTGCCAGTACGTTCCCGTACACCTCCGACCAGGGGGCCCCGCCCACCTGACGCACCCTCCCGGCAGCCGATTCCCACACGCCCCCTTTTTGACCGGTATTTCGAACAATGATCGGCAGGCTGGACATGCTGGACATGGCGGGGGCCTGTCCCGACGAGCACCAAGCGCGTACCAGCAGGCTCTTGAGGGCCCGCTCTTCAAAGGAGAAGAACATGCTCAACAGAAGGAACTTCCTCACCGCGGCGGTCGGCGTGGCGGTCGCGGGCGGCCTGGCGGCCTGTGCCAAGGAGGACGACAGCTCCTCCGGCTCCTCCGACTCCGGCAGCGGCGGCGGCAAGAAGATCACCCTGGGCTTCGCGCAGGTCGGTTCCGAGAGCGGCTGGCGCACCGCCAACACCAAGTCGGTCAAGGACGCGGCCAAGGAGGCCGGTTACACCCTGAAGTTCTCCGACGCGCAGCAGAAGCAGGAGAACCAGATCTCGGCGATCCGCAGCTACATCGCGCAGAAGGTGAACGTCATAGCCTTCTCGCCGGTGGTCGTCACGGGCTGGGACGCGGTGCTCAAGGAGGCCAAGACCGCGAAGATCCCGGTCATCCTCACCGACCGCTCGATCGAGACGTCCGACGACTCCCTGTACGTCTCCTTCATCGGCTCCGACTTCATCGACGAGGGCCGCCGCGCGGGCAAGATGCTGGAGACGGTCCTCCAGAAGGCCGGCCACAAGGGCGCGGTGAAGATCGCCCAGCTGGAGGGCACCACCGGCGCCGCCCCGGCGCTCGAGCGCGCCAAGGGCTTCAAAGAGATCATGGACGCCGACCACAAGGACGACTGGAAGATCGTCGCCAGCCAGACCGGCGACTTCACCCGGGCCGGCGGCAAGCAGGTCATGGCGGCCTTCCTGCAGTCCAACCCGGACATCAACGTGCTCTACGCGCACAACGACGACATGGCCCTCGGCGCCATCCAGTCCATCGAGGCGGCCGGCAAGAAGCCCGGCAAGGACATCCTGATCATCTCGGTCGACGGCGTGAAGGACGGCTTCGTCGCGATGTCCGAGGGCAAGATCAACGGCATCGTCGAGTGCAACCCGCTGCTCGGCCCCCAGCTGATGGACCTGGTCAAGAAGGTCGACGACGGCGAGACGGTCGAGCGCCGGATCAAGACGAAGGAGGGCGACTTCCTGCAGGAGCAGGCCAAGGAAGCCCTCCCGACGCGCAAGTACTGACCCGACCGCACCCTCCGCCAGGGAGCCTCCGTCCGGCCGGGCACACCCCGGTCCAGGGGGCTCCCTGCGGGCCTGAACGCATCCGGGCCCGACGCACCGGGCCCCGAACGAACATCCATGAGGAGCGCTGCCATGGCAGAGCCGCTGCCCGTCCTGGAGATGACGGGCATAGTCAAAGAGTTTCCGGGGGTACGGGCTCTGTCGGGTGTCGACTTCCGGCTCTTCCCCGGCGAGATCCACGCCCTGCTCGGCGAGAACGGCGCCGGCAAGTCCACCCTCATCAAGGTGCTGACCGGGGTCCACCCCCTGGACGGCGGCACCATCACCCTGAACGGCACGTCCGTACGGTTCCACAGCCCCTCGCAGGCCCAGCAGGCCGGTATCAGCACGGTCTACCAGGAGGTCAACCTCTGCCCCAACCTGTCGGTGGCGGAGAACATCTTCATCGGGCGCGAACCCACCCGCTTCGGCCGCATCCGGTGGAAGCGGCTGCGCCGCGAGGCCGCCGAGCTCGTCGACCGGCTCGGCCTCGACATCGACGTCGACGCGCCGCTGTCCTCGTACCCGCTGGCCGTGCAGCAACTGGTCGCGATCGTACGGTCGGTGGGCACCGGGGACAGCGACGGCTCGGGGTCGGGCACCAAGGTGCTGATCCTCGACGAGCCGACCTCCAGCCTCGACCGCGACGAGGTCCTCGAACTCTTCGCGCTGATGCGGCGGTTGAAGGACGAGGGCGTGGCGATCCTGTTCGTCTCGCACTTCCTCGACCAGATCTACGAGGTCTGCGACCGGATGACCGTCCTGCGCAACGGCGCGCTCGTCGGGGAGCACATGGTCCGCGACCTCGACCAGGTCGGCCTCGTCCAGCTGATGATCGGCAAGGCGCTGGACCAGCTGGAGGAGCTGCACGACCACCAACTCCACGCCGACGTGGGGGAGCCGCTGCTCACCGCGGAGGGCGTCGGCCGGGCCGGCGGCATCGCCCCCTTCGACCTGGAGATCAAGAAGGGCGAGGTCGTCGGGCTCGCCGGACTGCTCGGCTCGGGCCGCACCGAACTCGCCCGGCTGCTCTTCGGCGCCGACCAGCCCGACACCGGCAAGGTCACCATCGGCGGCAAGCAGGTCTCCCTGAGCGCCCCGAACGACGCGATCGCCGCGGGCGTCGCCTTCTGCTCGGAGAACCGCAGGGCCGAGGGCCTCGTACCGGACCTGACCGTGCGCGAGAACATCGTCCTGGCGCTGCAGGCCGCGCGCGGCTGGATCCGGCCCGTCCCGGCCGCCCAGCGCGACGAACTCGTCGCCCAGTACATCAAGGCCCTGGACATCCGGCCGGCCGACCCCGAGGCCCGGGTCGGGCAGCTCAGCGGCGGCAACCAGCAGAAGGTGCTGCTCGCCCGCTGGCTGATCACCCGGCCGAAACTGCTGATCCTGGACGAGCCGACGCGCGGCATCGACATCGGCGCCAAGGCCGAGATCCAGAAACTGGTGGTCTCGCTCTCCGAGGACGGCATGGCCGTGCTGTACATCGCGGCCGAGCTGGAGGAGATCCTGCGGCTGAGCCACACCATCGGCGTGCTGCGCGACCGCAAGCTCGTGGCCAGGCTGGCCAACGGGCCCGAGCTCACGCCCACCCGGATCCTGGAGACCATCGCGAGCGGAGAGCACCAGTGACCACCCCTGCCCGATGGCGCGTACTGACCCGCCATCACCTGTTCTGGCCGGTCGCCGTACTGGTCCTGCTGCTGCTCGTCAACGTCCCCTTCACGCCCGACTTCTTCTCGGTCAGGATGACGGACGGCCACCTCTACGGCAGCCTCGTCTCCATCGTGCTGTTCGGCTCGCCCCTCATCCTCGTCGCCGTCGGCATGACCCTCGTCATCGCCACCGGCGGCATCGACCTGTCCGTCGGCGCGGTCGTCGCGATCACCGGCGCCCTGACCTGTTCGTACATCAGCGACCAGGCCGACCAGGACGCCCTCTCCGGCGTGCTGCTCGCGATGGGCGTCGGCCTGGTGGCCGCGGTCGTCTGCGGCCTGTGGAACGGCTTCCTGGTCGCCAGGATGGGCATCCAGCCGATCATCGCCACGCTGATCATCATGGTCGCCGGCCGCGGTGTCGCCCAGCTGATCACCGACGGCCAGATCATCACCGTCAACAGCGAGCCGTACAAGCTGATCGGCGGCGGCTACTGGCTGACGCTGCCCTTCTCCATCTTCGTGGTGGCCGCCGTGGTCGCCGTGACCGTGGCGCTGACCCGCCGCACGGCGCTGGGCCTGCTCGTCGAGGCGGTCGGCGGCAACGCCGAGGCCAGCCGGCTGGTCGGCATCCGGTCCCGGCGCATCAAGATCATGGTGTACGTGTTCTGCGCGCTGTGCGCCGGGATCGCGGGCCTGATGATCAGCTCCAACACCTCGGCCGCGGACGGCAACAACGCCGGTCTGTGGATCGAGCTCGACGCCATCCTCGCCGTGGTCATCGGCGGTACGTCGCTGCTCGGCGGCCGGTTCTCCATCGGCGGCACGGTCGTCGGCGCGCTCGTCATCCAGACCCTCACCACCACGATCTACACCATCGGCGTGCCCACCCAGACCAACCTGGTCTTCAAGGCCGCCGTCGTCATCATCGTCTGCCTGATGCAGTCCCCGAAGTTCCGCGCCAAGGTGTTCGGCGGCGGTCGCTTCGGCGGAGGGCGGGGCCCCAAGCAGGCCGTGGCTCCGGCGGATTCCGTCCCGGCGTCCGAGGCCGTTCGCACCATGGAGGTGTCGTGATGACCACGACCACCCACAAGCCCGCGCCGCCGGCCGGCCGGACACCGGGCAGGGCCTCACGCGTCCTCGGCGACCGCCGCCTGCCCGTCCTCGTGACGGCCGGGCTGTTCCTCGTCATGTACGTCATCGGCCTCAGCCGGTACCAGAACTACGGGTTCGCCGAGACGCAGGTGTTCCTCAACCTGTTCATCGACAACAGCTACCTGCTGGTCGCCGCCGTGGGCGCCACCTTCGTCATCCTCTCCGGCGGCATCGACCTCTCCGTCGGCTCCGTCATCGGCTTCACCACCATGTTCACGGCGTGGCTGGTGGAGAAGCAGGGGCTGCCGATCGTGGTCGTCATCCCCATGGCGCTCGCCGTGGGAGCGTTCGGCGGCTATCTCATGGGTTACGTGATCCAGAACTTCGAGATCCAGCCGTTCATCGTGACCCTCGCGGGTCTGTTCCTCTTCCGGGGGCTGTGCCTGGTCATCAGCAAGGAGTCGATCTCCATCACCGACTCCTCGGTGAGCGGCATGGCCCAGACCCAGGTGTCCCTGGGCGGCGCCTTCCTCTCCGTCGGCGCCGTCATCGCGCTGGTGGTCGCCGCCGTGGCGTTCTACGTCCTGCACCACACGCGCTTCGGGCGGCGGGTGTACGCCATCGGCGGCAACGAGCAGTCGGCGTTGCTGATGGGCCTTCCGCAGGGCGGTACGAAGATCGCGGTGTACACGGTGAGCGGGTTCTGCTCCGCGCTGGCGGGGCTCCTGTTCACGCTGTACATCCAGTCCGGTGACCCGCTGCACGCGACCGGCCTCGAACTGGACGCGATCGCCGCGGTCGTCATCGGCGGCACGCTGCTGACGGGCGGTTCGGGTTATGTGGTGGGCACGCTGTTCGGTGTCCTGGTGCTCGGACTGATCAAGAGCCTGATCCAGTTCGAGGGCACGCTGAGCTCGTGGTGGACGAAGATCGCGACGGGTGTCCTCCTGTGCGCGTTCATCCTGATCCAGCGCACGATGACGTCCCGCCGGAACCCGTAACGGGGTCTCCTCCCCGCGCCCCCGGGAGGCGCGGGGAGGAGACGTGCCCGAAGCGTTGACGTGTACAGGGCGACTGCCTATCTTCTGGTCGAAGTCACGTACACCGTTCGAAACTGCGAACGGTATTGCGTCCGCCAGAAGGGGAACCCGTCGTGTTCCGTACCCGCCACCTGCCGGCCCTCGTCGCAGCCCTGCTCGTCACCCTCGCCACCACGGCCGCGCAGCCGGCCGCCGTCCCCGCCTCGCCCGCCGTCACCTACACCAACCCCGTCGCCGAACAGCGGGCCGACCCGCACATCTTCAAGCACACCGACGGCTACTACTACTTCACCGCCACCGTGCCCGCGTACGACAGGATCGTGATGCGCCGGGCCACCACCCTCCAGGGCCTGTCCACGGCCGCCGAGACGACGATCTGGACCAAGCACGCCAGCGGTGACATGGGTGCGCACATCTGGGCACCGGAGATCCACCACATCGGCGGCAAGTGGTACGTCTACTTCGCCGCCGGCTCCACCAACGACATCTGGAAGATCCGGCCGTACGTCCTGGAGACGAGTGCCGCCAACCCGCTGACCGGGACCTGGACCGAGAAAGGCCGCATCGCCCTCCCGCTGGACACCTTCTCGCTCGACGCGACGACCTTCACCGTCGGCGGCACCCGTTATCTGAGCTGGGCGCAGAACGACCCGGCGGTCGGCGACGGCACCAACATCTACCTGGCGAAGCTGTCCAACCCCTGGACCGTCAGCGGCAGTCCGGTCATGATCTCCCGGCCCACCCACGCCTGGGAGAAGATCGGCCACACCGTCAACGAGGGTCCGGCGGTCGTCCAGCGCGGCGGCAAGGTCTTCATGACCTTCTCGGCGAGCGCCACCGACAGCAACTACTGCCTCGGCCTGCTCACCGCCTCGGCCTCCGCCGACCTGATGAACGCGGCCTCCTGGACGAAGACCCCCACCCCGGTGTTCACCAGCAACACCGCGACCGGCCAGTACGGTCCGGGCCACAACACCTTCACCACGTCCGAGGACGGGAAGTCCGACGTCCTCGTCTACCACGACCGCAACTACAAGGACATCAGCGGCGACCCGCTCAACGACCCCAACCGGCGCACCCGTTACCAGAAGCTGTACTGGAACGCCGACGGCACACCCAACTTCGGCATCCCGGTGGCCGACGGCCTCACACCGGTCCGCTTCTCCTCGTACAACTTCCCCGACCGGTTCATCCGGCACTGGGAGTACCGGGCGAAGATCGAGCCGAACGTCACCAACCTCGCCGACTCGCAGTTCCGCGTGGTGACCGGTCTCGCGGGCACCGGGACCGTCTCCCTCGAATCGGCGAACTTCCCCGGTCACTACCTGCGCCACCGCGGCAACGGCGAGGTGTGGGTGGACAAGAGCGACGGTGGTACGGCCTTCAAGGGCGACGCGAGCTTCTACCGGCGGGCCGGTCTGGCCGACGCGTCCGCGGGTGTCTCCTTCGAGGCGTACAACGCCGCGGGCAGCTATGTCCGGCACTACGACTACCTGCTCGTCACCCAGCCGGCCGACACGGCGGCGGCCAGGGCGGACGCCACGTTCTACGCCGAGTAGGCGACTTCGCGGCCGCCTCGGGCGTCCGGGTGCGGGCGACCGCCCGCACCCGGACGCCCGGTCCTTTCACCGGCGGGACGTGAGGACGCCGATCGCGTTCGCGGCGACCACGGCGCCGACGGCGGCCCACTCCGGCGGCCCGAGGTCCTGGCCGAGGACCACCCAGCCGACCAGGCCGGCCAGCACCGGGTTGACGCTCATGAGGAGGCCGAAGGCCGGGGCGGGCACGCGGCGCAGGGTGAACATGTCGGCCAGGTACGGCACCGCGGAGGCCAGGACGCCGGCGACGACGGCGTACCCGACAGCCGCCGGGGCCGGTGGGTTCCGCAGCACCAGGACGACGCCGACCGGCAGGAACATCAGCGCGGAGACGGCCGCGGCCGCCGCGGAGCCCTGCGCTCCCGGGACGCGCCGGCCCACCGTGCGGTTGAGCAGGATGTACGCGGCCCAGCAGGCGGCGGCCAGCAGACCGAGCCCCATGCCGAGGTAGTCCGCCGACGGCCGGGGGCGCATCAGCGTGACCACGCCCGCCGCGGCGACCAGCGCGCAGCAGGCGTCCACCCGCCGGCGCGCGGCGGACAGCGCGATCGCGAGCGGCCCGAGGAACTCCAGGGTCACCGCGAGGCCCAGCCCGATGCGGTCGACGGCGGTGTACAGGGACAGGTTCATCGTGCCGAACACCAGGGCGAGCAGCAGGACGGGCCCCCACTGGCGCCGGGTGAACGAGCGCGGCCGGGGCCTGGCGACCGCGAGCAGGACGACCGCGGCCACGTACTGGCGGACCGCGACGACGCCGAGCGGGCCCAGGACGGGGAAGGCCAGCGAACCGATCGCGGCGCCGGTCTGGTTGGACAGACCGCTGCCGACCAGGACGAGCAGACCCGGCAGCCGGCGACCGTCCGGCCCGGGTTCCGCAGGGGCCGGGGAAGTGTGCCGCGCGGGCGCCGTCGTGGGTGCGGGGGTTGCGTCCATGATGCGATGCTGCGCCCGCCCCCCGCATGCGCAAAATGCATTCGGTGGTCCATCTATACGCTTGGGTCATGGATCTGGAACTGCGGCAGCTGCGCTGTCTTGTCGCGATCGTCGACGAGGGTGGTTTCACCGACGCGGCCATCGCCCTCGGTATCTCCCAGGCGGGGGTGTCCCGCTCCCTGGCGTCCCTCGAACGCGCCCTCGGTGTACGGCTGTTGCGGCGGACCTCCCGCCAGGTGACCCCGACATCGACCGGACTGCGCGTGGTGGCGCACGCCCGGCGGGTGCTCGGCGAGGTGGAGGGCCTGGTGCGGGAGGCCGCCTCGGGACAGGCCTCCCTGCGCATCGGGTACGCCTGGGCGGCGCTGGGCCGCCACACCCTGGCCTTCCAGCGCGGGTGGGCCGAGAAGCATCCCGGGACGGAACTGGAGCTCGTGCGCGCCAACTCCGCCACCGCGGGGCTCGCGGAGGGCGTCTGCGAACTGGGCGTCGTACGAGGGGCGCTGGACGAGCGCCGCTTCGACTCGGCCATCGTCGGCCTGGAACGGCGGCTGTGCGCCCTGGCCGCCGACGACCCGCTGGCCCGGCGCCGGTCCGTACGGCTCGCCGACCTCGCCGGACGCACGCTGCTCGTCGACCGGCGGACCGGGACCACCACGACGGAGCTGTGGCCGCCCGACGCCAGGCCGGCCACGCGCGAGACGCACGACATCGACGACTGGCTGACCGCGATCTCCACCGGGCGGTGCGTGGGGATGACCGCCGAGTCGACCGCCCACCAGTACCCGCGGCCGGGGGTGGTGTACCGGCCCGTGCGGGACGCGGAGCCGATCGCCGTGCGGCTCGCCTGGTGGCGGGACGACCCGCATCCCGCCGCACCGGCCGTGATCGAGTCGCTCGCGGCGCTCTACCGGTCGGCGTGAGCCTTCGCCGCCTTTCGGGGCATGAGTGCAACCGCCTTGTATTCCTTGGCAGTTGAAGGTCTTTCGCCACAACGAGGACAGAGTGTGGACGGCTGCGGTGAAAGTCCCTACTGTGTCCGTCGCGACGCACGAGACCTCATGCGTCCCGTTCGCCACTCTCCGTATCCGGTGCGACGGCGCGTACCGGCAGCGGTGGATCTCTCCACTCGTCCATCTGCGTTCCCCGCGCTGCGGGGAGCGAACAGGAGGCTACGTGTATCCACGGCTGTTGTCCGAGCGGCTCGGCAGACGCCTGGCCGCAACACTCGTCACCTCGCTCCTGGCACTCGCACTGTCCGCCCCCACCGGCACGGCCGCACCGGCCGACCGGTCCGCCGAGGATCTTCCCCCGCAGGAACCGGGCGTCACGCTGCGTGTCTTCGACATGCAGGTACCGCTCGACAAGCTGTGCGACCTCAAGCCCGGGCAGACCCCGAACATCGACAAACTGATGCCGGTGATCGACTGGTCCGCCGACGCGGACTTCGGCCTCGGCGCCAACTTCGTCTCGCGGACCACCGCCAACCTGAACGTCTCCGCCGCCGGGACCCACACCTTCCGGCTCACCAGCGACGACGGCTCCCGGCTGTACATCGACGACCAACTCGTCATCAGCCACGACGGCCTGCACGGAGCCGACCCCAAGGACGGCGACGTCGTCCTGGCGGCCGGGTACCACTCGATCCGCATCGACCACTTCGAGAGGGACGGCGGGCAGCAGGTCACCCTGGCGTGGAAGCCCCCTTCCGCCGCCGCCTTCGCCGTGGTGCCCAACTCGGTGCTCAGCACGGACGCCGGCGTCGTCCGGGTCACGGCCCCCGGACGCAAGGAGTGCGAACTGGCCGGTGACTCACCGGGCGACGGGCTGCCGCTGACCGGAGTGCACCCGAACTACACCCTGACCGATCTGCGGCCCGCCGGGTTCGAACCGCAGGTCTCCGCCATGGACTGGCTCCCCGACGGCAGGCTCGCCGTAGCCACCTGGGGCGGCTCGGAGAACACGACCGGCGAGGTCTACCTCCTGGGCAATGTCACCGGAAGCACCGGACCGGACAGGGTGACGTACAAGAAGGTGGCCTCGGGGCTCAAGGAACCCATGGGCATCAAGTACGTGGACGGCAAGCTGTACGTGTCGCAGAAGCACGAGCTGACCGAGCTCGGCGACACCAACGGCGACGAGGTCACCGACACCTACCGGCGGGTCGCCACCTGGCCCTACGGCGGCAACTTCCACGAATTCGCCTTCGGCCTGCTGTACAAGGACGGGTTCTTCTACCTGAACCTGTCCGTGTCCATCAACTACGGCGGAGCGACGACGAATCCGCAGCCCGCCCGGAACCGCGGCACCACGATAAAGGTCAACAGGGCGACGGGGGCGGTCAGTTACGTCGCCGGTGGTCTGCGCACCCCCAACGGCATCGGGTGGGGCCCGGAGGGCGACATCTTCGTCACCGACAACCAGGGCGGCTGGCTGCCCTCCTCGAAGCTGGTCCAGGTCAAGCAGGACCGCTTCTTCAACCACTACACCAACCCCGTGGGCCCCTTCGACTCCCAGCGGGTGACCAAGCCGGTCCTGTGGCTCCCGCAGAACGAGATCGCCAACTCGCCCAGCACACCGCTCCAGCTGAACGACGGGCCCTTCGCCGGCCAGATGCTGTTCGGTGACGTGACCTACGGCGGCATCCAGCGCGGATACCTCGAGAAGGTCAACGGCGAGTACCAGGGGGCCGTGTTCCGCCTCACCCAGGGCCTGGAGGCCGGTGTCAACCGGATCAGCGTCGGCCCCGACGGCGCGCTCTACGCCGGCGGCCTCGGCGCGGACGGGAACTGGGGCCAGGAGGGCAAGCTCAAGTTCGGCCTGCAGAAACTGACACCGAACGGCACCAGCGCCTTCGACATCCGCGAGATGCGCGCCGTCCCCGGCGGCTTCGCCCTCGAGTACACCCAGCCCGTGTCCACCGACACCGCCGCCGGCCTGGCCGCGCGCTACAAGGTCAAGCAGTGGCGCTACGTACCCCGCGTCGACTACGGCGGTCCCAAGGTCGACGAAGAGACGCTCACCGTCCAGTCGGCCACCGTCTCCGGCGACCGCAGGACGGTCACCCTGGCCGTTCCCGGCCTCAAGCCCAACCGGGTCGTCCACGTCCGCTCGGCCCGCCCCTTCAGCTCGGCCGACGGCAAGCAGCTCTGGAGCACCGAGGCCTGGTACACCATGAACCAGCTCCCCGGCACGCCCTCGCGCACCGGAGAGGTGAAGGGCGTCAACGGCAAGTGCCTGGACGTGGACAACGCCGGCACGGCCGACGGGAGCAAGGTCCAGCTGTGGACCTGCAACAGCACCCCGGCCCAGGAGTGGTCCCTGCTCGGTGCCGGCGCCGTGCGGGCCCTGGGCAAGTGCCTGGACATCGACAACTCCGGGACCGCCGACGGCACGAAGGTCCAGCTGTGGACCTGCAACGGCACCGCGGCCCAGATCTGGCAGCCGCAGTCCGACGGCACCCTGCGCAACCCGCAGTCCGGCAAGTGCCTCGACGTGGTCGGCGGATCGGGCAACGACGGCACCGCCGCCCATCTGTGGTCCTGCCTCAACCAGCAGAGCCAGAGGTGGGTTCTTCCCTAGGAGTCCCACCAGGAGGTGACCGTCCCACAGCGCCGGAGGCCGCGAGGACGCCTGGCCTTCGGCGCGCCGGGACACCGGGGCACCGGCGACGCCGTCACAGGGACGCGCCGTGGTGCAGCACGATGGTCAGCGTGAAGGTCGTCGATCCCGGCCGGCTCCGTACCTCGATCTCGCCGCCGTGGGCCCGCACCAGCGAGCGGGCCACCGCCAGGCCCAGGCCGCTGCCGCCGCGGTCCCGGCTGCGGGCCTTGTCGATGCGGTAGAAGCGGTCGAAGACGCGCTCCTGGTCCGCGGCCGGGATACCGGGACCGGAGTCGGTGACCCGCACGACGGCCGCGCCGGACACGACGGACACCTCCACGCCGACCTCGGTGCCGGCGGGGGTGTGCACGGCGGCGTTGGTGAGGAGGTTGTCGAGGACCTGTCGGATACGCAGCACGTCGAGCCGCAGCCGCACCGGGCCCGGGCCCGCCCGCGACGGACAGCGGGTGGCCGGGACGGCTCGCCCGGAACGCGTCCGCCGCCTGCCGCACCAGCTCGGTCAGGTCCGCGTCCTCCAGCCGCAGCGGTGTCTCCACCTCGGCGGCGTCCAGGCGGGCGAGCAGCAGCAGGTCGTCGAGGAGCACCCCCATCCGGGCCGCCTCGGCACGCAGCCGGGCCAGGTGCCGCTCCCGCTCCCCGGGCTCGTTGGCCGCCGCGTACTGGAAGAGGTCCGCGTATCCGCGTACCGACATCAGGGGCGTACGCAGTTCGTGCGAGGCGTCCGCGACGAAGCGGCGCAGCCGCTGCTCGGCCTCCGTGCGGACGGCCAGCGAGTCGTCGATGTGCTCCAGCATCGTGTTGAACGCGGTGCGCAGCTCCTCGACCTCGGGGCCGCCGTCGCCGCGGTCGGCGCGGACCGGCAGCCGGGCCGAGTCCGTGAAGTCGTGCGAGGTGATGCCGCGGGCCGTGTGCGCCATGTCGCTGAGCGGCCGCAGACCCCGCCGCAGCACCGCGCGCCCGAACACCACGAGCCCGAGCAGCGCCAGGGCGAACGCGACGACCTGGACCGTGACCAGCTGGTCCATGGTCTTCTCGATGTCCTCCAGGGGCGCCGCGGTGACCAGGACCACGCCGTCGCCGATCTTGCAGGCGCGCAGCCGGTACGCGCCCTCGTCCTCGATACGCGTGGTGTGGGACATCTCCGTCGACCCCGCCCGGGCCAGCGACTCGGCGAAGGCGGTGAACTGGACGGTGTCCTTGGGCACGTCACTGGGCCTGCGCAGGACGGCGGTGTCGCCCGAGACGTCGTACACGGCGGTGAACCAGCCGTAGTACGGCCTGCGCTCCACCGTGCCGTGCGCCTGGGCGTCCTTGGACTGGGTGACCTGGACCAGCTTCATCTGGTTGTTGAGCTGGTGCTCCAGGTAGTCCCGCATGTACGCCGACAGCGCGGTGCCGACCCCGGCGAAGACGACCAGCGCGAGGACGCCGATGCCCAGCGCGAGCCGGGTGCCGAGCCGCAGCCTGCGGTACGTGCCGCGGAGCCGGCCGGTCACGCGCCGGCCTGCCGGACCACGTATCCGACGCCTTGCGCTTGCACGGAGCGGTCGAGGCACGTTCCGTCCCTGCCGCTCATGGCGAGGGGCGGATCATCGCTCACGACGAGAAGTCGTACTTTTTCCACGTGCCCATAGTGCTTCACCTCGCCGATCACATCATGGCCGAGGCCCCGCCGAGCCCGGATCGATAGCCACTTGAAAGTTCATCGACAGGTGAACGACAGGATCGGGAGGCACGCCCGCGGTGGTGTGTGAGTCGACCGGTGCCACGCTCGGCGGCCCGCCGCCGACCGGCGTCGTCGAGCGGCGACGGCAGCGCATTTTTCGGAAGTTGTTTGTTGTGTGCCCTTCCTCGAAAGCGAATAACGGTGCTTCCGCTACTCCTTGAGGCGGACAGCCGGACCGGACTTCCGGTCGATTCCCGATCGATCCGTCGTAGGCATGACACAGGTACGCGAGGAAAGGACAGCCGTGCGCCACCGGAGGAACACGATCGCAGTAGTCGTCACCGCGGCTCTCCTGCTGACAGGACTCGTCACGCGGACGGCTGCTGCCGTACCCGGACCCACAGCCTCATGGACGGCGGTGGTTGCGGTCGTCCATGCAGTTCCCACTGATCAAGTTGGGATCCAAAGGGGTGGCGGTGACAGAGGCGCAACGCTGTCTCAACAGCGCCTGAGCAATACGCGCCTTGCTGTGGACGGCAATTCCAGCCCGCTCACCGATGCCGCGACCGGGCGCTTCCAGGCATGTGAGGTCTGTTCGCCTGTCTGGGGCTGGCCGTGCCCGCCGCTGTCGCTGCGTCCACGACCGCGTCCGCCCTACCGCTCCCCGCAAATGCCGCGTCATCCGCGTTCCCGCCTCACGACGGCGCCCACCACGCGGACCGACACCTGCAGCTTCGGTCGTGTCTGCATCTACAAGGGCGACATCTGGGACGGGAGCCCCAACCACCCGAAGCCGTGCGGCTTCTACTACTAACGGGACGTACAACGTGCAGAACCTCGTCGGCGGCTACACCTTGCGGAACGGGATTGTGGATAAGCCTTACGCCGACGTACTCCGTGAGGCTGTACGCCTGACCTGCACCCCTGGTGACGTTCCACCGCGGAAACGGTGGAATGTCACGGACGTCGCATGGAGATCAGTACGGCCCGCTTTCGGCAGGGTGGGCATGTGGAGTGGTTCAGGTGAAGGCGCTCTCCGTAAACGAGACCCCTCCGCGCTCGCTGTGCGGGAGGGCAAGCCGCTGCGCGTACTGGGGAGCCCGCCGCAGGTACTGATGGAATCCTGTGGCTCGGAACGTGAGGTCGAAGGAGTGGCCTTCGACGTGCCAGCGCGGGCCGCCACGACTGTCCTGCGGGAGCGAGCGTCGAAGATGGTCGATGTCGAGACTCAAGGCCATTCCCTTGAAGTCGAGGCTGCCCTCGATGTCCCAAACGTCGTCGAACACAAGAGTGGACGGCGCGGCCCAGAAGCTGAAGTGTGTCTGAGGTGCGACCGGATGCACCCAACGGACGATGTAGTCGATGTCCAGGAACAGGCGGGGCAGCGAGTTCTCGGAGGCTCCCGGCTGCACGCAGAGTCCGTGGATGGTTCCGTCGTGCCATCCCATCGAGTCGAAGTCGGCATCGCTCCAGATGCTCTTCGTCACTCATGACGGCATCCAACCAGAACGCAAGGACGAGGGCGCGGCTCGCCGTCCTCGAGAGCGGTCGTGGGCTGGAACAGCGCCGGGGCAGCCGAGCAGATCAGGGTGGATCACGGCTCGGAACCCTGATGGACGGCGGTAGTGGTAGTGGCTTGTGCCGATCGGCTGATGGCTGAGCGGCAGTTTCCGTACCATGGGTCGGTGACGCGACGTCAGGCGCTACTCATCGGTGTACCGCAATGTGATGACGTGACATTCTCCCCTATCGCACAGGTGGTGAGAAACGATCTGGAGAAGATGCGGTCGGCGTTGACACCATCTTCCTACTCGGTTGATTCGATCGGTGCGGACACGTTGGATCCGAGTGGGAGCCGAATCCGGGCTGCGATCAGGAAGGCCTGTGCGGAAGCCGCGGAGGGCAGTGTGCTGCTCCTCTATTTCTCCGGACACGGCGTCAGCGCCGACGGTGTCGACTACCTCGTTCCCAGCGACGCCTTCCGCGAGGGCGGGGAGCTCGTCCTGGACAGTCTTGTGCCTGTGGTTCCGGATTTGAGCAACTGTCGCGCGAGACTCGTGGTGTTCTTCGTCGATGCGTGCCGGGACTCTCCTGCCGGCCTTCCCACGGAGGGAGGTGGAGGAGGAGTGCTGCACTATCCGGCGGAGGGCTCGCAAGTGATGGTGGCTGCCTGTGCTCCCGGCCAGGTCTGTCACTACGGTGAGGACGGCAGTGTATTCACGAGAACACTCGCCCGAGTACTCGACCGTCGTCACCCCGCCCGCACGCTGTCCGCGGTACTCAACGAGGTCACCAAGGAGATGCGTAGGACCACGGGGCGAGGGCAGAACAGCTCCCAGATCCCGAACGCCTACCCGATGACGATGTTCCGGGATGCTGCGGATCAGGTGATCTGCGAGGGTGACGAACTCGTCTCCGCGTGGCGCCGCGTCGCGGCGGACAACCGTCTCTGGGATCTCGCCTCCGGAGTCACGGACGAGATACGCGGCCACGTGACGGGGGTGGCGGAGGACTGCGCGCGCACTCATCTGGAGGTCTCCAACGAACTCCGGGAGCGGACGGGGATGACTGACCACTGGTTCGACCCGAACTACCCGGCGAGAACGATCGGCTTCACTGCGGAGATCTTGACCGAGGGCACGCCGATCGCGGCCGAAGAGGCGGCAGTGATGATCGCGGCTCCCTTCATGCGCGAGGCGGTTCTCGCGGAAGGAGTGCGAAAGGCTGCTGTCATCAGGCCAGGTGACTTCAAGCGTTGCTACGAGCGGGGCCATCGAACCGACCTCGAGCTCACCCACGAGATGTATCCCCAGGTGACCCGTCGGGCCGAGGGACTGACCCGACGAGGCGAGGCCGAAGCTGCCGAGACCCTCGTCATGTGGCTGGTCCATCGCTGGCTCGATGGTTTCACCGGTTTGTGGAAACTCCGGCAATCACAGGTGTGTGCCGATCGTGGGGCGAGTCTGATCCGCAGGACCGCGACCGATCTGAGCCAGGGCGAGTGCTGCCACCTGATGGAGACGTTGATCCGCGCGGTGGCCGCGGGACCGGTCGATGTGCGACTGGAGGAAAGGCTTGCCGCGCTGCCGGACGAATGGCGGGGGAGAACAGGAACGCTATGGCTTGCAGGGACCCTGGCGGCCGACCCACGCCGTCTGCCTGCAGTGATAGCCGATCACATAGGCACCGGTCTCGAACTGTCCCTCGCCTCGGTCAAGGACGCCGCCGACCTGCTGCGTGCGAAGAGACGCAAAGGGGATCTCGATCTGGCGCTGATCTGTACACATCCCGCGCAACAGGATGCCTTTCAGGCCGTGGCCGACGCCGGACAGCATGTCCTGAGTCGTCTGCAAGGACTCGGACGCCTGGGCCCGGTCGACGACACCCTGCCCTTCCGGATCACTCATGACGGAGTACGGCCCGATCGTCCGGGCCCGAACGGCACTGCCGTGTACGAGGTGCCCTTGACCCGGTTCCGGCTCTCCGAGGACAAGATCCGCGAACTGCTGATGGGTCGGCAGCTCTACGACGACCCCGCACTCGCGATCCGTGAGCTCTACCAGAACTCCCTGGACGCCTGCCGATACCGGGACACTCGTCTTGAAGGGCTACGGAGGAAAGGCCGACGTCCCGCGCCGTGGACGGGAGAGATCATCTTCCGGCAAGGACTGGACGGCGACCGAGAGTACATCGAATGCGAAGACAACGGCGTCGGGATGACCCGGGACGTGCTGGAGCATGTTTTTTCGCAGGCCGGGGAGCGGTTCGTCTACTCACAGGACTACCGCGCCGAGCACGCCGTCTGGCAGGAGCTCGACCCGCCGCTGCGTATGGTCTCCAACAGCCAGTTCGGCGTTGGAGTCTTCAGCTACTTCATGATTGCGGATGAGGTCCTTCTGTACACGCGCCCTGTGGACCAGCAAGGCATCCCCTCACCGGATGGATTCGCTGTCCGGATCGCCAGCAGCGGCAGCCTGATGCAGGTGACTCCATCTGAAGAAATGCTGCAGGGCGGCACCAGGATCAGGCTCTACCTCACTGGAGAAGAAGAGGCTGACAAGAAGATCTCCGTTCTGCAGACCCTTCGCCGACTGTTGTGGATCGCCGAGTACAGGGTCATTGCGACCGAACACGCCTCGGCACCGGAGAAGTGGCAACCCCAGCAGCTTCGGTATCAGGATGATTCGGCTGAATCGCTTGAGTTCGATCGCGACCTTTGGTGGGTTTCGGGTGAAGGTGGCCTGGCGGCAGACGGTTTACGTACCAATGAAGAGATTTACGGGTTGATTGTCAATCTGAGAGACGAGCATCGCCCTCAGTTCACTGTCGACCGAAAGAAAATTCGTACCTGGCACGAAGACTGGGTTTACGGGAAAATCGACGAATCTCTGCCCGCCTTGGATGACTGGCCGGGGCTGACACTGTCCTGGCTGTGGGAAGTCACGAATTCATCGGCGGAGGTGGCTGAACGTGTCTTCAAGCATCTTGTGGAAGTCGAAGCAGAGATACCGATCGGTGGTGGCTGGGGGCAAAGTGCGACCATTTCGCTTGCGGGGACCGGCTGTGTTCCGCAGGACAAGGAACTTTTCGACCCGAAGAGCAGAGGCTACTACCTTTACTCTCGGTGGTTCACGATCTGGCGGTCCGGAGCGTGGAAAGGAAGGTCCAGCGCCCAGTGGAACCTGCGTCGTATACCTCAGGCACTCTCGGTCGAAGGGTTTCCTGTGGCCGACCCTGTCGACGGGGCTCTTTTAGCCCGGCTCAATCATCACTATGGTGAGGACCGCCCCGTTCTGCTCGAGGAGATCCTCGAAGCAACCGCACATGAGAAGCAGAAGCTTTCGAGGCTTCTCCATCGACTGCGAAAATTTGCGATAACTGGTCTGGATCTACGCAATCTCCATCGTGGCCCTGCTGTCGACCTGACATTCAAGAAGGAGGACGCCGCGCTTGCCGGGGCACTGGCCGCCTGGTCTCCGCCTGGTCTTGCGCGTTCCGCCATTGTCGCCGGGAGCTTGGTTAAGGCGTCTGTGCAACTCGACCAGCCGCTGCGTGAGGTCGTGCGCAGAGCAGCCGCGATAGCGCCCCCCGGATGGGTCGGGCCGTGTGCCGAACTCGGCCAGCTTGGAGACCGCATATGCACGGTGGCCGAGGCGAGGCTTCTGTCCGTTCGGCTCATCTCCCTTCCTCCCTGGATATCGGGACCGCTGCAGCCCGCCCATATTGCCCACGCAGCCGGCGAACTCGGTAGAGAAATATCGCAGATTCTTGAAATGTGTGAGCGATTCGCCTCTCTGGGAGTGAGCGTGGCCGGACGCGAACGATATCCGGAGTCATTCAGTCAGGTGCAGGTGGAAGCGCTGCGACACCTGGAAGAGATCGGAGATATTCTGACACCCGTTCAGCTGATTCATATCGCTGGGCTGACCGGAAACAGTTATCAAGAAGTCAGGTCGGAACTCGGAGATTTGGAGGGGTGTGGCCTTCTTGAGTTGCCAGAGGCCGAGACCGCGGAAGATTTCTGTCCCGACGCGGAAACTGTCGGATTCATCGGCTATGCGCTGCAGATAATGGACCCTCGGACAGGTCGACAGAGGTTCCTGCGACGCCCGGCTTCATTGTCGGTGGCGGCTGCACTATCCGGGCGGTACATGCGGCGTGGTGTGACGAACCAAGTGGAGGATCTGGTTGCCTTCACGATTCCGGATGTGGAGATCACCGGACCGGACCTGGTTCACCTCGCGTCAATGATCATCGGATCGCTCGGAGAAGCCCGTAAGTGTTTCTCCAGGGTCTACCCCGAGGTCCGGCTCCCCGAGATCGACCAAAGCGCAGAGGAGCTCCAACCGTGGCTGCTTCAGGATTATCTGATCACCCCCTACTGGGCGGTGGAGCCCGTGGGATGGGCTCTCGGCGTCGGGCAGATCGTTGCCGGTGCACTCGACTTCGGTTGCACCGTCAGTGAGTTCCTTTGGAAAGTTGTTCCCTACCGAGAGCTGGGTGCGCCTCTTCCAGATCTTTCTAAGGAAGACGTCGAGGAACTGAGTGCATGGCACCCAGATCTTTATGATCACGAGTTGCTTGTAATTCCCCGTGAGACACCCGCTTCCCTCGTGGACGATGTCTACCTGACGGAAGTGGATGCCTTGAGACTGGTGCAAATCGCTGGTCGGCTCGGCATGTCCCTGCGGGAGGCCCATCAGCGGCTCACCCGGATGGCACTGCTCGGTCTGCGTCTCACCTACGCGTCTGACGCGGTCCCGGAGGGAATCGTGCACTGGTGCGACCTGCTGGCATTGACTGTCCATCTGGACGGACAACGGCCGGAAATCGGCGGCCGGGTGGACCCGGACCACTTTGCTAGAGCGGCCGAAGCGACGGGGAATCCAGCCTCACAGATTCTGGAACGGGTGCGGAGTTACGCTCGTCTGTTCTCCTTGAGTCTTCCGGAGGAGCCTCTAAATGGCTGACCACGACAGTGTCGCTTTCGCCGAAATAGAGGTTGCTCACCAAACGGACTTCGCGGTGCTGCGGGATGAAGGAGGGCTTACCGTTGCGGGACTGTGCCCTCGATGCGCCACCCGTACAGAGATGACGTTCGTGTACGGCAGCCCTCAGGGCACGAAAGGACCTCTCCGGCGGGCTCGGCCGACGCAGCCGACGAAGGTGACGATGTATTGCGAATGCGGTTACTGGCACGAGGGCAGGCCGCCTGAGTCGCCGGATACGGGATGCGGCGCTTACTGGCTCTAACAAAAGCTGCTGATCATGAGACTGTCGGTCTCTCTGCTCGTATGTCTGGGTATGGGAAACCGTCAGTCGCGGCCGTGGATCGTGTCGGACGAACTGTGGTCGTTGATCGAGCCGTTGCTACCGAACCCGGGCCCGAAGAAGGCTGAGGGCAGACCGCGGGTGCCGGACCGGCAGGCCCTGTCCGGGATCCTGTTCGTCCTGCACACCGGCATCCAGTGGGAGTACCTGCCCCAGGAGCTCGGCTTCGGCTCGGGGATGACCTGCTGGCGGCGCCTGGCGGCTTGGAACAAGGCCGGCGTCTGGGACCAGCTCCACCATCTGCTGCTGAACGAGCTGCGGTCGAAGAACCATCTGGACTGGGGCCGGGCGGTGATCGACTCCTCGCATGTCCGCGCGGCCCGACGGGGCCCAAAAGCGGTCCCAGCCCGGTCGACCGCGCACGTCCGGGCAGCAAGCACCACCTCATCGTCGACGGGCAGGGCATCCCGCTCGCGGTGTCGCTGACCGGCGGCAACCGCAACGACGTCACCCAACTCCTGCCCCTGCTCGACAAGATCCCCGCCGTCGCCGGGGTTGTCGGCCGGCCCCGCCACCGGCCCGACGCACTGCTCGCCGACCGTGGTTACGACCACGACAAGTACCGGCGCTTGCTGTGGCGGCGCGGGATCCGTCCCGTGATCGCGAAGCGGGGCGAGTCTCACGGCACCGGCCTGGGCGTCTTCCGCTACGTCGTCGAACGCACGATCGCCTGGCTTCACGGCTTCCGCCGCCTACGCATCCGCTGGGAACGACGCGACGACATCCACGAAGCATTCCTCGGCCTCGCCACCTGCCTGATCACCTACCGCCACGTCCGACGCCTTTGTTAGGACCTCTTACTGGTCTGTCGGCATCTGATGAGTATCGAACACAAGCGGTGGGCCCAGTACGCCCAGAAGTTACGGCTCGAGCAGTTGCCGACCGCGCGCAAGCAGGCGGAAGTCTGGCGGACCGGGCTGACCGGTATGACCACGCTGCTGGGCATCGTACTGGTGGTGAAGGGACATGAGACCATAGGTGATCTCGCGTCCTGGACGAGGGTGACTGTCGCTGTGTTGCTCGTCATGACGTTCGGAGGTCTCCTCACGGCGACGGTCCTCGCCGTCCGGGCGGCCGCCGGGACACCCGGCGCGGAAATACTCCTGACCGGCGAAGGGCTTCGAGAATGGACCAGGCACGAGGTCAAAATTGTCGCCCGACGGATCTGGTGCGCCGCTCTACTGACCTTTGTGGCGCTTTCGCTTCTTGTGGCCGCCCTCGGCTTCACCTGGTTCGGTCCGGTCTCACACCCTGAAAAACCGACGGTCCGGGTGGTCACCAGAGGTGACAGCATGTGCGGTGAACTCGTAGGAACCGCCGACGGCAACGTGGTCGTCAAGGGGGAGAGCTTGAAGGAGACGCCGATCAGCCGAATCGTCTCCATCGAGCCCGTGAAAAGTTGCAGCCGACCTTGAGGAGACATGGCAACGGAGCGCGCGTCGCCCTTCACCTGATGAGTGGGCTGTCGCCGGTCACGCGCCGGCCTGCCGGACCACGTACCCGACGCCCCGCACGGTGTGGATGAGCTGCGGCCCGTCGGTGCCGTCGCCGTCGGTGTCGCCGTCGAGTTTGCGGCGCAGGCGGCTGACGACCAGTTCCACCACGTTCGAGCGGCCGCCGAAGCCGTACTCCCAGACGTGGTCGAGGATCTGCGCCTTGGTCAGCACGGTCGGCGACTTGCGCATCAGGTAGCGCAGCACCTCGTACTCGGTGGGGGTGAGCGTCAGCAGGCGCTCGCCGCGGCGCACCTCGCGGGTGTCCTCGTCCATGGTCAGGTCCGCGACCGTGAGCACGGACCGCTGGAAGCCGGGTCCCACGCTGCGGCGCAGCACGGTCCGCAGCCGGGCCATCAGCTCCTCCACCGCGAACGGTTTGACGAGGTAGTCGTCGCCGCCCCTGGTGAGGCCCGCGACCCGGTCCGCCACTCCGTCGCGGGCGGTGAGGAACACCACCGGAACCATCGTCCCGGACAGGCGCAGGCGGTCGAGAACGGCGAAGCCGTCGAGTCCCGGCAGCATCAGGTCGAGCACCACGATGTCCGGACGGAACGCGGCGGCGCGGCGCAGCGCCTCCTCACCGCTGTTCGCGGTGACCGCCTCCCAGCCCTCGTAGCGGGCGACCGTCGCGACCAGGTCGGCGATGGGCGGATCGTCGTCCACGACGAGAAGTCGTACTTTTTCCACGTGCCCATAGTGCTTCACCCGGCGATCAGCGCCATGGCAAAGGGTCCGTCGAGTCCGGATCGATAATCACTTGAAAGTTCATCGACAGGAAAACGACAGGGTTGACGAGGCAGGCTCGGAGTCCCAGGACCCGATCGAGGAGTTGCCGTCCGTGACGACTGTCCAGACGACCTTTCCGCCGCCGGCCGCGGTGGTGCGCCCCAAGGTGGTGGCCCGCGCCGGGCTGTACGGGCTGCTGGCCCTGAACGTGGTCGTGGTGACCGTGTTCTTCGTCCAGGCCGGGTTCGCCTCGAACACCCTCATCGTGCTGGGCAGACTCGCCGGCCTGTACGGCGCGCTCCTGATGGCCTTCCAGCTCCTGCTGGTCGCCCGGCTGCCCTGGTTCGACCGCCGCATCGGCATGGACCGGCTGACCTCCTGGCACCGCTACGTCGGCTTCGGCCTGCTGTTCACGCTGCTCGGGCACGCCGTCTTCATCACCTTCGGCTACGCGCAGTCGTCCTCGATGGACCCGGTGAACCAGCTGGTGGACCTCGGTGAGACCGTCGAGGGCGTGTTCCGCGCGATCGTCGCGCTCGGCCTGATCCTCGTGATCGGCGGGGTCTCGGCCCGCTTCGCCCGCCGCCGGCTCGCGTACGAGACCTGGCACTTCATCCACCTGTACACGTACGTCGCGGTGGTGCTGGCGTTCACGCACCAGGTGGCGGCGGGCACGACGTTCACCTCTTCCCCCGCGGCCACGACGTACTGGTACGTGCTCTGGGGCGTGGCGCTCGGCGCGGTGCTGCTGGGCCGGCTCGTCCTCCCGCTGTGGCGCAACCTCCGCCACCGGCTGCGGGTCTGCGCCGTCGTGCCCGAGTCCGACGACGTCGTGTCCGTCCACATCACCGGACGCGACCTGGACCGGCTGCCGGCCCGCGCCGGCCAGTTCTTCCTGTGGCGCTTCCTCACCAGGGACCGGTGGTGGCAGGCCAACCCGTTCTCCCTGTCGGCCGCCCCCGACGGCCGGACCCTGCGGCTCACCGCCAAGGCGGCCGGCGACGGCACCGCGGCCCTGCGGCACCTGAAGGTGGGCACGCGGGTCTTCGCCGAGGGGCCCTACGGCGCCTTCACCGCGATGCACCGCACCCGCTCCGAGGCCGTGCTCATCGCGGGCGGCGTGGGCGTCACCCCCATCCGCGCCCTGCTGGAGGAACTGCACGGGCACGCGGTGGTCATCTACCGGGTGGGCTCGGACCGGGACGCGGTCCTCTACGAGGAGCTGCGGGAACTGGCCCTGGCCAAGGGCGCCGAACTGCACCTGGTCTCCGGGCCGGTCCGGCCCGACAAGCTGGCGCCGCACGAGCTCGCGCGGCTCGTGCCGGACATCGGCGACCGCGACGTGTTCCTGTGCGGGCCGCCGCCGATGATGAACGCGGTGCTGGGCAGCCTGCGCGAGCTGGGTGTGCCCAAGCCGCAGATCCACTTCGAGCGCTTCAGCCTGGCGGGATGAGAGAGACATCGTGAAGCGAGCAATACCTGTCCTGGTCCTGTCCGTCGCGGGCCTGGTCCCGGTGTGGCGCTACGCGCCCTCGGACGGCTCGACGACGACCACCGAGGCCTCGTCGCCCGCCTCGACGCCCTCCGCGTCCTCCTCCGGGGACGGCTCGTCCCAGGTGGTCAAGGGCACGACCGTGGACACCGAGAAGGGCCCCGTGCAGGTCGAGGTGACCTTCGACGGCGACGAGATCACCGCCGTGAAGCTGCTGCGGCAGCCGAACCACCCGCAGACCGAGGCGGCCGTGCCGAAGCTCGTCGCGGAGACCCTGGAGGCGCAGAGCGCCGACGTCGACACGGTGTCCGGCGCGACCCTCACCAGCGACGGCTACCGGGAGTCGTTGCAGGCCGCCATCGACGCGGCGGCCGAGGCCTCGTCGTCCGCCGCGTCCTCGTCCGCCGCCGCCTCGCAGGTGGTGGCGGGATCCACCGTGGACACCGAGAAGGGTGCCGTCCAGGTCGAGGTGACCTTCGAGGGCGACACGATCGGTTCCGTACGCATGCTGCGGCAGCCGAACCACCCGCAGACCGAGGCGGCCGTGCCGAAGCTCGTCGCGGAGACGCTCAAGGCGCAGAGCGCCGACATCGACGCGGTGTCGGGGGCCACGATCACGAGCGAGGGATACGTCGAGTCGCTGCAGGCCGCGCTCGACGCGAGGGGATGACGGCGATGGCGAGGACCGAGACCCGCACGGCCCCGGCCGCCGTGACCGGCGTGGTGCATCGGGTCGAGCACGTCATGGGGCTGCCCGTCTCCGTGCGGATCGAGGGCGAGGGCCGCGGCACGGATCCCGTGGACCCTGCGGAGGCCGCGGACCGGGTGTTCGCGTGGCTGCGTGAGGCCGACGCGCGGTTCAGCCCGTTCCTGGCCGACAGCGAGGTGTCGCGGTTCGGCCGGGGTGAGGTGGCCGCCGACGGGCTGAGCCCGGACCTGGCCGAGATCCTGGACCTGTGCGAGCGGTACCGGGCCGAGAGCGGGGGTGCGTTCCAGGTGCGGCTGCCCGGCCGGGGGCTCGATCCCTGTGCCGTGGTCAAGGGCTGGGCCGTCGAGCGCGCCGCGGAGCTGTTGCGGGCGGCGGGGGTGACCACGTTCTGCCTCAACGCGGGCGGTGACGTGGTCGCGGCGGGGCGGCCCTGGCGGGTGGGCGTACGGCACCCGGAGCGGGCCGACCGGGTGTGCGTGGTCGTGGAGGTCGCCGACGGGGCGGTGGCCACCTCCGGGCGGTACGAGCGCGGGGACCACATCTTCGACGGGCGTACGGGACGGGCGGCCACCGGGCTGCTCGGTCTCACCGTGGTGGCGGCGTCGCTGACCGAGGCCGACGCCGTCGCCACCACGGGGTTCGCGATGGGGGTGGAGGGCGTCGAGTGGGCCGCCGCGCGGGAGGGGTGCGAGGTGTTCGCCGTGGACGCCGGGCGCAGGGTGCTGCGCAGCCCCGGGTTCCCCGTGGCCCCGCGGACCTGAACCGGCCGGTCCGGGCGCGGCCTTTGGCGACGGCGCCGTGCGGGCAGGCGGCCGTCTTCGGTTCGGGCCCGGTGCCCGAGGAGGCCGGGATCCCGGCCGGGGACTCCGGGGACTCCGGGTCGAGGGGCCGGGGAGCGCCGCGACACCTGAGGGTGTCGCGGGTGCCCGGTCCGGCGGGGTGGGCGTGCCCCCGGTGCCGAGGGCGGCCACGGCCGGTCCGGCGGCCATCGCGGCACGGCCGGCGGGCAGCCGTACGGCGATGTCGGACCACACATGTCGAACAAAATTGTTGACAATCTTGTTCGTCTAGTTTTAGGTTCGACAGGCACTCACTCAGGGAGGGCACACATGCCGAAGGAAGCCCGTCCGAGCACCGGAGAACAGGCCAGACAGCATGCGCTCGCGCAGGTGCGGCAGGCGATCCTGCAAGGCGAGATGGCTCCGGCCCAACGGCTGGTGGAGAACGAGCTCGCCGAGCAGTTCGGTGTGACGCGGGCCAGCGTCCGGGCGGCTCTGATCGAGCTGGAGTCGGAAGGGCTGGTCGAACGGATCCGCAACCGCGGTTCGCGGGTCCGGGTGGTGACCGTGGAGGAAGCGGTCGCCATCACCGAGTGCCGCATGGTCCTGGAAGGGCTGTGCGCGGGCAAGGCGGCCGTCGAGGCCAGTGACGACCAGCTGGACCAGTTGGTCGCACTGGGCGAGGCGATGTCCAAGGCCGTCGCCGATGGTGAGCCGGTGACCTACTCCGACCTCAACCACGAACTGCACGGCCGGATCAGGCAGTTCTCCGGCCAGCAGGTGGCCGTGGGACTCCTGGAGCGGCTCAACGCGCAGCTGGTGCGCCACCGTTTCCAGCTGGCGCTGCGCCCCGGCCGGCCGCAGAAGTCCCTGAGCGAGCATCTGGCCATGATCGACGCGATCAGGGCCAGGGACCCGCAGGCGGCCGAAAGGGCCGTCCGCTCCCACCTCGCGGGTGTGATCGACGCGTTGCGCGAATGACGTCGGGTGACCGGCATCGGTGAGCGACGCGTCGGGCGCACGACGCCGCGGGGCGGGCCGACCGGCCTGTCCAGCAAGGAGATCGCAGGAATGACGCACGGCAACGCGCCCGACACCCCACGCTCGACGCTCGTCGTCACCGCCCACGCCGGGGACTTCGTGTGGCGGGCCGGGGGAGCCATCGCCCTCGCCGCCTCCCGCGGCGAGAAGGTCACCGTCGCGTGCCTGACCTACGGAGAGCGCGGCGAGTCCGCCAAGGCGTGGCGCGAGGGCAGAACACTCGATGAGATCAAGGCGATGCGCCGCGGCGAGGCCGAGGCGGCCGCCGCCGCGCTCGGCGCCGAGGTCGTCTTCTTCGACGCGGGCGACTACCCCCTGACCGTCACCCCGGAGCTGACCGACCGTCTGGTGGGCGTCTACCGGCGGACCCAGCCGGACGTCGTGCTCACCCACCCGCTCGACGACCCCTACAACGGCGACCACCCGGCGGCCGCGCGGATGGCCCTGGACGCGCGGGTCCTCGCGCAGGCCATCGGCTACCCGGCCGAGGGAGAGATCATCGGCGCCCCGCCGGTGTTCTTCTTCGAGCCGCACCAGCCGGAGATGTGCGGCTTCAGGCCGGAGGTCCTCCTCGACATCTCCGAGGTCTGGGAGACCAAGCGCAGGGCGATGGAGTGCCTCGCCGCCCAGCAGCACCTGTGGGACTACTACACGGACCTCGGCGTCCGCCGCGGTGTCCAGCTCAAGCGCAACGCCGGCCCCAACCTGGGACTGGCCCACACGACCATGGCCGAGGCGTACATGCGGCCCTATCCGCAGGTGACGGGAGAACTGGCATGAACAACGTGATCGTCACCGACCCGCCGAAGGCGGACGCCGCGGACGTCGAGGCGCTCGCCCGGTACGCAGTCGCCACCGTGCACGAGGCGATGGGCCGCACCGGCCTGCTCGGCACCCACCTGCGCCCCGTCCAGCAGGACACCCGGGTCGCGGGCACCGCGGTCACGGTGCTCTCCTGGCCCGGCGACAACCTCATGATCCACGCGGCCGTCGAGCAGTGCGGCGAGGGCGACATCCTGGTCGTCACGACCACCTCGCCCTCCACCGACGGCATGTTCGGCGAACTGTTCGCCACCGCGCTGCAGCGCCGCGGCGTACGCGGCCTGGTCATCGACGCGGGCATCCGGGACACCGTCGAACTGCGCGAGATGGGCTTCCCCGCCTGGTCCCGGGCGGTCAGCCCGCAGGGCACGGTCAAGGCGACCGGAGGCAGCGTCAACGTGCCGGTGGTCGTGGGCGGCCAGGTGATCCGGCCCGGCGACGTGATCCTCGCCGACGACGACGGCGTGGTGTGCGTGCCCCGCGAGCGCGCCCGGCGGACGGCCGAGGCCTCCGAGGCCCGCGAGACCAAGGAGGCCGGCGCCCGCGCCGCCTTCCAGGAGGGCCAGCTCGGCCTCGACCGCTACGGCCTGCGCGGCACCCTCGAACGGCTGGGCGTCACCTACACGTCGTACGCCGCGTACGAGCGCGAGCGGGACGGAGCGGGGTCGTGACCGGCTCCGGGAGGGCCCCCGCCGAAGAGGTGCGCTGCATGCTCATGCGGGGCGGCACCTCCAAGGGTGCCTACTTCCTCGCCGCCGACCTGCCCGCCGAACCCGCCCCGCGCGACGACCTGTTGCTGCGGATCATGGGCAGTCCCGACCCGCGCCAGATCGACGGCCTGGGCGGCGCGCACCCCCTGACGAGCAAGGTGGCGGTGGTCTCCGCGGCCGGCGGTCCCGAGGCGGACGTCGACTACCTGTTCCTCCAGGTGGGCGTCGACAGCGATGAGGTGAGTGACCGTCAGAACTGCGGGAACCTCCTCGCGGGAGTCGGGCCCTTCGCCGTCGAGCGCGGTCTCGTCGTGCCCGACGGCGACCGGACCTCCGTACGGATCCGCATGCTCAACACCGGAGACCTCGCGGTCGCGGACTTCCCCACGCCGGGCGGGCGCGTCGACTACCGCGGTCCTGCCGAGATCTCCGGCGTCCCGGGGTCCGCCGCACCGGTCGTCATCGAGTTCCCGCAGGGGGCCGGCCCGCTGCTGCCGACCGGCCGGGTCCGCGACCTCGTCGCGGACACCCCGGTGACCTGCGTGAACAACGGGATGCCGACCGTGCTGATCGCCGCGTCCTCGCTCGGCGTCACCGGTTACGAGGAGCCCGCCGCCCTGGAGGCGGACCGGGAGCTCGCCGAACGGCTCCGGGCGATCCGGCTGGAGGCCGGGAAACTGATGGGGCTCGGCGACGTGGCGGACACCACCGTGCCCAAACTCACCCTGCTCGCCCCGCCGTCGGACGGCGGCGCGGTCATGACCCGCACCTTCATACCGGTGCGCTGCCACACCGCGATCGGGGTCCTGGGCGCCGCGAGCGTCGCCGCCGGACTGCGGATCGAGGGCGGCGTCGGCGAGGGGGTGGCGAGCCCGCCGGCGCACGGGGACCGGTTGCGCATCGAGCACCCCACCGGCTTCCTCGACATCGAGACGGCCCTCGCGTACGAGACCCCGGACGCCCCGGACCCGGACGCCCCGGGCGCGCGTTCCCCGGGCACCCCGGCAGGCGTACGCGGCGCCGGTCTCCCGGTCGCCCGCCGCACCGCCGTCGTCCGTACCGCACGCAAGATCTTCGACGGCACGGTCTTCCCCCGGCCTGTCCGAGCCGCCGCACACCACTCCTGAGGAGGCCCCATGGCCCCGCCGCTCGGCGACATCGCCCACCTCGGGCACGTCGAACTGCTCACCCCCGACCTGGACGCCAGCGTCCGGTTCTTCACCGACTACCTAGGCCTCACCGAGAACGGCCGCTCGGCGGACGGCGGCTCCGTCTACCTGCGGACCTGGGACGACTACGAGCACCACAGCCTGGTCCTGACCGCGCACGAGACCCCGGGCATCCGCCGCACCGCCCTGCGCGCCTCCAGCGAGGAAGCCCTCCGGCGACGGGTGAAGGAGGCGGAGAGCGCCGGCCGCCCGGGCCGCTGGACCGAGGACGAGCCCGGTCTCGGCCCGCTGTACGTCACCACCGACCCCGACGGCCACGAGGTCGCCCTCTACTGGGAGAGCGAGTGGTACAGGGCGCCGGACGCGCTCAAGCCCGGCCTGAAGAACCAGCCGCAGGCCAAGCCCGGGCACGGGGTGGGCGTACGCCGTCTGGACCACGTCAACTTCCTCGCCGCGGACGTCGCGTCGAACGGCGGTTTCGTCCACGAGGTGCTCGGCGCCCGCCCGACCGAGCAGATCCGGCTCGACGACGGCAGGATCGCCGCCCAGTGGCTGACCTTCAGCAGCAAGTCGTACGACATCGTCTACACCGAGGACTGGAGCGGCTCCCGAGGGCGCCTGCACCACATCGCGTTCGCCACGGACACCCGCGAGGACATCCTGCGCGCCGCCGATCTCGCCCTCGACACCGGTGTGTTCATCGAGACCGGACCGCACAAGCACGCCATCCAGCAGACGTTCTTCCTGTACGTCTACGAGCCCGGCGGCAACCGGATCGAGCTGTGCAACCCGCTCACCCGCCTGGTGCTGGCCCCCGACTGGCCGCTGGTCACGTGGACCGAGGACGAGCGCAAGAAGGGCCAGGCCTGGGGCCTGAAGACCATCGAGTCCTTCCACACGCACGGCACCCCACCGGTTCCTGTGATTGTTGACAAAAACGTTGACAATAATCGGGCGGATTCCTAGCGTCGAGCGCATCACCGGGCCGCCGCTCACGCCGCGTGCGGCCCGCCTCCCGAATCCCCTCCAGGAACCCGACCCCTGGACGAGAGGAACAACGATGTCCCCCTCCTCTTCCTCCTCCGCCCTGTCCGCACGCGGCAGCAGAATGGCCGTACTGGCCCTGGGGCTGTGCTGGCTCGCCGTGCTCTTCGACGGCCTCGACATGTTCATCTACGGCTCCGTGCTGCCGCACATGCTGGCCGAGAAGGCCCTCGGCATCACCCCGGACCGGGCGGGCGACCTCGGCAGCTACGCCACGTTCGGCATGCTGGTCGGCGCGCTGACCGCGGGAACGGTCGCCGACCGCGTCGGCCGCAAGAAGCTGATGGTCGTCTGCGTCACGCTCTTCTCGCTGGCCTCCGCGCTGTGCGCCGTGTCGGGCAGCGTGGCGGTCTTCGGCCTGGGCCGCACCCTCGCCGGCGTCGGCCTCGGCGGACTGCTGCCCACCGCGATCAGCATGGTCTCCGACTACGCCCCGCGCGGGCGCGCCGCCCTCGTCATCGGCATGCTGATGACCGCCCACCACGCGGGCGGCATCCTCTCCGCCTACGTGGCCCTGTGGATCGTGGAACCGCTCGGCTGGCGCGCCGCGTTCTGGTGCTGCGTGGTCCCGCTGCTCTTCGTGCCGGTGCTCGCGAGGTTCATGCCCGAGTCGCTGAGCTTCCTCGTCGCCAAGGGCCGTACCGAGGAGGCCCGCGCGCTGGCCGGCCGCTTCGGGGTGGACGTGCCCGCCGCCACGGAGAAGAAGGCCGCGGGCGACCGCCGGCACGCCCTCGCCGGTCTGTTCCGCGGCGGCGAGTGGGCCCAGACCCTGCTGTACTGGCTGGCCTCCTTCGGCGGCCTGCTGCTCGTCTACGGCGTGGCCACCTGGCTGCCCACGCTCATGCGCGGCGAGGGCTACGAACTGGGCTCGGCCCTGACCTTCGTCGTCCTCTTCAACCTCGGCGGCATCGTGGGCATGCTGGTCGCCGGACGCGCCGCGGACCGCTTCGGCGCCCCGCGCATCTCCTCGCTCTGGTTCGCGCTGACCGCCGTGGGGGTCTTCCTGCTCAGTGTCCACATGCCGCTGGCGGCGACCTTCACGGTCGTCTTCCTCACCGGCGTGTTCCTCAACAGCGCCCAGGTCATGATCTACGCGACGGTCTCGATCCGCTCCACCCCCGACAGCCGCGCCACCGCGGTCGGCTGGACCTCGGGCATGGGCCGCTTCGGCGCCGTGTTCGGCCCCTGGCTCGGCGGCCAGCTGCTCGCCGCCGGGAACGGTGACTGGGGCTTCACGGCCTTCGCGATCGCCGGCCTGTCGTCCATGGTCTTCATCGGTGTCGCCGCCCTGCGCGGCTCGAAGCGGACGTCGCCGAGCGACACGCCCCAGGGGCTGGTCACCGCCCACTGAGCTACGGGGGGCCGCCCGCGCCGGGTGTCCGACGGCGCGGGCGGCCCCGGTGCCGTCCTACGGGAGGGACAGGGACCCGTCGCGCTGCGGCGGGATCGCCACGCCGTTCTGCTGGAGGGCGACGGTCCGCGCGGGGGAGGGGATCCGGATGCCCTCGACGCGGTAGCGCTTGTGCAGCCGCTTGACGAACTCGTGCTTGATCCGGTACTGGTCGCTGAACTCGCCGACGCCCAGGATCACGGTGAAGCCGATCCGGGAGTCCCCGAACGTGTGGAAACGGACGGCGGGTTCGTGCTCGGGCATCGCGCCCTCGGTCTCCGTCATGACCTCGGTCACCACCTCGGAGGTGACGCGCTCCACGTGCTCCAGGTCGCTGTCGTAACCGACGCCGACCTGCACCGTCAGGGTCATCTCCTGTTCCGGACGGCTGTAGTTGGTCATGTTGGTGCTGGAGAGCTGGGCGTTCGGGATGATGACGAGGTTGTTGGAGAGGTTGCGCACCACGGTGTTGCGCCAGTTGATGTCGACGACGTACCCCTCCTCCCCGCTGGTGAGGCGGATGTAGTCGCCGGGCTGGATCGTCTTCGAGGCGAGGATGTGGATGCCGGCGAAGAGGTTGGCGAGGGTGTCCTGGAGGGCCAGTGCGACCGCGAGACCACCGACGCCGAGCGCGGTGAGCAGCGGGGCTATGGAGATCCCCAGGGTCTGCAGGACGACCAGGCAGCCGAGGGCCAGGACGACGACCCGGGTGATGTTGACGAAGATCGAGGCCGATCCGGCGACACCGGAACGGGACTGGGTGACGGCCCGCACCAGACCGGCCAGCACCCGGGCGACGGTGATGGTGGCGGCGAGCATGACCAGGACCGTCAGGATCTGGTTGACGGTGTGGTTGACCTTGCCGGTCAGCGGCAGCGCCGCCGCCGCGGCGGCCACCCCGCCCGTGACCGCCGCGACCGGCACCAGCGCGCGCAGGGCGTCGACGAGGACGTCGTCACCGCTCCACCGGGTACGGGTGGCGTGCTTGCCCAGCCAGCGCAGGAGGAAGCGGAGCAGGACGGTCGCCACGAGCCCGGCGATCAGCCAGCCGCCCGCCACGATCCAGTCGTGCGCGGTGAGGTCTCGGTTCACCGACTGCCTCCCGTCGCGTCGCGGAGAGGGCGTACGCCCGTTGTGTGATGTGTCGTCACCTTGTAGCCACCTGGTGCTCGATGTGGGGATGTGCGGTCCCGCCGGCCGCGGCTGAGCGCCGACCGCGGGACTGGCTCATCTTGCTACATCCGCCGGGATGGTCCGGCGCCGAGCCGCTGAGGTCAGGCCACCTCCCCGCCGCACCGCCGCCGGCCCGGCCCCTCTCCCGGCCCGTTGCCGCCCGCTCCGGGCGGTACGGGAGGCAGGCCCGCCCCGCCGTCCGTTCCGGCGGACCGGCGGGAGGACCTGTCCGGGCCGGGTGGCAAGTTGGCCGGTATCGGCCTGTATGAGCCGAAACACGCTCGGGGAACGGTTGACGGGCCGCTGCCGCGGTGGTGCGCCCGGCGGCGTGCCGTCGCCGCGGGTGCGTCAGATCATCTTCAGGCGTACGAGCGCGCCCAGTGTCAGCGCGCCCGGCAGCAGCGGCAGCCACACCGTGATGACGCGGTACGTGAGCACCACCGCCGTCGCCGGCGCGGCCGGACCGCCCGCCGCCACCAGCGCCACGATCAGCGCCGCCTCCACCGAGCCGATCCCGCCCGGCGCCGGCACCAGCGCGACGGCGACCGTGGCCGCGAGGTAGGCGACGGCCATGTGCAGCGGCGGCACCGGCAGTCCCAGCGACCGGCCGACGGCGGCCAGCCCGGCCGCCTGGCAGAGCGGGAACGAGAACGAGCCGCCCCACAGCGCCAGTGCGCGGGCCGGCCGCGTGTGCACCGACCGCGCCTCGCCCAGCGCGGTCCGCAGGAACCCGGACACGACGGTACGCACCCGCCGTACGAGCAGCAGGACCGTCACCGCGGCGCACACCACGCCGCCGGCGGCGAGCAGCAGCGGGCCCACCGCTCCGTCCGGGAGGAGTCCGCCGGGCCGCAGCGCGTCGGGGAAGGCGATCAGCAGGGCCGCCAGCAGGCCGACCCGCGCGACGGACTCCGCCAGCAGGTAGAGGGCGAGGGCCGAGGACGAACGCGCCGGCGGGACCCCGCACACCGTCATGAAGCGCAGGTTGACCGCGCTCGCGCCCAGCCCCGTCGGCAGCAGGTGGTTGGCCGCGCCCGCCGCGAACTGGGTCGCCAGCAGACGGCGCCTGGGCAGCCGCTGGAGGAGGGCGCCCTGCCGGGTGACGGCGGCCGCCACCCAGGTCAGGCAGGTCGCGGCGGCCGCGGCCAGCAGCCAGGGCCACTTCGCGGAGGCGAGATGGCCGAAGCCCTCCGCGAGCACGGACCGCTGCCGTACCGCCACCACGGCCACGAGGACGAGCGGGAGCAGGCACAGGACCTGCCGGACCGCAGGGCGCCGGGACGGACTCCGCAGGGGCAGGCTTCGGGGGAGCTGTTCGATCGTCACATCCACAGAGCTTCGCCGCGCCGCACCGACGCGAGGTTGCGGACACGGGACGGGCGGCGGTTCGGTACGTGTCATCGGTGATCCCTTGACCTCAAGGAAGCTTGAGGTCCTACGGTCGTTCCCATGAGTATGGAGACGACAGCCTGGACGCAGTTGTACAGCGTCATGAACGCCCAGCGGGAGCGCCGTCCCTTCGCCCGCGCGACCCTCCGCCGTATCGCGGGCTTCGCCCGCCCGCACCGGCGCCGGATCGCGCAGTTCGTCGCACTGAGCGTGGCGACGGCGCTGCTCGCGGTGGCGACGCCGGTCCTCGCCGGACGTGTGGTGGACGCGATCGTGGCCGGCCACGACGAGAGGACGATCGTACGGCTCGCCCTGCTCATCGCGGTGATCGCCGTCGCCGAGGCGGCGCTCGGCCTGGTGGGCCGCTGGTTCTCCGCGACCCTGGGCGAGGGACTCATCCTCGACCTGCGGACAGCTGTGTTCGATCATGTGCAGCGCATGCCGGTCGCGTTCTTCACACGCACTCGTACGGGTGCGCTCGTCAGTCGTCTCAACAACGACGTGATCGGCGCCCAGCGCGCCTTCAGCAATACCCTGTCCGGAGTGGTGGGCAACGTCGTCACCCTGCTGCTCACCCTCGCCGTGATGCTCACCCTGTCCTGGCAGATCACGCTGCTCGCGCTCGTCCTGCTGCCGGTCTTCGTCGTTCCCGCGCGCCGGGTGGGCCGGCGGATGGCGAAGCTGCAGCGCGAGGCCGCCGACCTCAACGCCGCCATGGGCACACGGATGACCGAGCGCTTCTCCGCGCCCGGCGCCACCCTGATCAAACTCTTCGGCCGGCCCGGCGACGAATCGGCCGAGTTCGCCGAACGGGCCCGCCGCGTACGGGACATCGGGGTACGCACCGCGATGGCGCAGACCGTGTTCATCACGGCCCTCACCCTCGTGTCCGCGCTGGCGCTGGCGCTGGTCTACGGCCTCGGCGGCTGGTACGCCCTGCGCGGCAGCCTGGAGCCGGGCGCCGTCGTCTCGCTGGCCCTGCTGCTGACCCGCCTGTACGCGCCGCTCACCTCGCTGGCCGGCGCCCGCGTCGAGGTCATGAGCGCCCTGGTCAGCTTCGAGCGCGTCTTCGAGGTGCTCGACCTGAAACCGCTGATCGAGGAGCGGCCCGACGCCCGCGAGGTGCCCGACGGCCCGGTCGCGGTCGAGTTCACCGACGTGCGCTTCGCCTACCCGTCCGCCGACAAGGTCTCCCTGGCCTCCCTGGAGGAGGTCGCCGCGCTCGACACCCGGGCCGGCACCGAGGTCCTGCACGGCATCTCCTTCCGCGCCGAACCCGGGCAGACCGTCGCGCTCGTCGGCTCGTCCGGCGCCGGCAAGTCCACCGTCGCCGCACTGCTGCCCCGGCTGTACGACACCGATGAGGGCTCCGTACGCATCGGCGGTGTCGATGTCCGCGACCTGAGCGCCGGGTCGATGCGGGCGACCCTCGGCATGGTCACCCAGGACGGCCACCTCTTCCACGAGTCGGTCCGCGCCAACCTGCTGCTCGCCCGGCCGGACGCCCACGAGGACGAACTGTGGGACGTCCTGCGCCGGGCCCGCCTCGACGGCCTCGTCCGCTCCCTGCCCGACGGTCTCGACACGGTCGTCGGCGAGCGCGGCTACCGGCTCTCCGGCGGCGAGCGCCAGCGCATGACCATCGCCCGGCTGCTCCTCGCCCGCCAGCGCGTCGTCGTCCTCGACGAGGCCACCGCCCACCTGGACAACACCTCGGAGGCCGCCGTCCAGGCGGCCCTCGCCGAAGCCCTCGAGGGCCGGACCGCGGTCGTCATCGCCCACCGCCTGTCGACGGTACGGGCGGCCGACCTGATCCTGGTGGTCGAGGCGGGCCGCATCGTCGAACGCGGCACGCACGAACAGCTGTTGGCGGCGCAGGGCCGGTACGCGGAGCTGTACCGGACGCAGTTCGGCGCGGCGAGGGTCCCCGGCGCCGGCGAGGTGGCGGCCTAGACGGCACCCACAAGCGGAACATCAGTGTCCGTTTGTGCCGGTGAGCTCCTGAAAACCTTTCGTGTTCACCGACCACCCACTTGAAGCCAACATCGACGTCCGGGCCGGCGGCGCCCGCGGCGGCCTCGGCGGCCGGCCCGGGGCCACCGGACCCGTCCCGGCGGAGCGGGCGCCGGCGGTCCCGGTGCGGCTCCGCCGTCGTTCGGCCCGACGCCGGGCGGCGGGGCCGCACTTCGGCGACCAGCGCCTTTACGGCCCGGCACGCGGTCCGGTGCACGCGCACGCACCCAGGGCACCACGCGCGACGGCGGCCCCGGCCGCCGGCCGGGGCCGGGGCGCGCGGTCTCCGGCGGTTCCGCAGCGGCGCACGGGCCGCAAGACGCGCGTCTTTCGCCAAGACATCTTTATGTCTCAAAGGTTGACCGCATTTTGCACACATCCCCTCTACATACAGGTCCCGATGGTCTAGATTGACCGTGCTTCGGCTCAGCTGTTCGGACACATGGCGACAAATCATTATCCGGACCAGATGCTGCGCTCAGTCGGCGGCCGCTTTTCCGGCGTCCGCGGTGATCGATTCCGCTGTCGCCGGATGAGTTGTCCGAGTACCGCTGGAACAGGCGGACATGTCGTGCGCGGGAGGCGGGGGCCTCCTACGGGACGGAACAGCACGGCGGGGGGACGGGGGTCCTCCCGAGGGGAGGGACTGTGCGGGGGGCGGGGGCCTCCCGGGGGGAGGAACAGTGCTGGGCGAAAACGTCGAACCACTGGGAACCTGGGGGGTTCTGTGCAGCGGGGGGAACTAGTCGACCCTTTTCCGTCGGCGCGCGCACGTTTGGCCAACGGAACGATCAGCCGGGCCGCGATCGACTGGGAACAGCGTTACAGACGCACCGTGATCATCAGCGACACCGTGGCCACCGCCTTCGTGGTGGCGGCGATCGGCAACTTCTTCGGCGCCCGGGACGCGGCCAACTGGCACGAGAAATGGGTGATTCTCGCATTCGGCACCGAATTGCTGGTGCTGGGAGCGCTCGCGGTGAGCCATTCGTGGGCCCCGGCCGTACTCGGTCAGGGCGCCGAGGAATTCCGCCGGCTCGGCCGCTCGCTCTTCACGGCGGCCGTCGTCCTGGCACTCGGCGGAATAGCCCTGACCTCGCGCAACATCAAACTCTGGATCTTCGTCGCGATTCCCGCGATCGCCATCGTCACCATGATCGCGCGATATCTGCTGCGCCTGCGGCTGCACAAGCAGCGCAAGGACGGACGGTGCCTCAGACCGGTGCTCGCCGCCGGGAGCCCGGACACCGTGCGCGACCTGATCACCCGGGCCCGCAAGCTCCCGCACCTGGGCTGGCGGGTGGACGCGGTCTGCACGACGGACGGTCTCGGACCCGACGGCGACCACCTGGACGGGGTGCCGGTCGTCGGCCGGCTGGCGGACGTCGCGGGCCACGTCCGCCGCGACGGCTACCGCGTCGTCGCCGTCACACCGGACCCGCACTGGTCACCGGACCGGCTGCAGCGGCTGGCCTGGAACCTCGAGGGCAGCGATGCCGAGATGGTGGTGGCCCCCGTGCTGATGGAGGTGGCCGGCCCGCGACTGCACGTCGACGCGGTGCTCGGGATACCGCTGCTGCGCGTCAGCATGCCGACCTTCACCGGAGGCCGCCGGGCGGTCAAGGGGGTCGTCGACCGGATGGGCGCGGCGATCCTGCTGATGCTGTTCGCGCCGCTGATGGCGCTCGTCGGACTGCTCGTCCTGGCGGACAGCCGCGGCGGGGTGTTCTACCGTCAGCGCAGAGTCGGCAAGGACGGCCGCGAGTTCACCATCTACAAGTTCCGCACCATGGTCGCCGGGGCCGACCGGGCACGTGACGCGCTCGCCGACCGCAACGAGGGTGCCGGCCTGCTGTTCAAGCTCCGCCGGGACCCCCGGGTGACCCGGGTGGGAGCGGTGCTGCGCCGCTACTCCCTCGACGAGCTCCCGCAGCTCTTCAACGTACTGACCGGACCGATGTCGCTCGTCGGCCCGCGGCCTCCGCTGCCGGAGGAGTCCGCCGCGTACGGGCCGGACATCCGGCGGCGGCTGCTGGTCAAACCCGGCCTCACCGGCCTGTGGCAGATCAGCGGACGCAGCGACCTGCCGTGGGAGGAGGCGGTCCGCCTCGACCTGCGGTACGTGGAGGACTGGTCGCTCGCCCTGGACACGGTGATCTTGTGGAAGACGCTACGCGCGGTGCTCTACGGGCACGGGGCCTACTGATGTGGGGGGAGCGCCGCCCGTCCGGCGCACGGACCGCAGGCCGTCAGGGCCTGCCTGGGGGGAGGGACGGGTCATGAGAGTCAGCGTTTTCGGACTCGGCTACGTGGGCTGCGTGTCGGCCGCGTGCCTGGCCAGCATGGGGCACGAGGTCATCGGGGTGGACGTGAACCAGGTCAAGGTCGACCTGGTCAACGACGGCAAGGCCCCGGTGGTGGAGGAACGTATCGGCGAACTCATCGCCGACGTCGTACGGACCGGCGCCCTGAGAGCCACGGACGACGTCCGTGAGGCGATCATGGGCAGCGAGATCTCGCTGGTCTGCGTGGGCACGCCCTCGGAGGCCAACGGCAGCCTGTGCACCACCTACCTGGAGCGGGTCACCGAGCAGATCGGCGCCGCACTGGCCGAGCGGGGCGGGCGGCACACCGTCGTCTTCCGCTCCACCATGCTCCCGGGTACCTGTCTGAACCTGCTGGTACCGATCCTGGAGAAGTACGTCGGCGGCACCGCCGGGGTGGACCTCGGGGTCGCGGTCAACCCGGAGTTCCTGCGCGAGGGCACGAGCGTGCAGGACTTCTTCGACCCGCCCAAGACCGTCATCGGCGAACTCGACCGGGCGAGCGGCGACGCGGTGCAGGCGCTGTACGAGGGACTGTCCGGCGAGGTGTTCCGGGTGCCGGTGCCGACGGCCGAGGCGATCAAGTACGCGGACAACGCGTTCCACGGCCTCAAGATCGGCTTCGCGAACGAGCTGGGCGCGGTGTGCCAGGCACTCGGAGTCGACTCGCACCAGGTGATCGACGTGTTCCTGGCCGACCGCAAACTCAACATCAGCCCCGCCTACCTGCGGCCGGGCTTCGCCTTCGGCGGCTCCTGCCTGCCCAAGGACCTGCGCAGCCTGGTCCACGCGGCGCAGCGGGCCGACGTCTCGGTGCCCATCCTCGCCCACGTGCTGCCCTCCAACTCCGCCCATCTGCAACGCGCGGTGGAGCTGGTCGAACGCACCGGGAAGCGCCGGGTGGGGATGTTCGGGCTGTCCTTCAAACCCGGCACCGACGACCTCCGCGAGAGCCCGCTCGTCGAGCTGGCGGAGAGGCTGTTCGGCAAGGGGTACGACCTGAAGATCTACGACGCCAACGTGAGCCTGTCCCGGCTGCTCGGCGCGAACCGCGAATACATCGAGACCCGGCTGCCGCACCTCGCGCACCTGCTCGCGGACTCCGTCGAGGACGTGCTCGAGCACGCCGAGGTGTGCCTGGTGGGGACCAAGGACCCCGCCGTCCTGTCGGCGCTGCCCCACGGCGGCGCCGGGCCGCTGCTCATCGATCTCATCCACCTTCCCGACGCCGAGGCGCGCCGGACCGAACCGGGGTACGTGGGCCTTGCTTGGTAACAGATCGTCCGGTGACATGTCGCCCGACGACGCAGCCGGCGGCGGCCGGCCGGACCGGCGCGCGCTGGTCCTGGTGGAGAACCTGTCGGTGCCGTTCGACCGGCGGGTGTGGCAGGAGTGCACCACGCTGCGCGACGCGGGCTGGGAGGTGCACGTCATCTGCCCCCGGGGGAGCAAGCGGGACACGGAACCGGAGGCCGTGATCGACGGGGTGCGGATCCACCGCTACCCGTTGCGCGCGGCCACCGGAGGACCGGCCGGCTACCTGCGGGAGTACGGATCGGCGCTGTGGCACACCGTCCGGCTGGCCCGCAGGATCGGCCCGGTCGACGTGGTCCACGCCTGCAACCCGCCCGACCTGCTGTTCCTGCCGGCCCGGTGGCTCAAGCGGCGCGGCGCGCGGTTCGTCTTCGACCAGCACGACCTGGTGCCCGAGCTGTACCTGTCCCGCTTCGACCGCGGCGAGGACCTGCTCTACCGCGCCGTGTGCGCACTGGAACGGATGACCTACCGGGCCGCGGACGTCGTGCTCGCCACGAACGAGAGCTACCGGGACGTCGCGGTGCGCCGCGGCGGACAGCGGCCGCAGGACGTCTTCGTGGTGCGCAGCGCGCCGCAGACCGACCGGTTCCGGCCGGTGCCGCCCGAACCGGAGCTGAAGCGCGGCAAGCCTCATCTGCTGTGCTACCTCGGCGTCATGGGTCCCCAGGACGGCGTCGACTACGCCCTGCGGGCCCTTGCGAAGCTGCGCGACGAGCTCGGACGGACCGACTGGCACGCGGTGTTCATCGGCTCCGGCGACGCCTTCGACGCGATGGTGGAACTGTCCCGGCGGCTCGGGCTCTCGGACCAGGTCGAGTTCACCGGGCGCATCCCGGACGCCGACCTGGTGCGCCACCTGTCCACCGCGGACGTGTGCCTGTCGCCCGACCCGTGCAATCCGCTCAACGACGTGTCGACCATGAACAAGGTCCTGGAATACATGGCCATGGGCCGGCCGATCGTCTCGTTCGACCTCCGGGAGGCGCGGGTCTCCGCCGGTGACGCCGCCGTCTACGCGTCCGACGACGACGAGTCCGAGTTCGCCGAGCTCATCACGACGCTGCTGGACGATCCGCAGAAGCGGGCCCGCATGGGCAGGATCGGCCAGGAACGGATCAACGGGGAACTGTCCTGGCGGAACTCCCAGCGGTCGCTGCTCGCCGCCTACGCAGCTGCCTGCCGCGACCGCGCCCCGGCGCCGGCGGACGACCCCATACGCACAGGGAAGAGGCCGCACCGTTGAACGACGACACCATACGCCTGGTCACGATCGGGCGTATCCTCCGCCGGCGCCGGCGACTGCTCGCCCTTCTCACCGTGGTGGGCGCGCTGGTCGGCTTCGGCGCCTCGGTGCTGTTCCCGCCGCGGTACACGGCCTCGGCATCGGTCCTGCTGCCGGGGCAGTGGGAGGAGCGCGAACTGCTCACCCAGACGGAGATCGCGACCAGTTCGGTCGTGCTCGACCGCGCGGCCGCCGCGCTCGACTGGCCGGGTGTCGGCGGCGGTGAACTGAAGGACCGGGTGACCGCCGGAGCCACCGACGGCAACATCATCGAGATCTCGGGCACGGCCGACAGCCCGGAGCGCGCACAGCAGCTCTCCGACCGGATGGCCCAGCAGTTCGTCGCGTTCGCCGCGCGGATCGCGGGCGACAGCACCGACTCCGAAGAGGCCACGGGACCCGAGGCACTGCGGCAGAAGGTGGAGGAGACCAACCGCCGCATCTCCGATCTGGCCGAAGCGGCCGATCCGGGGCGGACCGTGGAGAGCGTGCAGGCCCGTACCGCGCTCGCGAACCTGCGTACCGCGCTGGAGGAGGCCATGGAGAAACTGGACCAGGCCGACCCGTCGAGCAATGTGGCCGGCATGGTCGTGATGGGACCGGCGGCCCGGCCGACCGGCGAGGCGCCGCCCACGAGAGTGCAACTCGTCGTCGGCGGGGCGCTGCTGTTCCTGCTGCTCACGGTCGTCGGCCATCTCGCCGCCGCCCGCGTGAACCGCCGGCTGCGCGCCGAACCGGAGATCGCCGCGGCGCTCGGCTCGGCGCTGCTGGGCACCGTCGACGTCCCCGGTGAACCGCCCGCGCACCGGCCCGGGAACCGTGGCGCGCGGGCCCGGATCCGCCGGCTCCTCGGCGTCGACACCCGCTGGGACGTACCGGCCCCGCAGACGTCCGGCGACGAGGCCGGCAGACGGATCCGCTACCGGCGGGTGTGCGCTCGCCTCCGGGACCGGCTGCCCGCCCCCCGGCGGCTGCTGGTCGTCGTACCGGACGGCGACGGGATCGCCCACCGCGCCGCCGGACAGCTGGTCACCGAGGCCGGAGGCGATCCGCTGCTGCGGATCGTGGAGGTCCCGGTGTCCCAGCCGATGGTGCCGGACCGCGGCACCGAGTCCGGCGCCCTGGTCGTGCTCAGCGCGGGCAGCTGGACCGCAGGCGAACTCACCGGCATCGCCGCGGCGTGCGCGGACGGCGGGCACGAGGTCGTCGGCGTCGTCGTCGCCGAGACGGTCCGGGAGCGCCCGGCGCGCTCCGCCGGCCGTCCCGCGGACGACGCCGCTCCGGCGCTCGCCGCGCGCGGCCGCACGACGGGAGGCCCGGCATGACGACGAGCACGACTCCACAGTCACCGGCCGCCACCCCGCTGCTGGACCTGCACGCGCTGGTGGTGGCGGTGCGCAGACGCCGCCGCCTCTGGTGCTCCCTGGCGGCACTGGGACTGCTGCTGGGCACGGCGGTCGCCGTCCTGCTGCCGCCGCCGCCGACCGCGACGGCCACCGTGCTGGTCGTCCACCAGGACGACCAGCCGAACGACACCGGGACGCTGATCCGTACCGACGTCGCCCTGCTGGGCACCACACGGATCGCCGACAAGGCCCTGCGGTCCCTCAAGTCCCCGGAGAAACCCGAGGACTTCATGAAGGACTACCGCGGCACCGGCCTGACCAACAACCTGCTGCAGATCGAGGTGACGGGCAAGGACGACGCGCAGGCGGTGGCCCGGGCCGGGGCACTGGCCGACGCCTTCGTCGCGGACCACGTGCGGCGGATGCGGGAAGCCGCGACGGCCGAGGCCAAGGCGCTGCTCGACCAGCGGGACCGTATGCGGGACGAGCTCACCGAGGTCAACGAGGCGATCGGCGACCGGTCGCCGGAGAGCGACCCGCAGTCGTCGGCGAGCATCGAGTCGCTCTTCGCCCGCCGGGCCCTGCTCAACTCACGCATCGCCGACTTCGACCAGCGCGCTGCGGACGCGCGCACCGGCACGCCCAAGGTCGTCGCCGGTACGCAGATCGTGGACACCCCGCGCGCGGTGCCGCAGTCCCTGACCGGGGCAGCCGCCACCAACGGCGCGATCGGGCTCGTCCTCGGGCTCGTCCTCGGGCTCACGCTGGCCGCGGTCGGCACGGTGGTGGCGGACCGGCCCGTACTGCGCCGGGAGATCGCGGCGAACCTGGGCGCCTCCGTCATCGCGGAGCTGCCCCGTACGTCCCGCCGGCCGTCCTGGCTGTGGCGGCGCCGCCGGACCCGTGTGGCACGCGAACGGCTCGTCGCGACCCTGACCCGCGCCGTGCGCGGCTCGGCGGAACCGGTCTCCCTGCTGGAACTGGGCTGCGCGCGCACCACCGGCGCGCTCGCCCTGGACATCGCCGGGGCGCTGGCGGCGGAGGGGCCGGTGACCGTCGTCGACGGTCTGCCCGGCTCCCGACTCGCCGGCCACCAGGATCCGGGGGACGTGAGCGTGGTCGGCACCGAGCACGCCGCGGCCGCGGCGCACCGGACCCGCCGGCTCGGCGTCGGCTCGGTGGCGCCCGGCACGGCGTGGACCGACCTGCACCACCTCGGCGGGCAGACCGTGCTGGTCGTACGGGCCGGGCACGGCAGCGCCGCGTGGCTGCACACCGTGGCGCGGCAGCTCGCGGACCGGCGCATCCCGGTGATCGGCGTGGTGCTGGTCGATCCCGATCCGCGCGACCGGACCGACGGCACGCTGTGGGACGGGCTGCACACCGCGCTGCGCGGCCATGAGGAGTGGGCGGCCCGGCGGAACGGTGAGGGTACCTCCCACGCCGCTCAGGCAGTGGGGGAGGGCCGGCCGCGCACGGAGCGGACGGCGGCACCGCCCGTACGGGTCCCGGACAGCGACCAGGAAGCCAGGTAGAACATGTGTGGCATCGCAGGCACGTACCGGTGGCCGGACGGGAAGGCCGTGACCGACCGGCTCACCGATGTCCTGGCCCACCGCGGCCCGGACGGGGCCGGCCGGTACAGCCACGGCGCCGGTGACGGCGAGGTGCACCTCGGGCACCGCCGGCTGTCCATCATCGACCTGTCCGAGACCGGCGCCCAGCCGATGGTCTCCGACGGCCTCGTCCTGACGTACAACGGCGAGCTGTACAACGCGCCCGAACTGCGGACCGAACTGGCGGCCGGCGGCGCGCGCTTCCGCGGCACCTCCGACACCGAGGTGCTCCTGGAGGCCTGGCGGCGCTGGGGCACCGACTGCCTGCCCCGGCTGCGCGGCATGTTCGCGTTCGCGGTCTTCGACGAGCGGACCGGTGAGCTGGTCCTCGCCCGGGACCAGCTCGGCATCAAGCCGCTGTTCCTGCTCCGGCGCGGCGAAGGCCTGATGTTCGCCTCCGAGCTCAAGGCGCTCGCCGCCGTGACCGGCGGAACGCTGGAGGTGGACCACGCGGCACTGGTGGCCTCGCTCCTCTACTACTGGGTGCCGGACTCGCGCTGCGCGTTCCGCGAGGCGGAGAAGCTGCCGCCGGGCAGCTGGCTGCGGTGCCGGCCCGACGGCCGGATCGAGCGCGGCCGGTACTGGAACCTCCGGGACGTCGCCGCCGAGGGCCAGGAGCGGGCCCGGGCCGGCGAGCGGCCGGACCTGGCCGCCGTCGTCGAGGAGTCGACCCGGCGGCACCTGCTCTCCGACGTCCCCGTGGCGACCTTCCTCTCCGGCGGCCTCGACTCCAGCTGGCTGACCGCGCTGGCGGCCCGCCACCGGCCCGGGATCTCCGCCTACACGATCGGGTTCCGCGCCGAGGACGCGAAGTTCGAGGCGATGCCGGACGACCTGCGCTACGCCCGGCAGGTGGCCGAGCGGTTCGGCGTCGACCTGCACGAGATCGAGATCGCCCCCAACGTGCTCGACCTGCTGCCGGAGATGACGTACCACCTGGACGAGCCGATCGGCGACCCCGCCGCGATCAACACCTTCCTGATCTGCCAAGCCGCCCGGGAGGCCGGGGTCAAGGTGATGCTCTCGGGGATGGGCGCCGACGAACTGTTCGCCGGGTACCGCAAGCACCTGGCCAACCTGCTGGCGCTGCGCTACCAGCGCGTCCCGGGGCCCCTGCGGCGCGGCCTGTCGGCGACCGTGGACCGGCTGCCGGTCGCCACGGCCCGCCGGGGGTACCGGTCGGTGCGCTTCGCGAAGCGGTTCCTCTCCTTCGCCGACCTGCCGGAGGAGACGGCGTTCCGGCGCAGCTACACCATGTACGACCAGGACGAGCTGCTCGCCCTGGTCAACCCGGACCTGGCCCCGGCGGTCGAGGACGTGCTGACCGAACACGCGGACACCTACCAGGACAACCACCTCGACGACTTCGTCAACCGCATGTGCCTGGCCGACGCCCGGATGTTCCTGCCGGGCCTGAACCTCGCCTACACCGACCGGTCGAGCATGGCGGCGTCGACCGAGGTGCGGGTGCCGTACGTGGACGTCGAGGTGGTCAGGGCGGCGTTCACCGTGCCCGGCAACCGCAAGATCGCCGGACGGCAGGGCAAGGCCGCCCTCAAGGAGGCGGCCACCTCGGTCCTGCCCCGGGAGATCGTGTACCGGCCCAAGGGCCTGTTCAGCGCCCCGCTGCGGGCCTGGATGAGCCGGGACCTGGCACCGCTGGTGCGCGAGGTGGTCAACGACGGCGTGCTCGTCAGCTCCGGGCTGCTGCGCCGCGACGCGCTGGCGCGGATGGTCGCCGAGGACGCCGCCGGCCGGCGGGACTTCTCCAAGCACCTGTGGCACGTGCTGACCCTCGAGCACTGGTACCGCGACGCGACCTCCGGCTCCGGGTCCGGCCGCGACCGAGCTGCCTGACGGCGCACCGGCACGACGCACAGGCACGACGTAGAGACACACGGCTCAGAGACAAGAGGACTTCGGGTGAAACAGGTAGTTCAGAACTACAAGAGCGGCGAACTGGCGGTGCTCGACGTGCCGGTGCCGGGCTGCAAGCCGGGCGGTGTGCTGGTCCGCAGCGCCTACTCGCTGATCTCCACCGGGACCGAGCTCATGAAGGTGTCCGAGGCCGGCATGTCGATGGTGGGCAAGGCCCGCTCCCGGCCGGACCAGGTCGCCAAGGTCATGCAGAGCGTGGCCACCAACGGGGTGCCCGCCACCTACCGCAAGGTGATGGGCAAGCTGGACTCCTACACCCCGCTGGGCTACTCGCTGTGCGGGGTGGTCGAGCAGGTCGGCGCCGGCGTCGACGACGTGAAGGCCGGCGACCTCGTGGCCTGCGCCGGCAACGAGCACGCGCTGCACGCCGAACTGAACTGGGTGCCGAAGAACCTCTACGCGCCGGTGCCGGACGGCCTCGCGCCGCGGCACGCCGCCTTCGGCACCGTCGGGTCGATCGCGATGCAGGGCGTGCGCCAGGGCGAGCCGCAACTCGGCGAGGTGGCGCTGGTCATCGGCCTCGGGCTGATCGGGCAGCTGGTGGCGCAGCTCCTCACCGCCTCGGGGGTCCGCGTCGTCGGCGCCGACCCCGATCCGGCGCGCTGCGAACTCGCCGTGAGCCTGGGCGCCGTGGCCTGCGGTGATCCCGCGTCCGCGGCCGTCGGGAGCGCCGTCGCCGAACTCACCGGCGGACACGGCGTGGACCAGGTGTACCTGGCCGCCGGCGGCGGCAGCAACCAGCCCGTCGAGCTGGCCGCCCAGCTGTGCCGGGACCGCGGCCGGGTCGTCGACATCGGCAAGTGCCGCCTGGACCTGCCGTGGAACGCGTACTACGAGAAGGAGCTCGACGTCCGGTTCTCCCGCAGCTACGGCCCCGGGCGCTACGACCCGGAGTACGAACTCGAGGGGCGGGACTACCCGATCGGCTACGTGCGCTGGACCGAGCGCCGCAACCTGGCGTGCTTCCTCGACCTCCTCGCCCGCGGCAGCGTCGACGTGGAGCCGCTGGTCTCGCACGTCGCCGACTTCGACGACGCCGTCGAGACGTACCGGCGCCTGAAGGACGGCGAACTGAAGGCCGTGGCCGTGCTGTTCCGCTACCCCGGTCCCGCCGCATCCCCGGCCGAGCCGGAGCCCCCGGTGGTGACCGTGCCCGCGGTGCGGCCCGGCGGCAGGGCGGCCGCCCCGGCCCGGTCCGCCACGGCGCCGGTGCGCCTGGCGTTCGTCGGCGCGGGGAACTACGCGACGTCGATGCTGCTGCCGCACCTGGCCCGGCGCGACGGCGTCGAACTGTCCACGGTCGTCACCACGACGGCGCTGTCCGCGGCCAACGCGAAGCGGAAGTTCGGCTTCGCCGGGGCGACCACCGATCTCGACGCCGTGCTCGGCGACCCTTCCGTCGACGCGGTGTTCGTCGTCACCCGCCACAGCTCGCACGCCGAACTGACCCGCAAGGCACTGCTGGCCGGCAAGACGGTGTTCGTGGAGAAGCCCCTGGCCCTCACCGAGGACGAACTGGCCGGTGTGCTCGCGGCGGTCGAGGAGTCCGGCAACGACCGGCTGCAGGTCGGCTTCAACCGCCGCTTCGCCCCGCTGCTGCAGGAGGCCAGGCAGCGGTTCGGCGCCCGGACCGGTCCGGCGAGCCTGCGCTACCTGGTCAACGCGGGCCGGCTGCAGCACGGCAGCTGGTACCTCCAGCAGGGCACCGAGGGCTCGCGGTTCGCCGGCGAGGGCGGGCACTTCATCGACACGGCGAGCTGGCTGCTCGGGGCCGACCCGGTGTCGGTGTACGCCGTCGCCCCGTCCGGCAACGAGGACCTGCAGATCGTGCTCGGCTACCCGGACGGGTCCACCGCCGCCATCAGTTACGTCACCACCGGCGCGCCCGGCTTCCCCAAGGAGACGCTGGACCTCGTCGCGGACGGCAAGGTGCTGCGGCTGGACGACTTCGTCCGCGCCTCGGTGTACGCCCGCAAGCGCTGGGTCAGCTCGCGGCTGCCCAAGGCCCGGGACAAGGGCCAGGCCGCCGAACTGGCGGCCTTCGTCAGGGCCGTACGGACCGGCGGGCCGATGCCGGTGCCGCTGGAGTCGCTGGTCGCCACCACGGCGGCCACCCTCGCCGTGCGGACGGGCCTGGCCGGCGGCGTGCCGGTGACGTTGGCGGGAGCCCGATGACGGTGAGCTCCGGCAGTGCGGGCTGGTACCTGAGGCGGCTGTCCCGGATGGGTCCGCGGGAGGTCGGCGGCCGGGCGGGCGACGCCGCGCGCAGGCGGCGGTGGCGGCGCTCCGCGCCGCCGGACTCCCCGCACGTGAGTGGTGCCCGTTTCACCGCGGTGCTGCCCGCCCGGGCGGTCGCCGCGGTGCCGCCGGACGCCGCGAAACGTCTCGTCGCCGAGGCGGACCGGCTGATGGACGGACACGCCGAGTTCTTCGGGGTGGCCCGCGACGACCTGGTGGACCCGGACTGGCGGTACGACCCGAAGACCGGGCGCCGGGCCCCGGGGGGCTACGCCTTCGACGTGCCGTACCGCGACGAGGACACGGCCGGGGACATCAAGCAGATCTGGGAGCCGTCCCGGCACCAGTACCTCACCGTGCTCGCCGCCGCCTACGCGGTCACCGGGGACGAGCGGTACGCCGAGCGGGTCGCCGCGCACCTGCGGTCGTGGTGGACGGCCAACCCGCCGCTGCGCGGCGTGCACTGGGTCAGCGGCATCGAGCTGGGCATCCGGCTGCTGTCCTGGGTCTGGATCCGCCGGCTGCTCGACGGCTGGCCGGGCGCGGCCGCACTGTTCGAGGACAACCCGGCGGCGCTGCACCAGATCTGGCACCACCAGCGCTGGCTCGCCGCCTTCCCCAGCCGGGGCTCCTCGGCGAACAACCACGCCGTCGCCGAAGCCGCCGGGCAGTTCGCGGCGGCCTGCGCGTTCGGCTGGTTCCCCTCCTCGCCGCGCTGGCGGGCCGATGCGCTGCACTCCCTCGAACGGCACCTGCGCGCCAACACCTTTCCCTCCGGCCTCAACCGCGAGCTGGCCACCGAGTACCACGGACTCGTCCTCGAACTCGGCCTGGCCGCGGTGGCCGAGGCGGACGCCGCGGACGTGCCGGTCCCCGCGCCGGTCCGGCTGGTGCTGCTGCGGATGACCGACGCGCTCGCGGCCGTCGTGGACAACCGGCTGCGGCCGCCGCGCCAGGGGGACGCGGACGACGGACACGGCCTGGTCGTGGACGGCGCGGGCACCGACCGCTGGGCCTCGCTGCTGGCCACCGGGGACGCGGTGTTCGGCCGGCTGGCCTGGTGGCCGGCCGTGACCGGCACCGATGTGCGCACCCCCCTGCTGGCCGCGCTCGTCCGGCCGTACGCGAAGGGCACGACGGCGCCGGCCGTGACCCGCCCGGCGAGCAGGCCGGCCCACTTCGCCGACGCGGGGCTGACCGTCCTGCGCGGCCCGGGGGAGATCTGGTGCCGCTGCGACGGAGGCCCGCACGGCTTCCTGTCCATCGCCGCGCACGCCCACGCCGACGCGCTGTCCGTGGAGGTCCGGCACGACGGGGTCGACGTGCTCGCCGACCCGGGGACGTACTGCTACCACGGGCAGCCCGCGTGGCGGCGGTACTTCCGGTCCACGCTCGGCCACAACACCCTGGAGCTGGACGGCGCCGACCAGTCCGTCTCCGGCGGCCCGTTCCTGTGGACCCGTCACGCCCGCAGTCGCGTCCTGGCAGCGGAGGACACCACCGGCGCCTCCACCGGGGGGACGGCCCGCTGGTACGCCGAGCACGACGGCTACCGCGGCTCCGTGCACCGCCGCCGGGTCGAGCTGACGGCCGCGAGCCGCGAGCTGCGCGTGATCGACGAGGTACGCGGCCCGCGCCGGGCCGCGCGCCTGGCCTTCCACCTCGGCCCGGCGGTCACCGCGGACCTGACGGGGAACCGGGCCGTGCTCACCTGGACCCGGGACGGCCGGGAGCGCTCCGCGGTGCTCGACCTGCCCGGGGAGCTGAACTGGCGGGCGCACCGCGGCGAGAGCGACCCGCCGCTGGGCTGGTACTCCGCCGGCTTCGGCCGCAAGGAACCCGCCACGACGCTCGTCGGCACCGGCTTCGCCGACGGCGCACGGCAGTTCACGACCGTACTCACGTTCAGCGACTAGGAAGGAAGGCCCCGTGGGGATCAGATGGCGCAAGCGGACGCTGCCGGCGGCGGCGCTGGCCCTGCTGGCGGCCGGCTGCGTGAGCACGCCCGGCGCCCCGGCGGAAAAGCCGGCCACCGCGCCGCCGTCCGTCTCCGCGGCCCCCGCCGCGGCCCGGGTGTGCGCCGAGCCCGCGGCCGGACCGGCGAAGGCACCGGCGGGCGCGGTGACGGTCGACCCCGGGGTCGTCGGCGACCTGGCCGCGAAGACCAAGGACCACCCCCCGAGGACCACGTTCTGGCTGCGGCCGGGCAAGCACCGGCTCGCACCGGACCGCTACGCCCAGGTCCTTCCGAAGAAGGGCAACCGCTACCTCGGCGCGCCGGGCGCGGTGCTCGACGGCCGCAGGACCAACCAGTACGCGTTCGGCGGCGGCGCCCGCGACGTCACCGTCAGCCACCTGACCGTGCAGAACTTCGTCGCGCCGCACGACGAGGGCGTGGTCAACCACGACTCGGCCGACGGGTGGGTGATCGAGCACGCGACGATCCGGCGCAACTCCGGCGCCGGACTGATGGCCGGTGCCCGCCAGCAGGTTCGCGCCAGCTGCCTGCGCGACAACGGCCAGTACGGCATGAACGCCTACAAGTCCGGCGGCCCGCTGCGCGACCTGGTCGTCGAGGGCAACGAGATCGTGGGCAACAACACCGGCGACTGGGAGCGGCGCCGGGAGGGCTGCGGCTGCACCGGCGGCATCAAGTTCTGGGCCGTCGACGGCGCCGACATCCGCGGCAACTGGGTGCACGACAACCGCGGAGCCGGGCTGTGGGCGGACACCAACAACAACGACTTCCGCATCGAGAACAACGTGATCGAGGCCAACGACGGTGCCGCGCTGATGTACGAGACCAGCTACAACGCGGTCATCCGGAAGAACACGATCCGGCGCAACAACTGGGTCGAGGGCCGCAAGTACGCCGACCGCGGCGACAACTTCCCGTTCGCGACCGTCTACCTGTCCGAGTCAGGCGGCGAACCACGGGTCCCGGCCCGCACGGACAAGATCGAGGTCTACCGGAACGTACTGGAGGACAACTGGTCCGGAATCACCCTGTGGGAGAACGCCGACCGGTTCTGCAACAGCCCGGCCAACACCTCCTCCGGCGACTGCACGCTGCTGGCGCGGGACACCGACCGCTGCGTGCGGCCGGCGATCGCCACCGCACCGCTCTACGCCGACTGCCGGTGGAAGACCCAGCGGGTGGACATCCACGACAACCGCTTCGTGCTGGACAAGTCCGTCGTCAAGTGCACGGTGAAGTGCGACCGCATGGCGGTGCTGGCCAACTACGGCACCTACCCGAAGTGGTCGCCGTACAAGGGCGAGCGGGTGGCCGAGGCGATCACCCTGGACCAGCACAACCGCTGGCACGACAACGTCTACCTCGGGCCGTGGCAGTTCGTCGCCCACGACCCCAGCCGGGTGCTCGACTTCGGGCAGTGGCAGGGCACGCCCTACCGGCAGGACAAGGGCAGCACCCTCGACCCACGGGCCGGTGGCTGACATGGACCAGGACCTGCGGCGCGGCGGACCGCCCGCCGGGCAGGACACGGCGGACACGCGGCCCGGCGCCGGACCGCTCCCCGCCGGCACACCGAGGACCGTCGGGATCGTCTGGGGCCTGCTGATCCTCAACACCCTCGGCTCCGCCGGGGCGAAGACCGTCATCCCGCTGCCCCGCTCCCTCATCCAGCTGGTCACCATGGGTGCGCTGGTCGCCGCGTTCACCCTGGCGCTCGCGCTCAACCTCCGGCTGCGCATCCGCCCCAGCGCCTTCGTGCTCCTGCTCACCCTGCTGCTGGTACCGAGCCTGATCTCCAGCCTGCAACTGGAGTCCGGGCTCGGCGCGCTGTTCCGCTGCGCGCGGCTGGCCCTCTTCATCGGCACGCTGTGGCTGCTCACCCGCTGGTGGGACGGCGGCCCGGCCTTCGTCCGGCACCACATCCGGATGTACTTCGCGGTGCTCGGATCGGTCGCCGCCGGCGCGGTCGTCTCACCGGGCGCGGCCATGCCCGAGCTCTACGGCGGACGGCTGGTCGGCGCGCTGTGGCCGCTCACCCCGCCGCAGATCGGACAGTACGCCGCGGTGATCATCGGGCTCACCGTGCTGCTCGTCCTGGGGCGCCGCACCGACCGGACCAGCGCGGCGGTCGTCATCGTGCCCTCCCTCGTGCTGCTGGCGCTGACCCATACCCGCACGGCCACGCTCGGCCTGCTCATCGGGCTGGTGCTGGCGATCGGCTCGCTCGTCCTGACCAGCGCCGCCGCCCGCCGGTTCTTCACCTGGGCGGTGCTCATCGCCGTGGTGGCCGCGGTGGGGTTCGCCTCCGCGCTGCGGACGTGGTTCCTGCGCGGACAGAGCCAGGAGAACCTCACCAGCCTCACCGGCCGGGCCAAGGTCTGGGACGCCCTGCTGGCGGCGCCCCGGTCCACCGGGGAGGAACTGTTCGGCATGGGCCTGGGCGACAAGTCGTTCGGCGGGCTGCCGATCGACAACAGCTGGCTGGCCGTCTACCAGGAGCAGGGCTGGATCGGCGTGACGCTCGTGGCGGCGGTCTTCGTCGTACTGGGCGGTGTCGCGCTGCTGCGGCCGCCGTCGCTGGCGAGGGCCTGCGCGATCTTCCTGATCAGCTACTGCGCGATCGCGTCCTACACCGAGGCCGGTCTCGGCGACGCCTCGCCGTACCTGCTGCACCTGGCCCTGGCCGCCTCGCTGCTGACGGCACCCGCTCCGGCCCCGCCCCTGCCGGCGCCGGTCGCGACGGCCCCCACGACAGCCTTCACGACAGTCCTCGCGAAGCCCCCGGCGACGTCCCGCACCCCCCGACGGCGTGTCCCGCGCTGGGCCCGGGACTAGGAGATGACCTCACGCATGCACGTCCTCGTGGTGCACAACCGCTACTCCTCGGCGCAGCCAAGCGGGGAGAACAAGGTCGTCGACCAGGAAGTGGAGCTGCTGCGCGCGGCCGGCCACCGGGTCGGCGTGTTCGAGCGGCGCAGCGACGACATCGCCGCCCGGTCCCTGCCGGGCAAGGCCGCGATACCGCTCCTCGTGCCGTGGAACCCGTCGGTGCGCAGGGAACTCGCCGCCCGGCTCCGTGCCGAACGCCCGGACGTGGTGCACGTCCACAACGTCTTCCCGCTCCTGTCGCCCGCGGTGCTGGCCGCCTGCGCCGACGCCGGCGTGCCCGCCGTCGCCACGCTGCACAACTACACCCAGGTCTGCCCGCCCGGCACGCTGCAGCGGGACGGCCGGCCGTGCACCGAGTGCGTCGGCTCGGCGCCGCTGCCCGCCGTCCGGCACGGCTGCTACCGCGACTCCCGGCTGGCGACGGTGCCGCTGGCGGTCAGCCTGTCGGTCAACCGGCGCCGGTGGTGGTCGGGCGTGGAGCGGTTCCTGTGCATCTCGGCGGCGCAGCGCGACGTCCTGGTGGCCTCCGGCATGCCCGCCGAGCGGCTGTCGGTGAAGCACAACTTCGTGCCGGAACCGGACGTCCGCCGCTCGGGCGACGGCGAGCACCTGCTCTACCTCGGCCGGCTCGCCGAGGCCAAGGGCGTACGGCTGCTCATGGCCGCGTGGGACGAGGTCGCGGCGGGCGGCGGTGCGGGCGTGCCGCTGATGATCGCCGGCACGGGGCCGCTGGAGCGGGAGGTGACCGCCTGGGCGGCGGGCCGGGACGACGTGCGGTACGTCGGCCTGCTGGACCCGGACGGGTGCCGGCAGGCCCTCGCGCGGTCGGTCGCCGTGGTGGCGCCCTCGACCTGGCTGGAGGCGTTCGGCCTGGTGGTCGTGGAGGCGATGGCGGCCGGGGTCCCGGCCGTCGCCGCCGGTCACGGCGCCTTCACCGAACTCGTCGAGGACGGGGTGAGCGGACTGCTGCACCGGCCGGGCGAGGCCGCCTCGCTCGCGTCCTGCCTGCGCCGGATCACGGCCGGGGCGGACCGCAACCGGGAGATGGGCCGGGCGGCCCGGCGCCGCTACGAACAGGGTTTCAGCCCGGACGTCGGGCTGGAGCGCCTGCTGGAGGAGTACCGCACCGCGATCGCGGGGCGGTCCGCCGTCGGGGACAGCCCGACGGCGACAGGAAACGCAAGCAGTGGCTCGCGGCGGGGGGCCCGCGCGGGCAGAGATGGGGGAAGCAGATGACAGGATGCCGACTCTGCGGTTCGGCGGCGCTGGTGAGCGTCGTCGACCTGGGAGCGACTCCGCCGTGCGAGAGCTTTCTCGCCGCGGACCAACTGGACCGGCCGGAGCCGGCGTACCCGCTGCACCTGCGGGTCTGCACCGACTGCTGGCTCGCGCAGATACCTCCGCTGATCACCCCGGAGGAGACGTTCAGCGAGTACGCGTACTTCTCGTCCTTCTCGACCTCCTGGGTGGAGCACGCGCGCACCTTCGTCGCCGACACCGTGCAGCGGCTGGGGCTCGACCCGAAGGAGAAGGAAGCCTTCGTGGTGGAGGTCGCGAGCAACGACGGCTACCTGCTGAAACACCTGGTGGACCGCGGGATCCGCTGCCTGGGCATCGAACCGTCGGTGAACGTCGGCGCCGCGGCGCGGGACGCGGGCGTGCCCACCCTCACGGAGTTCCTGTCCCCGGAGGTCGGCGCGGCCGTCCGCGCCGAGCACGGCCCGGCGGACCTGGTCGTGGCCAACAACGTGTACGCGCACATCCCCGACGTGGTCGGGTTCACCCAGGGGCTGCGCGCCCTGGTCGCCGACGACGGCTGGGTCTCCATCGAGGTGCAGCACCTGCTGACCCTGATCGAGGAGAACCAGTACGACACGATCTACCACGAGCACTTCCAGTACTACACGGTCGCGTCCGCGATCAGGGCCCTCGCGAGCGGTGGACTCACCCTCGTGGACGTCGAGTTGCTGCCCACGCACGGCGGCTCCATCCGGCTCCTGGCCCGGCCGGCCGAGGCGGCCCAGGAGCCGACACGGCGGGTGGCCGACGTACTGGCCCGCGAGAAGGCCGCCGGACTGCAGGAACTGTCCGGGTACACCGAGTTCTCCGCCCGGGTGGCCAAGGTGCGCCGGGACCTCCTCAAGTTCCTCATCGAGGCGGCCGAGCGCGGCGAGACGGTCGTCGGCTACGGCGCCCCGGGCAAGGGCAACACCCTGCTCAACCACTGCGGCATCCGGCCCGACCTGCTCCCGTACACGGTCGACCGCAACCCCTACAAGCACGGCAGGTTCACCCCGGGCACCCGCATCCCGGTCCTGGCGCCCGAACAGATCGCGCTCGACCGGCCGGACTACGTGCTGGTCCTGCCCTGGAACCTGCGGACCGAGCTGGTCGAGCAGCTGTCCTTCGTGCACGAGTGGGGTGGCCGCCTGGTCTTCCCCATCCCGGAACTCAGCGTGGTCGAGGCCACGTCGTGAAAGAGGTTGCAGCATGAAGGTCGTACTGTTCTGCGGCGGGTACGGACTGCGGATGCGCAGCGGGGCGTCCGACGACATCCCCAAGCCGATGGCGATGGTCGGTCCGCGCCCGCTGATCTGGCACGTCATGCGCTACTACGCGCACTTCGGGCACACGGAGTTCATCCTGTGCCTCGGATACGGGGCCCACCACATCAAGGACTTCTTCCTCAACTACGAGGAGACGACGTCCAACGACTTCGTACTGCGCGGCGGACGCACCGAGCTGCTGTCCACCGACATAGCCGACTGGACGATCACCTTCGCGCAGACCGGCATCGAGTCACCGATCGGGGAGCGGCTGCGCCGGGTGCGGCACCACCTGGACGGCGACGAGATGTTCCTCGCCAACTACGCCGACGTGCTCACCGACGCCCCGCTGCCCCGCATGATCGACCAGTTCGCCCGGCGCGACGCCGGCGCGTCGATGATGGTGGTGCCGCCGCAGTCCTCCTTCCACTGCGTGGACCTGGGCGAGGACGGCCTGGTGGGAGGCATCACCGCGGTGAGCGAACTGCCGCTGTGGGAGAACGGCGGCTACTTCGTGCTCCGCCAGGAGGTCTTCGACCACATCCCGGAGGGCGGGGACCTGGTCGCCGACGGATGCGGGCAACTGGCCAAGCAGGGACGGCTGGTGGCGTACCAGCACCGCGGCTTCTGGAAGCCGACCGACACCGTCAAGGAGAAGGCCGCGCTCGACGACGGCTACGCCCGGGGCGAGCGTCCCTGGGCCGTGTGGGAACGGGACGGCGTACGGGCGGACGCCGCCGTGGGGACCGCGTGATCCGGCTCGGCGCCGGGACCCTGGACCGGCTCGTCGCGGTGGGCGCGCACTGCGACGACATCGCCATCGGCGCCGGCGGCACGCTGCTGGCGATGTGCCAGGCCCGGCCCGGTCTGCGCGTCGACGCCCTCGTCCTCACCGGCGGCGGCAGCGAGCGGGAGCAGGAGGAACGGGCCGCGCTCGCCGCCTTCTGCCCGGGCGCCGACCTGCGGCTGACCGTGCTCAAACTGACGGACGGCCGGCTGCCCGCGCAGTGGGAGGAGGCCAAGACCGCGGTCGAGGAACTGCGCGGACGCACCGAACCGGACCTCGTCCTCGCCCCGCGCACCGACGACGCGCACCAGGACCACCGCGGCCTGGCGCAGCTGATGTCCACCGCGTTCCGCGACCACCTCGTACTCGGCTACGAGATCGTCAAGTGGGACGGCGACCTCGGCCGGATGGCGGCGTACCAGCCGCTGTCGCCGCGGACCGCCGAACACAAGGTACGGCTGCTGCAGGAGTACTACCCCTCGCAGCGGCACCGGCCCTGGTACGACCGGGAGGCCTTCCTCGGCCTCGCCCGGATCCGCGGCATCGAATGCCACGCGCGCTACGCCGAGGCGTTCGCCGTCACCAAACTCACGCTCGACCTGGGTCCTTCCGAACCGGGCACCTCCGAACTAGGGGAATGAACTGTGCGCGTACTGCTGACCGGGCACCAGGGCTATCTGGGCACCGTGATGGCTCCGGTCCTCGCGGCCGCCGGACACGAGGTCGTCGGCCTCGACGCCGGCCTGTTCGCCGACTGCGTGCTCGGCCCGCCGCCCGCGGACCCGCCGGGACACCGGGTGGACCTGCGGGACGTCACGGCCGAACACGTGGCCGGGGTGGACGCCGTGATCCACCTGGCCGCGCTGTCCAACGACCCGCTGGGATCGCTGGCGCCCGACCTCACCTACGACATCAACCACCACGCCTCCGTACGGCTGGCCCGCCTCGCCCGCGAGGCCGGGGTGCGACGCTTCCTGTACGCGTCCACCTGCTCGGTCTACGGCGCCGCCGGCGGTGGCGGCCTGGTGGCCGAGGACGCCCCGCTGCGCCCGGTGACCCCGTACGCGGAGTCCAAGGTGCGGGTGGAGGACGACCTGCACGCGCTCGCCGACGGCGACTTCAGCCCGGTGTACATGCGCAACGCCACGGCCTTCGGCTACTCGCCCCGGCTGCGCGCCGACATCGTGCTGAACAACCTGGTCGGTCACGCGCTGCTGTCCGGGGAGGTGCTCGTGCTCTCCGACGGCACCCCCTGGCGCCCGCTGGTGCACGCCGCCGACATCGCCCGGGCCTTCACGGCCGCGCTGGACGCGCCGCGCGAGGCGGTCCACGACCGGGCGTTCAACATCGGCAGCGAGACCAACAACGTCACGGTCGCCGAGATCGCCGAGCAGGTCGCCGAGTCGGTGTCCGGCGCGAAGGTGCGGATCACCGGCGAGAACGGCGCCGACCCGCGGTCCTACCGGGTGGACTTCGCCCGGTTCCGCGCCGCGATCCCCGGCTTCGACTGCGAGTGGACGGTGAAGCGGGGCGCGCTCGAACTCGCCGACGCCTACCGGGAGCACGGGCTGACCCGGGAGGACTTCGAGCAGCGCTTCACCCGCCTGGCCGTGCTGCGCGCGGCGTCCGAGGCCGGCACCGTCGACGACACCCTGCGGTGGCGCCGGTGACCGCGCGGCCGCAGGACGGTACCGGCGAGGAGATGCACGCGCTGGTGGAGCGGCTGTACCCGCTGTGCCGGAGCATCACGGGCGACGGGGTGCGCGCCACCCTGGAGATCGTCGGCGAGTACGTCCCGCTGCGGGTGCACGAGGTGCCGACCGGGACGCAGGTGCTCGACTGGACGGTGCCGCAGGAGTGGAACATCCGGGACGCGTACATCGCCGACGCGGCCGGCAACCGGGTCGTCGACTTCCGCGCGTCCAGCCTGCACGTGCTCGGCTACAGCCTGCCGGTGTCGGCGACCATGCCGCTGGCCGAGCTGCGCGCCCACCTGCACACCCTGCCGGACCAGCCGTCCCTGGTGCCCTACCGCACCAGTTACTACAAGCCGGACTGGGGATTCTGCCTGGCCCAGGAGACTCTGGACGCGCTGCCCGACGGCGAGTACGAGGTGCGCATCGACTCCACCCTGGCCGACGGCCACCTCACCTACGCCGAGCACGTGGTACCCGGGCAGGTCTCCGACGAGGTGATCGTCTCCTGTCACGTCTGCCACCCGTCGCTGGCCAACGACAACCTGGCCGGCATCGCGGTGGCGACGTTCCTGGCCCGGGAGCTGGCGCGGACGACGCCGTACTACACCTACCGGTTCATCTTCGCGCCCGGCACCGTCGGCGCGATCACCTGGCTCGCCCGCAACGCGGAACGCGTGGAGCAGGTCAGGCACGGGCTCGTGCTGGCGTGCGCCGGTGACACCGGCCAGTTGACGTACAAGCAGAGCAGGCGCGGCGACGCGGAGATCGACCGGGTGCTGCGGCATGTGCTGGCAGCCTCCGAACGCCCGCACAGCGTCAACGAGTTCACCCCGTACGGCTACGACGAGCGGCAGTACTGCTCACCCGGGTTCGACCTCGGCGTGGGCTCGCTCAGCCGGACCCCGTACGCCGGGTACCCCGAGTACCACACCTCGGCGGACAACCCGGACTTCGTCTCCCCGGAGGCGATGGCGGACACGCTCGCCGTCTGCCGCGAGGCGTTCGCCGTCCTCGACCGCAACCGGCGGTACGTCAACCTCAGTCCCTACGGCGAACCACAGCTGGGACGGCGGGGGCTGTACGACTCGCTCGGCGGGCGCAGCGACGCGAAGGAGGCCCAGCTGGCCATGCTCTGGGTGCTCAGCCTCTCCGACGGCGAGCACAGTCTGCTGGACGTCGCGCAGCGGTCCGGGCTGTCCTTCGACACCGTCGCCGTCGCCGCCGACGCCCTGCACGGCGCCGGACTGATCAAGGCATGACGCCGATGGCCACCGGGAGGGAGAAGGGGACGGCCTCGTCGGCCGCCAGGCGGGGCCTCGTGGGCCGGCTGTCCTGGGGACTGGCCGACCAGGCGGCCTCCAGCATGACCAACTTCGCGGTGGGCATCTACGTGGCGCGCTCGCTGGGGCTGGCCGCGTTCGGCGTGTTCAGCCTGGCCTGGCTGACCTACGGTGTGGTGCTCAACGTCGCCCGCGGGCTGGCCACCGATCCGCTCGTGGTGCGTTTCAGCGGTGTGCCGGACGCGTCCTGGCGCGCGGCGACGGCCCGGTCGTCCGGTGCCGCCCTCGGCGTCGGCACCGCCCTCGGCGCGGTGTGCCTGCTGGTCGGGCTCGGCCTCGGCGGCAGTGTGGGGCCCGCCTTCACCTGTCTCGGTGTCGTCCTGCCGGCGCTGCTGCTGCAGGACGCCTGGCGGTTCGCGTTCTTCGCCGCCGGCGCCGGGCGCAAGGCGTTCCTCAACGACCTGGTGTGGGGCGTCGCGCTCGTCCCGGCCATGGTGGTGGCGGCCCGCGTGGACACCGTGGCCGCCTTCGTGCTCGCCTGGGGCGCCTCCGCCGCGGTGGCCGCCGGGTACGGCTGGGTGCAGTCCGGTATCCGTCCCCGCATGACACAGGCCCGTGGCTGGCTGCGTGAGCAGAGCGACCTCGGCTACCGGTACCTGGTCGAGAACGTCAGCCTCAGCGGCGCGAGCCAGCTGCGGGCGTACGGCCTCGGCGCGATCGCCGGCGTCGGCGCGGTGGGCGCCGTCCGGGGCGCGGAACTCCTGCTCGGCCCGTTCCTCGCCCTGCTGATGGGTCTTTCGCTGGTCACCGTCGCGGAGGCGGCCCGGGTGCTGCGGCGGGCCCCGCACCGCCTGGGCAGGTTCTGCCTCTTCCTCGGCGGCGGACAGGCCGTCGCCGCGCTGCTCTGGGGCGCGGCGCTGCTGCTGGTGCCTGACCGGGCCGGCGAGTTCGTGCTCGGCGGCGTCTGGGGCTCCGCCTCGGAGCTCATCGTGCCGGCCACGCTCGGCGTCGCGGGCGCGGGCCTGGGCAGCGGTGCGGCGGCCGGGCTGCGCGCCCTCGCCGCGGCCCGGCGCAGCCTGCGCTGCCAGCTGTTCGCCTCCGCCTGCTACCTCGGCGGCGGGCTCGGCGGAGCCGCCGCGGCGGGCACGGTCGGCTCGGCCTGGGGCGTGGCCGCCGCGACCGTCTGCGGCTCCGCCGTGTGGTGGCTGCAGCTGCGGTCCGCCCTCCGTGAGCGCCACCCCCACCCCATCCCCGAAGTGAGGACCCCATGACCGCCCACCCCAGGCTGAGCATCGGCCTGCCCGTCTACAACGGCGAGGAGTACCTCGCCGAGTCGTTCGAGGCCCTGCTCGGCCAGACCTACGAGGACTTCGAGCTGGTCGTCTCCGACAACGCCTCGACCGACGGGACCCAGGAGATCTGCCGCACGTACGCGGCGAAGGACCCGCGCATCCGGTACATCCGGCTGCCTCGGAACATCGGCGCCGCGCCGAACCACAACTACGTGTTCACCGAGTGCCGTGGCGAGCTGTTCAAGTGGGCCTCGCACGACGACCTCTACGCCCGGGACCTGCTGCGGGCCTGCGTCGAGGCGCTGGACGAGCGGCCGGACGTGGTCCTCGCGCACAGCGGCCAGGCGGTCATCGACGGCGACGGCCGGGTGAAGGTCCCGTACGACTACGGCCTCGCCACCGACTCGCCGCACGCGCCGGAGCGCTTCCGCAGCCTGCTGTTCGAGCCCGGCGGCGACGACTTCTACGGGGTGATGCGGGCCGACATGCTGCGCCGGGTGAAGCCGCACGACAGCTACCACCACGCGGACCGCACGTTCGTTGCCGAGATCACCCTGCACGGACCCTTTTACCAGGTGCCGGAACTGCTGTACTTCCGCCGCGACCACCCCACCCGCGCCGAACGGGCGAACCCCTCCAAGCGCTCCCGGTGCGTCAACCTGGACCCGCGCCGGGCGGGCCCGCTGCACCCGACGCCCCGGCTGCTGGCCGAGTACGTCTGGGGCTTCGTCTCGGCGGTCCGGCGGGCACCGCTGTCCGCGGCCGACCGGCGCGCCTGCTACCGCCACCTCGCCGCGTGGGCGACCAGCCGGGTCCGGCCGGGCGCCGGCGAGCGGGTCGAGGACCGGGCCCCGGTCGACCCGGCCCGGCCCACCGTCTCCGTCGACGCCCTCGTCGCCGGCCGGGAGGGGAGGCGGACATGACGTCCGCGGACAAGGCCCCGGTGCGCGTCGGGCTGTTCGGCCTGCTCGGCTCCGGCAACCTCGGCAACGACGGATCGCTGGAGGCCGTGCTCGGCTACCTGCGCGCCGAGCACCCGGACGCGGCCGTGGACGCGCTGTGCGGCGGACCCGAGGTCGTCGCGGCCCGGTACCGGATTCCCGCCACAAGGCTGCACTGGTACCGCGGCGAGTACCGGACCGCCTCCCGGGCGGGCGCGATCGCGGGGAAGGGCCTGGGCAAACTCGTCGACGCCTTCCGCACCGCCGCCTGGGTGCGCCGGCACGACGTGGTGATCGTGCCCGGCATGGGCGTCCTGGAGGCCACCCTGCCGCTGCGGCCGTGGGGCTTCCCGTACGCGCTGTTCCTGCTCTGCGCGAGCGGCCGGCTGTTCGGCACCAAGGTCGCACTGGTCGGCGTCGGCGCCGCCCCGATCGGGGACCGGGCGACCCGGGCCCTGGTGCGCCGGTCGGCGCGGCTGGCCACCTACCGGTCGTACCGGGACGCCCAGTCCCGCGACGCGCTGCGGGACATGGGCGTGGACACCGCACGCGACGAGGTCTACCCGGACCTGGCGTTCGCCCTGCCGGCGCCGCGGGCGGATGTGCCGGAGGCGGGTGTGCCGGAGGCGGGTGTGCCGACGGGCCCGCCGCGCCCGGTCTGCGTCGGCGTCATGGACTTCCACGGCGGCAACGACGACCGTGCCCGGGCCGAGGAGATCCACCGGCGCTACCTCGACGGGACGACCCGGTTCGTCCGCGCGCTGGCCGAGGACGGCAGAACGGTCCGGCTGCTCACCGGCGACGACTGCGACGCCCCGGTGGCCGCCGCGATCCTCGACGCGGTGGACTCGCCGCTGGTCACCGCCGCCGGGGCGGCCTCCCTGGCCGACCTGATGAAGGAGACGGCGGCCGCCGACGCCGTGGTGGCCACGCGCTACCACAACCTGGTCTGCGCGTTGAAGGCCGGCACACCGACGCTCGCGCTCAGCTACGCGGCCAAGAGCGACGCGCTCATGGCCCGGATGGGCCTCGACGCGTACTGCCACCCGGCCCGCGAGGTCGACGCCGACCGGCTGCTCGAACAGTTCCGGTCACTGGAGAAGAAGTCGGCGCAGCTGCGGCGGACCCTCGCCGAGCGGAACGCGGACGTCACCCGCCAACTCGAGGACCAGTTCACGGCGTTGACCGCGGCCCTGTTCCCGACGACCGACCGAACCCGTGCCCACACTCCCACCCGCACCCGGGCCGACGCCGTACGGAAGGCACCATGAAAGCGACCGAAGTCCCGGCGATCGCCGGCGCGTACCTGTTCGAGCCGACGCCGTACGCCGACGAACGCGGCTTCTTCTGCCGCACCTTCGACGCCGACGTGGTCCGCTCGGTGGGCCTCGACCCGCACGCCTTCCTCCAGGACAGCCTGTCCCGCTCGGCCCGGGGGGTGCTGCGCGGCCTGCACCTGCGCTCCGGCGCCGGCGAGGCCAAGCTGGTGCGCTGCTCGTACGGCAGGATCTTCGACGTCGTCGTGGACCTGCGCCCGGACTCACCGACGTACCGCACCGTGGCCTCCTTCGAGCTGTCCGACGAGACGCAGAGGACGCTCTACATCCCGGCGGGGTGCGCGCACGGCTTCCAGGCGCTGACCGAGACCGCCGACACCTCCTACCGCATCGACCGCCCGCACGATCCGGCCGAGGACGTGACGATCGCCTTCGACGACCCGGAACTCGCCGTTCCCTGGCCGCTGCCGGTCACCTCGATGTCCCGGCGGGACCGGGAGGCGCCGAGCCTCGCGGTGGCCCTGAAGCAGAAGGAGAGCTGACGTCACCGTGGAACCCGAAGAGTTCGGCCTGCCCCGGTCGACGGCGGCCAACGAGCGGCTGCACGCCCTGGTCCCCGGGGGCGCGCACACCTACGCCAAGGGCGACGACCAGTACCCCGAGAACCTGGCACCGGTCATCAGCCACGGCCGCGGCGCCCATGTGTGGGACGTCGACGGCAACCGCTACATCGAGTACGGCTCCGGCCTGCGGTCGGTCAGCCTCGGCCACGCCCACCCGCGCGTGACCGAGGCGGTACGGCGCGAACTCGACCGCGGCAGCAACTTCGTCCGGCCCTCGATCGTGGAGGTGGAGGCCGCGGAACGCTTCCTGGCCACCGTGCCGACCGCCGAGATGGTGAAGTTCGCGAAGAACGGCTCCGACGCCACCACCGCCGCGGTACGCCTCGCGCGCGCCGCCACCGGCCGCCCCCTGGTGGCCCTCTGCGCCGACCACCCGTTCTTCTCCACCGACGACTGGTTCATCGGCACCACGCCGATGTCCGCGGGCATCCCGGCGACGACCACCGACCTCACCGTGTCCTTCCCGTACGGGGACCTGGCCGCCACGGAGGAGCTGCTCACCCGGCACCGGGGCGAGGTCGCCTGCCTGATCCTCGAACCCGCCACCCACACCGAGCCGCCGCCCGGATACCTGGCCGGCCTGCGCGAGGTGGCCGACCGGCACGGCTGCGTCCTGGTCTTCGACGAGATGATCACCGGTCTGCGCTGGTCCGAGGCGGGCGCCCAGGGCCTGTACGGCGTCGTCCCCGACCTCTCCACCTTCGGCAAGGCGCTGGGCAACGGGTTCGCCGTCTCCGCGCTGGCCGGGCGCCGCGAGCTGATGGAGCTGGGCGGCCTGCGCCACTCCGGCGACCGGGTGTTCCTGCTGTCCACCACGCACGGCGCGGAGACCCACTCCCTGGCGGCGGCGATGGCCGTGCAGGCCACCTACACCGAAGAGGGCATCACCGCGCGACTGCACACCCTCGGCGAGCGACTGGCCGCCGGGGTCCGCGACGCCGCGGCCGGCATGGGCGTCGGCGACCACCTCGTCGTCCGGGGCCGGGCCAGCAACCTGGTGTACGCCACCCTCGACGAGCAGGGCCGGCCGTCGCAGGAGTACCGCACCCTGTTCCTGCGCCGGCTCCTCGCGGGCGGGGTGCTCGCCCCGTCGTTCGTGGTGAGCAGCGCGCTCGACGACGCCGACATCGACCACACCGTCGACGTGGTGGCCCAGGCGTGCGCGGTGTACCGCAAGGCACTGGACGCGGGGGACCCCACGCCGTGGACGGGCGGCCGACCGGTGAAGCCGGTGTTCCGCCGCCAGGCCTGACGTGACATCAGTGCTGCCGGTGCCGGTGCCGGTCGGTGACGAGATCGACCAGCAGGGCCGCCACCGGCACCACCGCCAGCGCGGTGCACCAACCGCCGAGGACGTCGGTCGGGTAGTGCGCGCCCAGCGCGACCTGTGCCCAGCCCATGACGGCGCCGGCGGCCAGCGCCGCGGCCGACACGAGTGACATGCCGGCCGCCCTGCCGAGGCCGAGCCGACCGGTCACGAGGAGCGCCACGGCGACGGCGAGCGCGGTGAGGAAAGCGGTGTGCCCGCTCGGGTAGGACAGATTGTCGGGCCCGTGGATGGTGCGCCCCACCAGGGACTTGAGCAAGGTGGCCACCACCACGGTGCCCCCGGTCCCGACCACGACGAACACCGCGGCACGGGGCCGCCGCAACAGCAGACAGCCCGTCACGACGGCCACGACCAGGACGGCGGCCCCGACGGGTTCCCCGAGGAAGTCGACGCCGAGCGCGACGCCCCGCCAGGGCGACCGCACACTGTCGTCGGTCGGGTCCATGACCCACCGGTCCACCCGACCGGCCTGACTGTGACCGGCGTACAGCACCCCGGTCACGACGACGGCGAATGCGGCAAGAACCGCAACCACCCCGAGCCACACACGCGACGACGGGGGCAGCACCGAGGGCGCCGGCCGGGACTCAGTCTCTGCTGCCATCTTCGCCACCCTAGCCAACGATCGACCGCGGTGAACGGCCGTCGGGTGCCGGCGAGGGTCGGGCTGCTGCCACGTTCAGGCACGGACTTCGGCGCCGCGGCTGTTCGATCCGAGATTCCGGTAGGCCGTCGTGACGCACGGGACGGCGACTCGGTCCCGTGCGTCACCGGGACGCTGCTGGGACCCGCACCGGTTGACCCGCTACCCGGGCTGGTGGTCGACCCGCCCTGCCTGCCCCGAAGCGGGGGAGACCTCGGCCCATACGGTCTTGCCGCCGGGCGGATGCGATTCCGTGCCCCAGCGGTCGGCGAGGGCGGTGACGAGGATGAGGCCGCGTCCCGATTCGCTGTCGGGCGGTGTCTCGAAGTCCACGGACAGAGCGGGCAGTTGCTCACCGCGTGCGTCGGTGACCGCGATACGCACCGTGTCGGTGGTGGTGTCGACGGTGAGGCGGAGCCGGAAGTCGCGGCCCTGCACGCAGCCGTGGAGGGCCGCGTTGGCGGCCAGCTCGGCGGTGATCTGTTCCGCGCGGTCGGCCACGCCGGGTGACACCGGCCAGGCGCGGAGCTGTTCGACGGCGAGGAGCCGGGCGAGGCGGGCGCCGCGTCGGGTGGAGGAGAGCCGCTGCGTGAACGTGTGCACAGCGGCGCTGGCGAGGCGGGGGGTGGTGGCGTTCATGGGGTCACTGTGGCGGGCGTGCGGGGGCGGGTTCCAGGGGTGGGCTCCGTACGCTGCGTCAGCGTACGGACACTTTGGGTGGACAGTACGTCGAGGGTGCCGTCACTGTGGGTGAGTTGATCGCGGTGACGCCGCACCGTACGTACGCATCTGGAGGTGGCCGCGTATGCCGGACAGCAGTGACGTGACGGCTTGCGACGGAGAGCGCGAGCCGGATCCCTCCGACAGTCTGCGGACCTTCGGGGCGGTCGTCCAGGCCCTGCGCGAACACGCCGGGCTCAGCCGGGCGGAGTTCGGGGCGCGGGTGCGGTTCTCCAAGCACACCGTGGAGTCCGTGGAGTTGGGCAGACGGATGCCGGACGAATCGTTCGTGGAGCGGGCGGAGGAGGCACTGGGCGACACGGGCGCGTTGCGCAAGGCGGCCCGGCACCTGACGCGGGGCGAGGCGGGACTGGCGGCGTGGTTCCGGCGGTGGGCCCGGCTGGAAAAGGTGGCGGTGAGCCTGTGCACGTACGAGTGCCGGTTGGTGCCGGGACTGTTGCAGTCGGAGGGATATGCGCGGGCGGTGTTCGAGGGCACGATTCCCGTGGTCACGGACGAGGGCCTGGAGACTCTGCTTGCTGTCCGCATGGAGAGGCGGCGGATGCTGTACGAGCGGCCGACTGTGCCGTTCAGCTTCATCGTGGAGGAGCATGTGTTCCGTCGCCGGTTCGGCGACGCCGAACAGATGCGGGACATGCTCGATCAAGTGCTGGAGCGCAGTCGGCTGCGCAACGTGCGGCTGCAGGTCGTGCCGCTGGACAGCGAGTTGCACGCATGCCTGGACGGCCCGGTGCAGTTGCTCGAGACACCGGAGGGGCGGCGTCTCGCGTACTCCGAAGGCCAGCAGAACGGTCGGCTGATCGCCGACGTGAAAGAGGTGAGTCTGCTCCAGCAGCGCTATGACACACTGCGCTCGCAGGCCCTGACCCCCAAAGACTCGAGGGGTCTGCTGGAGCGACTGCGAGGAGAGCTATGAGTACGACGGAACTCGCCTGGTTCAAGTCCAGCCACAGCGGCAGCCAGGGCGACAGCTGCGTTGAAGTCGCCCTCACCGAACAAGCCATCCACGTACGGGACTCCAAGGACGCGACGCGGCCTCCCCTCGCGGTGGGGCGCGAAGGATGGACGCGGTTCGTGGCATTCGCGGCGGAGGGCTGAGGGTCCTCCCGGGCGATGCCCGACGACCTGATCGGCTACGAGGAGCCCACGCCCCTCCGCGGGCAGGCTCCTCCGGGCGTCCCGAGAGCCCCTGAGACACCGCTCCCAGCCGGATGCAGGACGGGACGGACACGGCAGTCTCGGCAACGCACCGGGAACGCGGCGACGCCCCGCGGACCGGAACAAGGAGAGGTACCCGAAGTGGCCCAACGGGGCACAGGGGCAAACCGGTTCGGGTCCGGGCGCGCGCAGGTTCGAATCCTGCCCTCTCCGCAGAGCACTCCTGAGCGGCGCCGCCCGATTCCGGCGCCGCTCCTTTTCGAGTTCGGGCCGGAAGACATCGGCCGCTAACATCCGCGTATGCCCCAGACTGTCGCGCAGTGTCCGCTGCGGAATGACCCACGTACCGCCACGGCTGCCGCCGGCGAGAGCATCTCCTTGCCCGAAGAGCACAAGAAGGTGCTGCTGGAAGAACTCGGGCCCGGTGAACTCGTCCGGTCCTTCTACCACGACGGGTGGGGCTACGCAGTGCTCACCGTGAACGGGCTCATCCTTCTCCGGAACCTCTGGGCGCCCAGGGCGACCCGTGTGCGCGGGCCCCTGTGGATCCTCCGGCCCGTGTACGGGGTGTCCGATTCCGTCGACGTCCTCGTCGAGGGAAAGCCGCACAAGCTGCATGGCTCGAAGATCGACCCGAAGGGGGACCTCCTGACGGCGGCGGGGTCTTTCCTGCCTCTGGGTTCCCCCTTGCGTCCCAGCGGTGGGACGCTGTTCGCCACATGGATACGCCGGCACCCCGTTCTGGTGACCACAGGCGTGGTCGCGGCACTCGTCGCCGGCCTGAACCCGGGCACCGGAGCGGATCCGGGATCCGACGGGCAGGAGACCACCGCCCAGCTCCGTACGGACCGCGCCCTGACGGTGCCCGACTTCGAGGGAACCACCCTCGCCGAGGCCGTCGCGAAGACCCGCACCCATGGATGGCTGCGGGTGTCGACGCTCGACGCCTCCTCCGCGCACCGGACGGTGGAGCCGTCCCGGCCCGGCTGGCGGGTCTGTTTCCAGGAGCCCTCCGGCCATGAGACGGTCCGTCCCTCCGTCGGCACCTTGAAGCTGTACGCGGTTCCGAAGGGGGAGGAGTGCCCGGCACAGCTGTACGGATCCCGTCGCGTCCTCATGCCGGACCTCGTCGGCGAACGGTTCGACGACGCCTCGCGCGCTCTGGACGATGCCGGTCTCGCCGACGCACTGCGATTCCACGCCCACACCGGCAAGGTCCTGGACGACGAGCCGGGCGACCTGGCGGATTGGGAAGTGTGCCGACAGCAGCCGGACCCCGACACCGAGGTCCACGACGGGACGCGGCCCAGCCTGTGGCTGATCGGCCCCGACGCCTCCTGCGCGAAGCCCAGTCCCGAACCGAAGCCGAAGCCGAAGCCGAAGCCGAAGCCCGCCCCGAAACCCAAGCCTGCCCCGAAGCCACGCCCGCAGCCTTCTTACGGCACGGCGTCGGGCGGTACCTCGGGAAGCGGCAGTACAGGAAGCGGCAGTGCGGGAAGCGGCGGCACGAGGAGCAGCACCGGTGGTGGAACGACCGGCGGTGGAACGACCGGCGGGGGCACCGGAAGTCAGGGAGGCGTCGGGTTCGGACAGTTCTGCTCTCCTGTGGGCGCCACCGCCACGACCGGCGACGGACGGCCCGCGAAGTGCTTCATGGGCAAGGACGGCCGGGCCCGCTGGGGCTACAACTCCGGGTGACGGACGGCGTCCCGACTGCGTGACGTTCTTGTCGGACGCCAGCCGTAGGCTGTTGCGGGAGAGCATGGGGAGACGCGGAAACGATGATCGGCTACCGCAAGGCGACCGTTCCGGTGTGGACGCCGGTGACCGGTGACGTCCGGGTGCCCGCAGTCGGCGGAGACGAGCCGATGACGGCCGGACGCCTGGCCGAACTGCGCGGTGTGCCGGCCGGCCTGGCCCACAAGCCGATCGCCACGCTCGAGGCGCACCCGCTGCCCGACGGGCTCGACCGCGGCCGGGGTATCCCGCTCGACGCCGTGAGCCCCCTGGCGCAGCACCTGTCGCAGCTCATCACGCAGCCGCCGCGGAACTCCTCCGCAGCGGCCGGGGCGACCGCGGCCGGCCACCGTCCGCCCGCCGAGCCTTCTCCGCCCGGGTGACGGGCGGTCAACCGCGCCTGTCGAAGGCCGGGTTGCCCGTCACGACGTGCGCGTGGTCGAGCAGGCGGTTCTCGATGTCCTGGGCGGTCGCGTCGCCGACCAGCAGGTCCATCGCGTAGCCGTCCTCCAGTGCCACGAAGGAGCGGCCCAGGGACCGGGCGTCGCCGGTCAGGGTGAACTCGCCGCTTTCCTCGCCGAGTTCGAGCACCTGGCGGTAGAGCTCGGCCTGCTGGTGCGCGAAGGTGCGCTGCCGGTCGGCGGCGACCTCGTTGCGCAGGGCCACCGGGAACAGTTCGAAGAGCAGCCGGGTGCTCTCCTCGCCCTCCCCGGGCCAGGGCACACCGCTGCGGACGCAGGCGCGCAGCCGCGCCACCGGACCCTCCACCGCTGCGATGGCCTCCTCGCGGCTGACGAAGTACGTCGCCGCGCTGCGCTCGAACACCGCGGCGAACAGTTCCTGGATGTCGGCGTAGTAGTAGAGCACCGAGGCGGGGGTGACGCCGGCGGCCTTCGCGACGTCCCGCAGCTTGGTGGCCGTGGCCCCGAGGTCCACCACGGTCCGGGCGGTCGCGTCGATCAGCTGGGCGCGGCGTTCCGCCTGGTTTCTGGGTCGGGCCATGAACGTCATGCTCGCACACGGCCGTACGGCGCCCGTATCTCAGCTGTGGCATTCCATTGACTCACCCCTATTCATTAACTAAATTTCGTTTAACTAATTCTCGAGTCAGACCTGGTGGCCCATGTCCCGCCCTCTTCCCCTCGTACTGGCCCAGGCGGCCCAACGCGCCGCCGATGACCTGGACGGCCTGGCCGCCGACGTGCGCAGGCGCACGGCGGGGCTCCCCGCCGCACCGCTGGTCGTATATCCCGAGCTGCATCTGGGCGGCCCGGTCGGCGGCGCCGTGCTCGCACCGGCCGAGCAGGCCGAGGCCCTCGCCGAGCCCCTGGACGGCCCGCGCGACCGGGCCCTCGCCGAACTCGCCGGCGACCTCGGTGTCTGGCTCGCCCCGGGCAGCGTCCACGAACGCGGAGCCGACGGACGCGTGTACAACACCGCCCCCGTCTACTCCCCGCGCGGCGAACGGGTCGCGACCTACCGGAAGATCTTCCCGTGGCGGCCCTACGAGACCGTCACCCCCGGCGCCGGGTTCACCGTCTTCGACCTCGACGGCGTCGGCCGCGTGGGACTGTCGATCTGCTACGACGCGTGGTTCCCGGAGACCACCCGCCACCTGGCCTGGATGGGTGCCGAGCTGGTACTGAACTTCGTGCTGACCTCCGGCAGCGACCGCGCCCAGGAAACCGTGCTGGCCCGCGCCAACGCCATCGTCAACCAGGTGTTCGTCGCCAGCGTCAACTGCGCCGCGCCCGTCGGCACCGGCCGCAGCCTGCTCGTGGACCCGCAGGGCACCGTACGGTCCGAGGCCGCGGCCGACAGCGACACCACCCTCACCGATGTGATCGACCTGGACGAGGTCGCCAACGTCCGCCGTCTCGGCACCGCCGCGCTCAACCGGCCGTGGCAGCAGTTCCGCCCCGACGACCAGCCCCTCGCCCTGCCGCTCTACCAGGGCCGTATCGACCCCGCCACCTGGGCCGGCGCCACCGGACCAGCACTCTTCCCCGGCGCTCCCACTGACCCCGATGACCCCAGTGGTCCCACTGACCCAAGCGGCTCCGGTGGCTCCAGCGGCCTCACCGAGACCCGCCGTACACTCGCGGAAGAGGGAACACCATGACGGATCAGCCCACCCGCATGCGCGGAGACCTCGGACTCGTGTCCGTGGTCGCCTTCGGTGTCGCCTACATGGCCCCCGCCGTCGTCACCTCGATCTTCGGCGTCATCGCCGCCGCCAGTCATGGCGCCGCGGCCACCGCCTACGTGATCGCCACCGGCGCCATGCTGCTGACGGGCCTCAGCTACGCCAAGATGGCCAGGGTCCACCCCAGCTCCGGCTCCGTGTACACCTACGCCCGCAAGGAGCTCGACTCCCGCATCGGCTTCCTGGCCGGATGGGCGATGCTGCTCGACTACCTCTTCCTGCCGATGGTCGCCTGGCTGCTCCAGGCCATCTACCTCCACGCCCAGTTCCCGGCCGTCCCGATGTGGGCCTGGCTGGTCATCAACGTGGTCCTCGCCACCGCCATCAACGTCGTCGGCCTCAAGGTCGCCGACCGGATCAACCGGGTGCTCCTGCTCGGCGTCATCGCCGTCCTCGTGGTGCTCGCGGTGCTCTGCCTCCACTACGGCCTCGGCCACGGCGGCGCCCCCGCGGCCGGCCACGCCTTCTGGAACAGCGCCACCAGCCTGTCCGCCGTCACCGCCGCCGCGGCCGTCGCCGCCTACGCCTTCCTCGGCTTCGACGCGGTGAGCACGCTCAGCGAAGAGGTGCGCGATCCGCGGCGCACCATCCCGCGCAGCATCGTGCTGACCGTGCTGACCGGCGGCACCGTCTTCATCGTGATCTCCTTCCTGATGCAGTGGGCCCACCCGGGCGGTTCCTTCCCCGACGAGGACTCCGCGGGATACCTGGTGTCCACCACCGTCGGCGGAGGGACATTCGCGGACGTCGCCAACATCGTCGGCATGCTCGGCGGCTTCGCCTCCTGCGTCGCCATCCAGGCCAGTACCAGCCGCCTGATGTTCGTCATGGGCCGCGACGGTGCCCTGCCGCGCCGGATCTTCGGACGCCTGCACCGCAAGCTGCTCACCCCGGTCACCAACGTGCTGGTCGTCGGCGCCGTCGGCCTGCTGGCCATGAACCTCTCCCTCGCCGACGCCACCTCCTTCATCAACTTCGGCGCGTTCCTCGGCTTCACCCTCGTCAACGTCTGCGTGATCGCCTACGCCGTGCGGCAGTGGCGCTCCGGGACCCGCCACTCCCCGGTGCGGTACGTTCTCCTGCCGGCCGTCGGCGCCGCGGTCGACGTCTACCTGATCACCCAGCTGGGTGGCACCGCCGTCGGGCTCGGCCTCGGCTGGCTGGTCATCGGCATCGTCTGGCTCGCGGTGATCACCAAGGGCTTCCGCCGCCCCGCCCCCGAGATGCGGATCGAGTCGGACGGCGAAGCCGGCTCCACGGAGCCGGAGGCCCCCGGCCCCCTCCTCCCGACAGCGTGAACCACGCCCGGCGCTCCCGGCCGCGGTCGGCAGCCGGGAGCGTCCTCGGTGTGAGCGCCCCGGCCTGCTCGCCGAGGACGCGTACGGGCAGCACAGACCTTCGCGACACCGCGGACGTCCGCGCAGGAGCCCCAGCCCGTCGGCGTGATCAGCAGCATCCCCTTCGCGTCGGGACGGGCCCGCAGTGCCCGCCGTACGTCGTCCGGCTCCGGCGGGTGCGTCAGGTGCCGCTCGGCGTCGGACTCCGGATGCACCCACACCGGCCCGACACCGTGACCGCCGCTACTGATGGGGTGCACGGACGTCCGGACCGGAACGGGCGGGACGACGGACCGGGTCAGTCACCGTCCCGGCGGGCCGCCGTGCGGATCGCCAACTCGGCCTCCGCCAGGCCGTCGGTCAGGGTTAGGTCCTTGAGCCCGGGTACGCACACCACCTCGCCGGTGTCCAGCGCGGCCAGCGACGCGTTGACGACCTCGCCCGCCGGCATGCCGCCGTCCTCGTGCACGGACTGGTCCCGTCCCGCGACGGGCTCGTCGCCGCGTGACCGGTGGAACTCGGTGGCGGTCAGTCCAGGGCACAACACCTGGATCCGCAGCGGTGTGCTGGCCAGTTCGGCGGCGAGTGTGCGGGTGAAGGTGACCACGTAGCCCTTGGTGCCGCCGTACACAGCGCGTTCGGGCAGCGGATGCGGTGGCAGCGCGCCCGCGAAGGCCAGCTGCGAGGCCACGTTGACCACGGTGCCGCGGCCGCGCTGCAGCATGGCCGGGACCGCGGCGCGGGTGAGCGCGGTGACGGCGACGACATTGACGGCGAGGACCTTCGTCATGAGTTCCGGTTCGAGTGCGGCGAACGGGCCGTAGCCGTTGATCCCCGCGTTGTTGAGGAGGAATCCGACGTCGTCGCCCGCCGCGCGCCGCGCCACCCGTGCCAGGTCGCCGGGATCGGACAGGTCGGCCACGAGGGTCTCCACCGTGGTGCCCGTCCCCTCGCGCAGCCGTTGCGCGAGGTCGTCGAGCCGCTCCGCCCTCCTGGCCACGAGGACGGTGTCCCAGCCCTGGGAGGCCAGCCGTCCGGCGTAGGCCGCGCCGATGCCGGAGGAGGCTCCTGTCACCAGGGCCGTGCCATGTGGTGTGCTCACCGGTATGTCACCTTTCACGTTTCACGCCGACGATCTGAAGGCCGTGATCGATGACAGGTATCCCGTGCGAAAGCCCTGAACATGCGTGCAGCCGTCTGAAGGTGGTCACCGGGACGCGGGTCGTCGCGGTGCCGTCGGCATCCGCCGGCAACGATCCGTCGTACGGAGTGGAGTAGGTGATCGGCGGCAGCCGGTCACAGGCGGGTGGTGAACCGGCCTTCGGGTGGCTTTCGCGGCCGGCCGCGGTCGACGGGTCCGACCGGCTCTCCGCGCAGTGGTTCCAGCTCGGCCGGACACCGACGTCCGCTCCCGGCATCTCGCAGACCTGCCGAGCCGTGACCGGTCCGGCGGAAGCACGCTCTCCTCCGCATCGGAGGCGCGGTGCGGGGTCGGCGTGAGCGCCCGCCCACCCACCTGCGCGGGGGCCAGGGCATGATCCATGCAGCAGAAGCCGGGGTCCCGGTCCCGCATCCGGCCGTCGGCCGTCCCGGGGTCGGCCGGCGCCCACATCGCGCCGCCCCGGTCCATGAGCGGAATCGATCCCCGGCGGAAGCGGGTTCTCGGGCCGACGAAGTCGCGCGTTGTCGGCACATCAAGTTCTGGCAGTGAGCAGACGCTCCGTGTACGGAACGCCACGTGGCAGGTCATATGGCGTCGCCGGGCAGGTCGGGCATTCCGGGTGACCGGGCGATCTCCCGTTCGGCGGCTTCGACGATGGCCAGCACGGCGGCCGCCGCGGCCGCGGGGTCGCGGGCCTCGACGGCCCGCACGACGGCGCGGTGACCCGGCAGCGACGCCTCCACCGCGCCGGGGGTCCGGGTGCTGACGACGAAGCTGTGTTCCAGCGCGATGTCGACAGCGCGGCCCAGTGAGCCGAGGAGCCGGTTGCCGCTGGCGTCGAGCAGGGCCCGGTGGAAGGCGATGTCGGCCTCGACGTAGCCGCCGCGGTCCGGCTCCGCCGCCGCGGCCTCCATGGCCGCCAGGGACGCGTACAGGACTCGTACGTCGTCGGGGCCGGCCCGGCCGGCGGCGAGCCGGGCCGCCTCGGGCTCGACGATCCGGCGCAGTTCACCCGTGTCGCGCAGCAGAGCCGCAGCGTCCTCGGTCTGTTTCCAGCGCAGTACGTCACGGTCCAGGTGGTTCCAGTGCTCCGGGGGCAGCACGCGTGTGCCGGTACGCGGACGTACGTGCAGCATCCCCTTGGCCACCAGTGCCTTGACCGCCTCCCGCAACAGCCCTCGGCTGACGCCGGTCCCGGCCGCGAGCTCCTCCTCGACCGGCAACGGGGACCCCGGCTCCCACGCGCCCCCCACGATGCGCCGCCCGAGCTCGTCGACCACGCGCTGGTGCATGGTCAGGAAGTGCGCCACGATCTCTGCCCGCCCCCTGGACGCCATTCATCCAATCATTTAATGATTGCGCTACAGGGTACGGCCCGCGGGTCCGTCGGGTCCGCGGGTCTGCGGGTCCGCAGGGCCTCACCCGAACCCGACAACGCCCCATCGCGAAGCGGACGACGCCAGAGCCACGGGAGTGACTGCATGACCGAGGGTCGCAGGACGAGCCGCCGCAGCCAGGAGTGGTTCGGGGCACGGGGCCGCAGCGGGATGGTGTACCGCTCCTGGATGCGCAACCAGGGATTCGGGCACGAGGTGTTCGACGGGCGTCCCGTCATCGGCATCGCGACCAGTGCCTCCGAACTCGCCCCGTGCAACGCCCATCTGACACACGTCGCCGAAGCCGTCAAGCGCGGCGTGTGGCAGGCGGGCGGTCTACCGCTCCAGTTCCCCACCATGGCCACCGGCGAGACCCTGATGCGGCCCACCGCCATGCTGTACCGCAACCTCATGGCCATGGAGGTCGAGGAGCTGATCCGGGCCAATCCGCTCGACGGCGTCGTGCTGCTGTCCGGCTGCGACAAGACGACCCCCGCCATGCTCATGGGCGCCGCCAGCGTCGACCTGCCCGCCGTCATGGTCACCGGCGGACCGATGCTCAACGGCAAGTACCGGGGCCAGGACGTGGGATCCGGCACCCATGTGTGGAAGTTCGAGGAGGACCTGAAGACCGGCCGGATGACCGAGGAGGAGTGCTTCTTCGCCGAAGGGTGCATGGCCCGTTCCCACGGGCACTGCATGACGATGGGGACCGCCTCGACGATGGCCTGCATGGCCGAGGCGCTCGGTATGCAGCTGCCGGGCTCGGCGGCCTGGCCCGCGGTCGACTCCCGGCGGATGGAGACCGCGCAGGCGGCGGGGCAGCGCATCGTCGCGATGGTGGAGGAGGAGCTGCGCCCCTCGCGGATCCTGACCCGCGAGGCGTTCGAGAACGCCATCCGGGTCAACGCGGCCATCGGCGGCTCCACGAACGCCCTCATCCATCTCACCGCCCTCGCCGGACGCGTCGGCGTCGAGTTGGACCTGAAGGACTTCGACGACCTGGTCCGCGCGGTGCCGACCCTGGTCAACCTGATGCCCAGCGGCACATACCTCATGGAGGACTTCTGCTACGCGGGCGGCCTGCCCGCCGTCCTGGCCGAGCTGCTCGGCGGCGACCTGCTGCACGGCGAACAGATCACGGTCACCGGACGCACCGTCGCCGAGAACACCGGGAATGCCGAACGCGTCGGCTCCGACGTCATCACCGGCCTCGCCGCCCCCTTCCAGCCGGCCGGTACCGGTATCGCCGTCCTGCGCGGCAACCTGTGCCCCGACGGCGCCGTGATCAAGCAGTCCGCCGCGTCACCGCACCTGCTCACCCACCGCGGCCCCGCGCTCGTCTTCGACTCGCCCGAGGCCTATCACGAGGTGGCCGACGACCCGGACCTCGACATCGACGAGAACACCGTCATCGTCATCCGCAACGCCGGCCCCAAGGGCTACCCCGGCATGCCCGAGGTCGCCAACGTCCCGCTGCCCGCCAAACTGCTGAAGGCCGGCGTCAAGGACATGGTGCGCATCTGCGACGGCCGGATGAGCGGCACCGGGTACGGGACGGTGGTCCTGCACGTGGCGCCCGAGGCCGCCGTCGGCGGACCCCTCGCCCTGGTGCGCGACGGGGACCCCGTCGTCCTCGACGTCCCGAACCGCGTCCTGCGCCTGGACGTGGACGACGCCGAGCTCACGCGACGCCGGCAGAGCTGGCGGGCACCCGCCGAGCGGCACACCGGCGGGTACACCTGGCTCTACACCGAGAACGTCGAACAGGCCGACCGGGGCGCCGACTTCGGTTTCCTGCGCGGAAGCCGTGGACACGAGGTGCCCCGCGACTCCCACTGAGCCCGCCCCGGGCGACCGCACCCCTTCGAATCCAGGAGAGCATCGATCGTGGAATCGGCAGCAGCGCGTCCCCGTCCGGTCCTCACCACCGGCTCCGTCCTGCCGGAGGACGCCGACCGGGCCGCCCTCGTCGCGCGCGTCCACGACCCGGAACACGACGGACCGTGTGTGGCCGCGGTCCGCGGCGAGCAGGTCGTCGACCTGACGGCCGTCGCACCCACCGTCTCCGACCTCATGGAACGCGACGACGCGGCGGCGGTCGTCCGCGAGGCCGACGGCGGACACGTCTGGCGCCTGGACGAACTGCTCGCGGCACCGGCCGGCCGCCATGACGTTCCGCATCTGCTCGCCCCCGTCGACCTACAGGTGATCAAGGCCGCGGGCGTCACCTTCGCCCGGAGTCTGCTGGAACGCGTCATCGAGGAGCGCACGGGCGGCGATCCGGCGCAGGCCGCGCAGGTGCGGGCCCGTGTCGTGCAGGTGGTGGGCGGCGCGCTCGACGGCATCCGCCCCGGATCGCCGGAGGCGGACAAGGCCAAGGAACTGCTCGTCTCCGAAGGACTGTGGTCGCAGTACCTGGAGGTCGGGATGGGGCCGGACCCGGAAGTGTTCACCAAGGCCCCGGTACTGTCCGCGGTCGGCACCGGCGCCGACGTCGGAGTGCTCGGCGCGTCGGTGTGGAACAACCCGGAGCCCGAGGCCGTCCTCGTCGTGGACTCGCGCGGCCGGGTGCGCGGCGCGACGCTCGGCAACGACGTCAACCTCCGCGACATCGAGGGACGCAGCGCCCTGCTGCTGTCCCGCGCGAAGGACAACAACGCCTCGTGCGCGATCGGCCCGTTCGTCCGCCTGCTCGACGGGGACTTCGACCTCGACACCGTACGCGGGATCGACATCGACCTGCGGATCGACGGCGCGGACGGCTACGTCCTGCACGGCAGCAGTTCCATGCGCGAGATCAGCCGCGACGTACTGGACCTGGTGGCCGCCACGCACGGTCCGCACCATCAACACCCGGACGGCTTCGTGTTGTTCACCGGAACGATGTTCGCCCCCACCGAGGACCGGCAGGCACCCGGCGCGGGCTTCACCCACGAGTACGGCGACGTCGTGCGGATCTCCAGCCCGCGACTCGGAGCTCTGGTCAACACCGTTGTCCCCAGCGAGCAGGCCGCGCCCTGGACGTCCGGCGTACGGGCACTGATGCGCAACCTCGCCCGGCGCGGCGTGCTGTGAGACGACGAGGACTCGTACGGCCGCCGGCGAACCCGGGGCACGGCGCCCGAAGCCGTGCCCTCGCGGCCCCGCGCGCGCAGCGCTGCCGCTGCTGCGACATGCGCCGCGCACCCCGGTTCAGGCTGGGGCGACCGGTTCCTGCCCGACCGTGGCGTGCAGGCGTCGCGTGTGATCCACCTGGCGCTCGGCTCCGACCAGCGTGACCCTGGCCGTGAGGCGCGGATCCGCGCTGGAGGCGGCCAGCCGCACCTCCAGCTCGCCCGGTTCGACGACACGCCGGCCGTCGCGTCCGGTGAAGGAGGCGAGGTCGGCCGGGACGGTGACACGGAGGAGCCGGGCCTCGCCCGGCTCCAGTGCGACCCGCGTGTAGCCGACGAGACGCTGCACCGGCTGGACGACGGAGGCGACCGGGTCGTGCAGATAGAGCTGGACGACCTCGGTCCCGGACCGCCCGCCCGTGTTGCGGACGGTGCAGGTGAGCGTGAACTCGCCGTCGGTCGGCACCTCCCGGACGTCCACGGTCAGGTCCGTCCAGTCGAACCGCGTGTAGGACAGGCCGTGGCCGAAGGCGAAGGCGGGGGTCGGGTCGATGGTGGACACCTCGCTGGCGTGGGCGAGCCGCGCCCCCAGGTACGTGGCCGGCTGGGAGCCCGGCCCGCGCGGCACGCCGACCGGCAGCCGTCCGGAGGGATTGGTACGGCCGCTGAGCACCCCGGCGATGGCGTGCGTGCCCTCCTCACCCGGGAAGAAGGACTGCACGATCGCGGCGGACTCCTCCACGGCGCGGCCGAGGGCGTACGGCCGTCCCGCGAGCAGCACGGTGACCACGGGTGTCTCCAGATCGAGCAGGGCGTCGAGCAGGTGCTGCTGCGCACCGGGCAGCACCAGTGCCGCGACGTCGCACCCCTCGCCGCTGGTGCCCCGCCCGAAGAGCCCGGCACGGTCTCCGAGCACCACCACGGCGATGTCGGCCTCGCGCGCCACCTGGACGGCCGCGTGGATGCCGGAGAGGTCTCCGTCGTCGACACCGGTGCCGCGGGCGACCGTGATCTCGGCGTCGGGGAACTCGGCGGCGAGGGTGTCGCGCAGCGTGGGCAGCTCGATGCCGAGGGGGGTGCCGGGGTGGCGGACGCCGATGTGCTGAGGGAAGGAGTAGCAGCCCAGTACGGCGACGGGCTCGTCGGCGTTGGGACCGAGCAGGGCGATGCGGCGCGGCCGCCCGAGCGGCAGGGTGCCGTCGTTGCTCAGCAGCACGACCGCTTCCTCGGCGACCGTCCGGGCCAGCGCGCGGTTCTCCGGACGGTCCAGGTCGATCCGGCCGCGCAGGGCGGCCGGGTCGTCCAGGTCCGCCCCGTCGAGCGCGGCCGGCACGGGGTTCCAGTCCGGGTCGAGCAGGCCGAGCGCCGCCTTCTGGGTGAGTGTCCGGCGCAGCGCGCGATCGACCAGCGCCTCCGGTACGCGGCCGTCGGCGACGGCCTCGGCCAGGGGCGCGCCGTACGTCTTGACGTTGGGCAGTTCGACGTCGACGCCCGCGCGCAGCGCCGTGCCGGCGGCACCGGCCCAGTCCGCCGCGACGCCGTGCAGGGTCTTCAGGAAGGCGATGGCGAAGTAGTCGGCGACGACGGTGCCGTCGAAGCCCCACGTGTCCCGCAGCAGCCCGGTGAGCAGCTCCTCGTCGGCCGCGGAGGGCATGCCGTCGGTGTCGGTGTAGGCGTTCATCACCGACCGGGCGCCGCTCTCACGGATCGCCATCTCGAAGGGGGGCAGCAGAACGTCGGCGCGTTCACGCGGGCCCACGGAGGAGGGGGCGAGGTTACGGCCGGCGCGCGAGGCCGAGTAGCCGGCGAAGTGCTTGAGGGTGGCGACGATCCCGGCGGACTCGAGGCCCTGCACGTAGGCCGTCCCGATGGTACCGACGAGGTACGGGTCCTCGCCGATGGTCTCCTCGACCCGGCCCCAGCGGGCGTCGCGCACGACGTCCAGGACGGGCGCGAGTCCCTGGTGGACGCCGACGGCACGCATGTCGCGGCCGATGGCGGCGGCCATGCGCCGCACCGTGTCCGGGTCGAAGGTGGCGCCCCAGGACAGCGGAACGGGGTAGGCCGTCGCCCCCCAGGCGGCGAAGCCGGCCAGACACTCGTCATGCGCGAGAGCGGGGATGCCGAACCGGTTGGTGGCGGCGATACGGGTCTGGGTGCGGGCCAGGGAGAGCGCCCCCAGGGCGGGGTCCACCGGGACCGTGCCGAAGGGCCGGGTCAGTTGGCCCAGCCCGGTGGGCAGGAGGGCGTCGAGATCGACGGGCTCCTCCATGTCGTGCTGATGGGGGGCCACCTCACCGCCCTGGTCGGAGGCGCCCACCCATACTCCGTACAGCTGGGCGGTCTTCTCCTGAAGGGTCATCGCGTCGATGAGGGCGTCGACTCTCGCGGTGACGGACACCGTGGGGTCGTTCCAGAGGGAGAGGTCGGGGGTGTTCTCTACGGTCACGTCGGGGTTCACTTTCCTCCCATGCCCGTCAGACCTTCGGTCAGGTGAGACGGGCGAACCAGGTGGACGAGCAGGACTCGAGGGCGGGGCGGACCGCGTCCGGGCTCCGGCATCGGCCCGGATCGGCCTCGCCCGGCCACCGGCCACGGCGTCGGCCCGGGCCACGGCCACGGCGTCGGTCAACGGCTGAATCCGGCGGTCAGACCGCTCAACAACTGGCGGCGGCCGAACGCGTACAGCACCAGGAGGGGCAGGGTCGTGAGGACGACGGCGGCGAGAACGGCCGGTACGTTGACCCCGTACTGGCCCTGGAAGGTCCACAGTGCGAGCGGCAGGGTCCGGCGGTCGGGACTCTGCGTGAGGATCAGCGGCAGCAGGAAGCCGTTCCAGATGGTCAGGGCGTTGAAGATGGTCACGGTGAGGACGGCCGGCCGGGTGAGCGGCGCCGCCAGCCGCCACAGTGTCGTCCATTCGGTGGCACCGTCGATCCGCATCGAGTCGAACAGCTCTTTGGGCACGTCGCGGATGAAGTTGGTGAGCACCAGTACGGACAGCGGGACGGCGAAGGCGATCGAGGGGAGGATCAGCGCCAGCAGGCTGTCGTACAGACGCAGTTTGATGATGATCAGGTAGACCGGGATCACCGTGGCCTGCAGCGGGATGGCCAGGCCCATGAGGAATAGCCCGTTCATCGCGCGAAGGACCCGCATGTGCCGTCCGCGGACGATCGCGTAGGCGGCCATGAAGGAGAACGCGACCGCCGGTATGACGGCGCCGGCGGTGACCACGACGCTGTTCACGAAGTAGCGGAGGAAGTCGGACTCGACGACCAGCCGGTAGTTCTCCAGTGTCGGATCGCCCGACGGCACCAGCGGGTTGCTCGCGTAGTAGCGGTTCTGGGCCTTGAAGCTGGTGATGAGGCTCCAGTACAGGGGCACGGCGACGACGAGGAGCCAGAGCCATCCGGCCAGGCCGCCGGCCCAGTTGCGTCGGCGGCTCGCCGGACGGGAGGGGCGGTGCCGCTCGCGCCGGGCGGCCTTCCGCGGTGGTCGCGGCTCGGTCCGCGTGGTGGTCACGTCAGGCCCCCTCGAGCTGGCTCGCGCCGGCGTCCCGGCCGCCGAGCCGGCGCAGCAGCAGGGCGAGGGCCAGACCCACCAGGACCAGGATGACCGCGATGGCGCTGGCCGGCCCCATCAGGCTGGCCCTGAATCCCCGCTTGTACATGTCCAGCGCGAGGACCCGGGTGGCGTCGCCGGGGCCGCCCTCGGTCAGGATGAAGATCAGGTCGAAGAAGGTCAGCGACCCGACCACCATCAGCGTGGACGAGGTGATGACGGTGTATTTGAGTTGGGGCAGCGTGATGCCGAAGAACTGCCGGATCCGTCCGGCCCCGTCCAACTGTGCTGCTTCGTAGAGGGACTTCGGGATCTGCTGGACACCGCCCTGGTAGATCAGGGAGTGGAACGGGATGAACTGCCAGGAGACGACGAAGACGACGAGTCCGAACGCGAGCCCGGGCCGCCCCAGCCAGTCCTGGCTGAGCACCTCGATCCTCAGCCCGGCACCGAGACCGAAGTTGGGGTCCAGCAGGGCCTTGTACGCGAGCGCGATCGCCGCGGAGCTGAGCATCAACGGGATGAAGTACACGACGCCCAGCACCGCACGGTAGCGCTGGCGGCCTGCCATGAACGTGCCGAGCAGAATGCTCAGCGGCGTCTGAACGGCCCAGGACACGGCCATCACCAGAAACGTCACCCGCAGGGCGTGCGGCAGCCCGGGATCGGTGAGAACCGCACGCCAGCTGGCCGTCCCCGACAGGTGGATCGCGCCGATCCCGTCCCATGTGGTGAAGCTCAGCGCGAAGACACCGACCAGCGGAATCACGGCGAAGCCGACGAAGACCACCAGCGCCGGCACCGCCAGCCACGGCAGGATGCTGCGCGGTGCGCGACGCGGCGGCCGGCCGGCGGGTGACCTCATGTGCCGGTGACCGCGTTCAGGTTGCTCGCGAACTGCTTGGGCGAGATGGACAGTTGGAACAACTTGACGATGTTGTCCAGCATGGCCGCGGCGGGCGTCGGAGTGAGGGCCTGGTCCCAGGACTGGCCGAACACCTTGGCCTTGGTGGCGATGTCGTAGGTGAACTGCAGGAAGTCGGCGCTCTTGGAGGCGGCCAGCAGCTTCTCGGTGCCCAGCCGGATCGGAACCGACCCGTTGTCGATCCACCTCTTCACCTCGGCGTCCTGGAGGACACCCGTGGCCAGGTAGTCCTTGGCGACCTTCTTCTGCTTGGCGCCGGCCTTCGAGGAGATGGACAGGTACTGAGCCGGGTTGCCGACGGTGTTGCCCGGATCGCCCTTGCCGCCCTCGACGGGCGGGAAGTTCATGTAGCCCAGCGCGCCGCTGGGGACGAAGTCCCCGCCCCTGGCCTGCTGGATGCCGTACGACCAGGCGCCGTGCAGCATCATCGCGGCCCTGCCGGTGTACAGCAGCGCCTGGTCGGCGTTGGAGTCGGCGGTGATCGAGGAGAAGCCCTTGATGAAGCCGTGGGCCCTGACCAGCTCCTGCACCTTGGTCAGCGCGGTGATGGCGTCCGGGTGGGACCAGGCGTTCTTCTCGCCCTCGATGACGGCCTGGAACAGCTCCGGACCACCGATGCGATCGAACAGGAACTCCAGCCACATCATGTTCGTCCACTGGGACTGGCCACCGAGCGAGAACGGCGCTATGCCCTTCGCGTTGAACTTGGGCACCAGCGCCATGATGTCGTCCCAGGACTTCGGCGGCCGCACGCCGACCTGCTCGAAGACCTTCCTGTTGTAGTAGAGGATGATCGGCTGCACGGTCTCGCACGGCATCGCGTAGATCTTGCCGTCGACGGTCGCCGCGGCGAACGAGGACGGCAGCAGCCGCTTCTTGACCTCGGGGTGCTCGCCGAACCACGAGGTGAGGTCCTCGACCTGGCCCGCCTTCACGTAGGTGCGCAGCGTCCCGCCGCCCCAGCCCCAGATGAGGGTGGGCGCCTTGCCGGCACCGATGGCGGTCTTGATCTTCGTCTTGTACGCGTCGTTCTGGAAGGTGAAGTCCTCGATCTGCTCCTTGGAGTGGGCCTTGTTGAAGGCTTCCACCGCGCCGGCTCTGACGCCTTCCTGCGGCTGACCGTTCAGGTACCAGTACGTGGTCCCGCTGCCGCTCTTGCCGGGGCCGGGCGAGCCGCAGGCCGCCAGCGCCGCCGAGGCCGGCACGCCGGCGGCCAGACCGAGGAGAGTACGTCGGGAGAGCGCCATGTTCTTCTCCGCACCCGAGAGCCATCGGCTTCTCGTGAGTCATGGTGAAAGGTTTTCGAAATCGCCTTCTCCGAACTCTGTCCGTGCAAATTAGGTTTCGGGCTGACGCTGTGTCAAGGCGTGTGCAAGTGCGTTGTCGGTCGGCAACAAACCGCTTAATCTCGGGAGAGGTTGATCCTTGGGGGATCTTTACCGGGATCTTTACCGGGATCGAAAACGTTTCGAAATGGCCCGGTCGATAACGTGAAGCGATGCGACGGCCGCGGCTGACATGCCGTCGGTGCAGGTCATGCCGCGCAGGCAGGGCCCGCTACCGCCCGTGCTCGGCCGGGCCGGTGTCCTCGCGGCCGGAACGGCGCCGGAGGGGGTGATCGCGCGGTTCGGCGGCAGCCGGGCCGGCAGCCGCCCGGAGCCCGTGACCGAAGGCGGCGACGGACGGACCGGGAGCCCGTGCGTGACAGCGCCCGCTCACCGGGCCGCGGGCGCGGGCATCCGATGGGTCGGGGACGGGGACCCCCTTGGCGCCCCCCCGGCGCCGCCCCGGACCGGCCCGGTGCCGGGTTACCGTACGGTTGACCGGCTCCACCCACGTGGCCGGCCTGACCGGCGGCGCACCGCACCGTGGACGTACGGCTGAGAGGAACCGATGCGACCGAACGCCAGGCGCACCACTTTGGCCGACATCGCCCAAGTGGCCGGGGTCTCCGTCGCGACCGTGTCCAAAGTGGTCAACGGCCGCGGTGACGTGGCGCCGCACACCCGCACCCGGGTGCAGGAACTGCTGCATGAGCACCACTACCTCGCGCCCGTGTTCCGCCACACCGGGGCCGTCGAGATCCCGAGCATCGAAGTGCAGTTCAAGGGCGGCCTCAAGACGTATGTGGCCGAGACCCTGGAAGGCATCATCGACTCCGCCGCCGAACTGGGGGCCTCGGTGGTGGTCAGCAAGGCGTCCAGTGCCCCGCACTGGGCCCGGGACCTGCTCTCCGCCGGGCGCCGCGCCGTCATCGCGGTCACCAGCGTGTACACCACGGCGCACCTGAACGAACTGGCCCGCTCCGGGCTGCCGTTGGTCGTGCTGGACCCCCTGCACCTGCCGGACAGCCGCGTCAACAGCGTCGGGGCGACCAACTTCGCCGGCGGCCTGGCCGCGACCCAGCACCTGCTCTCCCTGGGCCACCGCCGCGTCGCCTATCTCGGCGGACCGACCATGGCCGTATGCAACCAGGCCCGCATGCACGGCTACCGCGCCGCCATGGAGGCGGGCGGAGCTCAGGTACCCGACGCCTACGTCCGGCCCGGAGAATTCACCTACGAGACCGGGTTGCTCGGCGCCACGGCGCTGTTGGGCCTGCGGGAGCCGCCGACGGCGATCTTCGCCGGCAACGACGAGATCGCCGTCGGTGTCATCGAGACCGCCCGCGCCCGGGGCCTGCGCATCCCCGAAGACCTGAGCGTGGTGGGCTTCGACGACACGAGCCTCGCCCAGATGGCCTCACCGCCGCTGACCACCGTGCGCCAGCCGCTGCGGGAGATGGGCGGTGCCGCCCTGCGCACCGCCCTCCGACTGGCCAACGGCGAGAAGGTCGGGTCCCACCACATCGAACTCGCCACCGAACTCGTGGTACGCGCCTCGACGGCGCCGCCCCGCGACGGGACCCCGACGCGCAGGTGATCGCGGGCGAGGGGTCTTCGGACGGCACCGGAGAACCGGCCGGCGGCTCGCCGGGAGGCAGGTCCCGAAGCCCGCGGTGACCGGTCCGGCCGTGGGAGCGGGCATCGGCCCCGCTCCCCGGGCTCGTGCGTTCAGCGGATCGGTGTCCGTCTTCAGGATCCGTCTCCAGGCCCCGCTGCTCCTTCACCACGAACCGATCACTTGCTCCCGTTCAAGGACGCCCGTCCTGCGGACCGGCGTCCGGGTCCGGCGTTCTCCTTCCTCGGCGCCTTGATCTGGGCGGACTCCTCCGCCGTCGTCCCCGGGCGGCCGGCCCGCGTCGATCGGGTGCTGCTTCGACCGGTTCCTCGGCGTCTCGCGGGGCCGGTACCGAGAGTGCGGCAGCGTCACCTAATTGTTATGGCGGATGACAAATAGCGCTTCCCGCGGTCTGGGCACGGGGTCCGAAGCGCCGTAAGTTCCCGCTCACAACATTCAGCCGGGCGGATCGTCCGACACCCGGCATTTCCCCCGAGGGTGTGCTTCTCGGCTTCCTTCTCGTCACCTCGTACGTCCGGTCGTCCGGCCGTACCACCAGAAAGGACCCTGCCCATGCGCAAAGGACTCGTCCTCACCGCCGCCTCGATGGCACTGGCCGGCTCACTCACTGCCTGCGGCGGCTCCTCGTCGGACGACGGCGACTCCGGCTCCGACTCCGACTCCGGCTCCGGCGACAAGCCGAAGATCGGTGTGATCCTCCCGGACAGCAAGTCCTCGGCCCGCTGGGAGACCGCGGACCGCAAGTACCTCTCCGAGGCGTTCAAGGCGGCGGGCGTCGAGTTCGACATCCAGAACGCGCAGGGCGACAAGCAGGAGTTCCAGACCATCGCGGACCAGATGATCACCAGCGGTGTGAACGTCCTGGTGATCGTGAACCTGGACAGCGGCACGGGCAAGGCAGTTCTGGACAAGGCCAAGGGTCAGGGTGTCGCCACGATCGACTACGACCGGCTCACCCTCGGCGGCTCCGCCCAGTACTACGTGAGCTTCGACAACGTCGCGGTCGGCAAGCTGCAGGGCGAGGGCCTCAGCAAGTGCCTGACCGACAAGAAGGCCAAGAAGCCCATCGTCGCCACACTCAACGGCTCACCGACGGACAACAACGCCACTCTCCTCGCCGAGGGCTACAACGGCGTCCTCGGTCCGAAGTACACGTCGGGCGCCTACGTGAAGGGCCCGGACCAGTCCGTCCCGGACTGGGACGGCGCCCAGGCCGGCACCATCTTCGAGCAGATGCTCACCAGCGAGCCGAAGACCGGCGGCGTACTCGCCGCCAACGACAGTCTCGGCAACGCGGCCATCGCCGTCCTGCGCAAGCAGAAGCGCAACGGCGAGGTCCCGGTCACCGGCCAGGACGCGACGGTCCAGGCCCTGCAGAACATCCTCACCGGCGACCAGTGCATGACCGTCTACAAGGCGGTCAAGAAAGAGGCCGATGCCACGGCCGCGCTCGCCGTCTCCCTCGCCAGGGGCAAGAAGGGCGAGACGAACGCGACCGTCGAGGACCCCAAGGGCAAGCGCGAGGTGCCGTCCGTGCTGGAGACACCGCTGGCGATCTACAAGGAGAACGTCAAGGACGTCGTGGACGACGGCTACGTCACCAAGGAGAAGCTCTGCAAGGGCAGTTACGCCGCCCTGTGCGCCAAGGCAGGCATCGAGTAGCCCCGGCCGACCGGCCGGCCCGACCGTGGGCCGCGGGGTTTTCACCTCCCCGGGATCCGCGACCTCACGACCCCAAGGAGCCGTCTTCCATGACAGCGACCCCGATTCTCCGACTGCGCGGGATCGACAAGAGCTTCGGCGCCGTGCAGGTACTGCACGATGTGTCCTTCGACGTCCGTCCGGGGGAGGTGACCGCCCTCGTCGGGGACAACGGCGCAGGCAAGTCCACCCTGGTCAAGTGCATAGGCGGGATCCACCCGTTCGACGGCGGCGAGTACTGGTTCGACGGTGAGCAGGTCCAGGTGCACAGCCCGCGTGAGGCGGCGACCCTGGGCGTCGAGATCGTCTACCAGGACCTGGCGCTCTGCGACAACCTCGACATCGTGCAGAACATGTTCCTCGGCCGTGAGAAGCGCCGGGGGCTCGTCCTGGACGACACGACGATGGAGGAGATGGCCACCCGGACCCTCGAAGCGCTGTCGGTCCGCACCGTCAAGTCCATCCGCCAGCAGGTCTCCAGCCTCTCCGGCGGCCAGCGGCAGACCGTGGCCATCGCCAAGGCCGTGCTGTGGAACAGCAAGGTCGTCGTCCTGGACGAGCCGACCGCCGCGCTCGGTGTCGCACAGACGGCGCAGGTACTCGAACTGGTCCGGCGACTGGCCGACAACGGTCTCGCCGTGGTCCTGATCTCGCACAACATGAACGACGTCTTCGCGGTGTCCGACCGGATCGCCGCCCTCTACCTGGGCCGGATGGCCGCCCAGGTCAGCACGTCGGACGTGACGCACTCCCAGGTCGTCGAACTCATCACCTCGGGCCGCAGCGGGGACCTCGGCCTCGCCCACAGCAACGGAGTCACCGCATGACCGCCGCAGTCGCCCCCGAGAAGCCGGAACTGCCGCACGGTCCTGGTACGCCGAAGAAGAACGGAGCGGCCGGAGCCGCGAGTCTGCGCTCGGCCGCCCGGAACTACGTCGACCGGGTACGGGGCGGCGAGTTGGGCGCCCTCCCCGCCGTACTCGGCCTGATCGTCCTGTGCGTGTTCTTCGCCGCCCTGCGTCCGGTCTTCCTGTCCGAGCTGAACTTCGCCAACCTGCTGACCCAGGGCGCGGGCAGCATCGCCATCGCCATGGGCCTGGTCTTCGTCCTCCTCCTCGGCGAGATCGACCTGTCCGCGGGATACGCCAGCGGGGTCTGCGCCGCCGTCCTCGCCATCCTGCTCACCGACCACGGATGGCCCTGGTACGGCGCGGCCGGCGCGGCGATCCTCACCGGCACGGTCATCGGCCTGGTGCTCGGCCTGCTGGTGGCGAAGGTCGGCATTCCCTCGTTCGTGGTCACGCTGGCGGCCTTCCTGGGATTCCAGGGCATCGTGCTGATGCTGCTGAAGGAAGGCACCAACATCTCGATCCAGGACGAGACGATCCTGGCCGTCGCGAACAACAACCTCTCACCCGCGCTGGGCTGGGTACTGCTCGCCGTCGGTGTCGGGGGGTATGCGGCCGTCCAGCTCCGGCAGAGCCGGAACCGCCGGCGGCGGCACGGACTCGCCCCCGCTCCCCTCGCCCTGCTCGCGGTCAGGATCGGCGGCCTGGCCGTGCTCGGCGCGATCGCCGTCCACCTGCTCAACCAGGAGCGCAGCCGCAACATCATCGTCGACTCGCTCAAGGGCGTGCCGATCGTGGTGCCGGTCATAGGCGTCCTGCTCGTCGCCGGTACGTTCCTGCTCCAGCGCACCTCGTTCGGCCTGCACATCTACGCGGTGGGCGGTAACGCCGAGGCGGCCCGCCGGGCCGGCATCAACGTGGCGGCCATCCGGATCTCCGCGTTCGTCATCTGCTCCTCCCTGGCCGCGGTCGGAGGCATCATCGCCGCGTCCCGGGGCAACTCGGTCGACCCCAACACCGGTGGGAGCAACGTGCTGCTGCTGGCGGTCGGCGCCGCCGTGATCGGCGGGACGAGCCTGTTCGGCGGGCGGGGGCGGGTCGTCGACGCCGTGCTCGGCGGCATGGTGGTCGCGGTCATCCAGAACGGTATGGGACTGATGGGGTACAGCTCAGGGGTCAAGTACGCTGTCACGGGTTCGGTTCTGCTGGTGGCCGCAGGCGTGGATGCGCTGTCCCGTCGCCGGGCCGTACAACGATGACGTCTGGGGTTCCATGAAAGCCGGTCCCTCGCAGGAGGAGATCCGCCGGCACAATCTCGGCACCCTGCTCCGGCATGTGCACATCGGCGGATCCATGTCGCGGGCCGTCCTGGCCGAGCGCATGGGACTCAACCGCAGCACCATCCTGGGTCTGGTGAGCGAGCTGGGCTCGGCCGGCCTGGTCCGCGAGGAACTGCCCCGTGAGACCGGCCGGGCCGGCCGGCCGTCCCTGGTCGTACGGCCCGAGTCCGACCGCGCCTACGTCCTCGCCTTCGACGTGGGAGTGGACCGGCTGGCCGCCGCCCGCATCGGCCTGGGCGGGGCCTTCCTCGACCGCAGGGAGACCTCCGTGCTCCCCGGCGGTCGCGACGCCGGCAAGGTGGCCGAGGTCCTCGCCCGCTCCGCGCTGGACATGGTGGCCACGGCACGGCACGGCACCTACTGCGTGGGCGTGGCCGCCGCCGTCCGCGGAATGGTGCGCCGGCCCGACGGCCTCATCCGCGCCGCCCCCTACCTCGGCTGGGAGGACGAGGAATTCGGCGAGGAACTCATGCGCCGGCTGGACCTCGGCCTTCGCGTCCTGGTGGGTAACGAGGCCAGTCTCGGTGCGCTCGCGGAACACCTGCGCGGTGCCGGAACCGGCTGCCAGGACCTCGTGTACCTGCACGGCGACATCGGTATCGGCGGCGGTGTCATCACCGGCGGCCAACTGCTGAGCGGCGACTGCGGATACGGCGGCGAGATCGGGCACATGGTCATCAACCCGCGAAACGGCAGGCCCTGCGGCTGCGGGGCGCGCGGCTGCCTCGAAGCCGAGGCAGGGGAGCGCGCTCTGCTGGAGGCCGCGCGGCGCGACCCGGCGGCCACCGGCCGGGAAGCGGTACGCGCCGTCGTCGAAGCGGCCGACCGGGGCGACATCACCGCCCGCGCCGCCCTGCACGACGTCGGTGACTGGCTCGGCATCGGCGTCGCGAACCTGGTCAATGTGCTGAACCCGCGCACGGTCGTCTTCGGCGGGACGCTCCGCGAGGTGTTCCTCGCCTCGGCCGCCCAGATCCGCAGCCGTATCAACCGTCTCGCCCTCAAACCCTCCCGCGAGAGCCTGCGGCTGCGCGTGGGGGAACTCGGCGACGACGCGGTGCTCGTCGGAGCCGCCGAACTCGCCTTCTCCGAGATCCTGGTCGGCCCTCTGGAGACGCTGGCTCGCGCCGGTGCGTAGAGGACGCGGGCCGGATTCTCCCATCGGCCGCGGACGCGGAGAAGGCGCGACCACGAAGGGGCGACCGGCCGTTCCCCGCACACCCCCTCCCGACACCCCCTCCCGGACGACGAGGCACATGACGGGGCGACGGTCCGGCCACCAGGCGTTCGTCTAGGGTTGACCGGCGTCCGGGGACGCGCTGATCCATCCGACCGCCGGGGCTCACCACCGGTGTCGGGCAGGCTGGAAGAACGAAGAGGCAGGGCATGCACGCACCGCGACGCGGCACGATCGCCGACCGCGTCCACCGGACGAGGGATGCCGTGTTCGTCGGCAGGGAAGCCGAACTGGACCTGCTGCGCGACGCTCTCGCCGGGGTCCCGGGGGCGGCGTCCGTGCTGTACGTGCACGGCCCCGGGGGCATCGGCAAGACGGCGCTGCTGCGGCGGTACGCCCAGGAGGCGCGCGCCGTCGGCAGACCGGTCGTGCACGTCGACGGCCGCACCGTACCGGGTACACCGGAGGCGTTCGGGAGGGCGGCGGCCTGCGCGCGCGAGCCGGGGGCGCTGCTGCTGATCGACACCTTCGAGCGCTGCCAGGGCCTGGAGGACTGGCTGCGCGAGGAATTCCTGCTGGACCTGCCCGAGGACGCCGTCGTGGTCGTGGCGGGACGGCATGCGCCGGACGTGCGGTGGTCCGCCGACCCCGGCTGGGCGGAGCTGCTCGTCCCGGTGCCGCTCGGTGACCTGAACGACGTCGAGGCGCGGGTCCTTCTGGAGGAGAACGGTGTCGCCGCCGACCGGCACCGGCCGTTGCTCGCCTTCGCCGCGGGGCATCCGCTCGCGCTCGTGCTGGCCGCCCACGTCGCGCGGACCGAGAAAGGGCCGCCGCCCGTGCCGGGCGGCTGGGCCCCCGCTCCCGAGGTGATGGCGCGGCTGCTGCGGCAGATCCTGGGAACCGTGCCGTGCCCGCGGCACCGCCTCGCCCTCGAAGTGTGCGCCCAGGCCCACCTGACCACCGAGACGTTGCTGCGCGCCGTGGTGGGCGAGGACGCGCCCGAGCTGTTCGCCTGGCTCAGGGACCAGCCGTACATGGAGCACTGTGCCGGGGGACTGTTCCCGCACGACGTCGTACGGGAGGCGCTCGCGGCCGACCTGTGGTGGCGCGACCAGGAAGGGCACGACCAGCTCTACCGACGTGTCCACGCGCACCTGCTGGACCGGGTGGGCGCCGCCTCCGCCGACGGGCTCCTGCAGGCCGTGGGCGCTCTGCAGTTCCTCCACCGGTCGCAGGGGCACATGGCCGAGACCCACGGGTGGTACACCCCCGGTCTGGTCGAGGACCGTCCGTACCGTCCGTCGCTGGAGGCCGACGTCCTCGCCCTCGCCGAGCAGGGGGAGGGCGGCGACTCGGCCGCGGTGGTCCGGTACTGGCTGCGTGCCCGGCCGCAGGACTTCCGGGTGCAGCGCCTGAGGAGCCGGGCGGGTGCCGTGGCCTTCTCCGCCTGGCTGCGGCCCGCACCCTTCCAGGGCCGGGACGAGGACCCGGTCGCCGCCGCGGCCTGGCGGCACGTGGCGGCGCACGGCCCGCTCCGGCCGGGGGAGAGCATCGCCCTCGGCCGGTTCCACGTCCACCCGCAGCACTACCAGCGGCCCTCACCGGTGATGGACCTGATGCTCTGGCGGATGCTGGGCGAACTGCTGCGGGACTCGCGGCCGGCGTGGTCGTTCATCGTGCTGCGCGACGACGGGTTCTGGAACGCGCACATGGAGTTCTGCGACATGACGCCGCTGCCGCGGGCCGTCACCGTCGGCGGGGTCGCGTACCGGATCTTCGCCCACGACTGGCGTGGTACGCCACCCGGCGAGTGGCTGGCCGACAAGCAGGAGCAGATGCTCTCGGGGGCGGGTGGCAGCCCTGCCGGGGCCGGGCTCCCAGGTGATCCCGCAGGGACACCGCCCCACGGCGGAGGGGACGGGCGTGCCGCGCCGGGCACGCCCCGGCTGGGCCGGGCGGAGTTCGCCGCCGCGGTCCGCTCCGCCCTGCGGGACCTGCGCCGGCCCCGGGCACTGGAGGCCAACCCCCTGCGCGGCAGCCGTCTCGTGGCCGACCACGGCATGTCCCTGCGCGAGGTGCTCACCAACGCCGTCGACACCCTCGTCACCGACCGCGACGGCGACAGGAAGCACCGCGCGGCGACGGTGGCGTTCATCGAAGGGGCGCCCACCCAGGAAGCGGCCGCCAGACGGCTTCGGCTGCCGTACAGCACCTACCGGCGCCATCTGACGGCCGCGACCGCGCGCATCGAGGAGATCCTGTGGCGGTACGAGGAGGAGGGCCGCCCGTTGCCGCCGCCGTGACGGGCCGGTCGGCCCGCCCCCGGCACACCGGGGGCGGGCGGACGAGGAGGCGCGCTCAGTGCCGGGGCGCCGCCTCCGGGCGCAGGACGACCTTTCCCACGGTCGCCCTGGTCTCCAGAGCGTGGTGCGCCCCGGCCGCGTCGGCGAGCGGGAAGCACCGCACCACGGGACGCAGCCGGCCGGTCGCCGCCCAGGACAGGGCCGTCTCCTCCAGCCTGCGGATTCCTCCCGGCAGCGCGAAGAGGGACGGTCCCACCACCAGCTCGGAGGTGATGCGGTACTTCTCCAGTTCGTCCGCGTCGAACCGGGTGAAGTGCCCCTCGTCGGAGGCCCAGCCGAAAAAGAGGTGCCGACCGCCAGCGCCGAGCGACTCCGCGGCGGCCCGGCCGAGCCGGCCGCCCACCCCGTCGAGCACGACGGTGGAGGCGGCACCCCCCAGCTCCTCGGCCAGCCGCTCCCGCCAGCCGGGCCGGGCGTAGTCCACGGCGCCGTTCGCACCGTGCTCCAGCACCCGCGCGGTCTTGTGTCCCCCGCCTGCCAGACCCACGACCAGGGCGCCCGCCCGCCGCGCCTCCTGGACGAACAGCGTGCCCATCCCGCCGGCCGCCGCCGTGACCACGACGACGTCCTCGGCCGACAGGGCGGCCTGTTCCAGGACGCCCACCGCGGTGCGCCCCGTGCCGATCATGGCGACCGCGGCCGCGTCGTCGAGTCCGCCGGGGATGCGATGCAGTGCCTCCACCGGTGCCACGGCGAGGGAGGCGTATCCGCCGTTGCGCTCGTGCCCCAGATAGGCGACGACCCGCGCGCCGAGCCAGTCCTCCCCGACGCCGCCGCCGACCGCGTCGACCACCCCCGCGGCCTCCCGGCCCGGTGTCATCGGCAGCCGCGGCAGCGCCATTCCCCTCTCCCGCCCGGCGCGCAGGACGGTGTCCATGAGGTGGACGCCCGCGGCCGTGACAGCGAGGCGCACCTCGCCGGGGCCGGGCGGCGGAGCGTCCGTCTCCTCGTACACGAGGGTCTGCGGCGGTCCGAACTCGTACTGTCGTATCGCGTACATGCTTCCTTCTCCACTCCGTCGCCGGTCGGCGACGGAACCCGTGCTCGCCCGATGCCCGATGCCCGATGTGCGGGTCCGACGGTTCAGCCGAGGCGGGCGGTCAGCAGGGGCAGCACGTCCTCGGCCCGGGGCATCGCGCCGATGTCCGCGGCGGCCTTCCGGGCCGCGGCACGGTAGGACGGCTCCTCCAGTACGCGGACGACGGCCTCGCCGGCCTCCCCGGCTCCTCCGACGACCTCCGCGGCTCCCAGGGCGGCGGTCCGTTCGGCGTTCAGGGGCTTGTCCAGACCGAGGGGCCAGATCACCAGGGGGAGACCGGCGCCGAGTACCGAGAGCACGGTGCCGGCACCGCCGGAGCAGACGACCGCGTCCATCCCCTGGAGCAGGAGCCGCATGGGCACGAAGCCGGTGACGTGCACGCCGGCGCCCGCCACGGGCAGTGCTCCGTCCGCCGACGACGGCGGGAGGGCGACGACGACGTTCACCTCCCGCCCGGCGAGCGAGGTGACGATCTCCGTGAGCGCCTCCGGGTCGTCGACGATCGTGCCCAGGGTGACCAGCACCCGCGGCAGGTGCTCCCGGCCGGGGAACGCCGGTGCTTCCCAGCCGGCGCCGGACCCGGACCCGGACTCGGACTCGTGGGCCTCGGGGCGGACGGTGATCCGGTCGCGGGACGGCTTCCAGTCGTCGCGCTGGAGACAGTCGGGCCAGGGGTCGACCGACGCGAACGGCCGGGCCAGTGCGAGGCCACGGGCCGTGGCGCGGGCGGCGGCCGTCGCCCACATGGCCTCGGCCAGCGGCGCCTCCAGCGCGATGCCCACGCCGTGGGACGCCCACGGCACCCCCAGGTGTGCGGCGGCCAGGGGACCGAGGAAGTCCGCCGTCTCGGCGACGACCAGGTCGGGGCCGAAGTCGTGTGCCGCCGCCAGCGCCGCGTCGGCGCCCAGGTCGACGCGGATGCCGCCGAAGAACTCGCCTGCCGTGGCGGGGCTCATGTCCTCGGCGGCGTTCGTACCGGTCGTGCGGTGGAACTCATCCAGTGTCTCCTCCAGGGACGCCCCCGCGGGGAGGACCGGGGCGGGAGCGACGAGGTCGCCGAGGGACGCGTGGGTCAGGAACGCCGTGGTGTGACCGGCCTTGCGGGCGGCCCTCTCCAAGGGGAGCAGCGGAAGCAGGTGGCCGTAGGCCGGCGTGCCGGAGAACAGGATGCGCATGGAACGACTTTCAGCAGAGGAGTGGTGGGACGGGCCGGCGGGAGCGCCGTCTCAGCGCTCCGGACGGCGGCGCCCGTGCGGGTCGGGGCACCAGCCGTCCGGCCGTTCCCGGATCTTGACTCCATCGTGCCGGTCACGACTGCTCACGCGAGGCGGCCCGAAGCGCTCACATGTGCTCACTTCCGCCTGCCGAGGTGTCTCGTGCCCTCACACCTGTCGGCCGGCGCGCAGGCGCAGGTAGGCGGCCGTGAGGTAGGTGTGCGTCAGGGGGAGGACGAGGGCTGTGCAGAGAAGCGCTGCCGCCGCCACCGGGGCGAGTACTCCGGCCGCGTGGGCGACCTGGGTGTTGTGGGTGACGCCGGTCAGGACCGCCTCACGGACGGCCGCGCGCAGCGGCTCGGCGACCTGCCGCACCAGCAGCAGGACGGCGCCCGCGCAGCCGGCGCCGAGCAGGCAGGCGCCCGCGGCCCAGGGCCGGGCGGCACGGCGCCGCATGAGCGACCACGAGCGCCGCAGCGCGGCCCGGGGCGCGAGGCCGTCCACGGCGGCAGGCGGCCGGGGCCGGCAGGAAGCCCACGCGGAGCAGTACCGCGCCCGGGGCGAGCATCGGCGCGAGCCCGCCCAGGGTGTCGAACGGCCCACCCCCGCGGAAGGGATCGAGTCCGGTCGACGTGTCCACCGCGATGCCCACGCCCACCCGGACGACCCCGCTCGCCAGTACCGCCGAGAGCACGAGAGTGCCGCGGAGTACGTGGACGGCGACGACCCGCCCGAGCCGGGGCCGGATCCGCCGCCACAGGTGACGTGCTCCCCTCACCCTGCCTGCTCCTTGTGCGGTGGTGACACACACCGCGCAAGCCGTCTGCACTACCGCGCCGGCGAGACCGGCGACCAGCAGGACGGCAGGCAGCGCGCCGAGAGCCGGCAGCAGCACGGACTCGGGGTGGGCGGGGTCGGAGTCCTCGGACCGCCCGGCCGCGAGCATGTCGTTCCACGCCTGCGTGAAACGGGGCCAGGACAGTCCGAAACGAAAGCCGCCGCCGTCGCCAGCAGTCCGGCCACGGCGGCAAGCACCACGGTACAGAGGACGAGTACCGCCAAGGACCTGCCCTGCCCCCGTACGGCGCGGAGGCCCGCTCCCGCGTCCGTCCCCGCTCCCTCGTCCGTTTCCGTCCTGTTCGTGTGCGGTCGTCGGTGCGCAAGCCGTCTGACCCTGCCCGTCCAGGACGCAGCCGGTCTCAGCCCTTGAGCCGGTCCACCGCTTCCTTGGCCTCCAGCAGACCGGCACCGGTGGCCTCGCGGTACTTCTTGATCGCCGGGATGTCCTGCCCGGCCCGGACCAGGGCCGCCACCTCCGCCAGGGCGGGGTCGTCGTCCTCGATGCCTCCGTGCCTCAACAGGAGGTCGAGCTTGTGTTCCAGGCGGGCCATCCGCCGGTCGAGCCGGCGGGCCCGGCTCTCGATCGTCGCCATGGTCGTCAGTCCGACCAGGACGACGAGGAAACCTATGAGGGTGTACACGGCATCTTCCCTTTCTTCGAGGACCGCCGGAATGGGCCGCGCGTCACCACGGCACACGGGCGCGGCGGACCGGCCGACTCGTGGCGAGCCTACGGCGGGGCCACCGCGCCCGTGTGCCGGACACCGGGTAAGCGGATGGCCGACTCCTGCTCAACTCCGCTCACTTGCTGCTCGCGGCGGCCGAAGCGGGCCGGTAGGGGCACGCCGTCACACGCGTCCGCACGCCGGAGGCTCGTCCGCGGACCGAAATCAGCCGGTGACGGCGTCGCGCACCGGGGCGAAGCGCTGCCGAAGAGCGGACAGGCCGCTGCCGTACAGCTCCCTGACGAGAGCCTGGGCGCCGGCGGAGTCCGCCGCGTTCTCCATGGAGTCGGCCCACCATTCGACGAACGCCTCGCCGGTGTCGGTGACGGGTGTGACCCGCAGGGTCGAGACGCTGCGGCGTACCGGGAAGGGATGCTCGACCAGTTCGTAGGTGAAGGTGCGGGCGGTGTCGTCGAGGGCGGTCAGGCGCTCGGTCACCACGGTGGTGCCGTCCGCGAACCGCAGCCGTCGCAGGGAGCCGACCGTGGCCGGTCCGCCCTCCTCCAGGACGCTGGACTCGATGGCCGGATGCCAGACGTCGATGCCGTCGAAGGGGCGTACGGTCCGCCAGACGGCGTCCGCGCCGGCGGGGACGACGGCGCTGATGAAGGTATGTGTCATGAGAGTGCTCCTGGTGCGCGATGACGGTTCATGGGCAGGGGTGGGGCGGCGGGGGGCGAGAGAGACGGAGGGGCCCGCGCCGTGCGTCAGACGGTCACGTCGTCGATCAGCCGGCCGGTGAGCGCGGCCAGACGGCCGACGTACTCGGCGTCGAGGGCCCGGGGCTCCGAGACGGAGGCCTGCTCCTCGCTGTGGAAGTAGGCGCCGGTCACCGAGGCGAGACCGGGATGGTCCACGAGGCGGCGGGTGGCCGCGACGCCC